>CAYLUX010000136.1:3031-5758 GCA_964386935.1 uncultured Janibacter sp.
GGTCCGGCTGGACCCGAAGAAGGCGGGCCTGTCCTACGACTACGAGGGGTCCGTGTCGGGCCTGACCGGCTTCAGCGCCAACCCCGTGGACCTCGTGAAGCGCGTGGTCGGCGGGTCCGACCGCCCGATCAGCACCGACGTGGACCAGGACGCGCTGGGCGCCGCGATCGACAAGGCCGCCGCGAAGGTCGACCGCAAGCCCGTGGACGGCAAGGTCACCCTCAAGGGCACCGACATCCGGCAGAGCAAGGCCGAGCCGGGCCGGTCGGTGGACCGGGACGCGCTCGCCGAGCAGATCGAGGACGGCTGGCCGCAGGAACGGACCTTCGACGCCCCCACGGAGCAGGTCGAGGCCGACATCACCCAGTCCGAGGCCGACGACTTCGTCGACGAGGACCTGGAGCCGTTGCTCTCCGGGCCGATCACCGTCCACAGCACCGACCCCACGGCGAAGGGGGAGGCCGCCGAGATCTCCTTCAAGGTCACGCCGAAGCAGCTGGCCGACGCCGTCTCCGTGCACTCCGCCAAGGGCGAGCTGCAGGCACGGATCAACGACAAGAAGCTCGTGGAGGCCGTCGAGATGGCCGCCGAGGAGTCCGGTGAGTTCCAGCCCGCGCAGGACGCCTCCGTCACCTGGAAGGGAGACGACGACTACCGGGTCCGACCCTCGAAGAAGGGCTTCGGGCTGCAGACGAAGGGGATGGCCGACACCGTCTCGCAGGCCATGGAGAACCAGGGGGCGAAGGAGCGCACGGTCACCATCGAATCCGCGGTGACGACCGCGGACTTCACCACCGCGCAGGCGCGCAAGACCCTCCCGAAGGAGGAGATCTCCACCTTCACGACCCACCTGACCGACGATGCCGAGCGCACCGAGAACATCGACACCGCGGCCCGCCGTCTCGACGGCACCTACGTCAAGCCGGGGGAGACCTTCTCGCTGAACGCCCGGCTCGGCGAGCGCACCGCCGCCAAGGGCTACAACGCCGCGCCGGTCATCGAGAACGGCCGCCTCGTCGACGACTACGGGGGCGGCATCTCGCAGCTGTCGACGACGCTCTTCAACGCGGTCTTCTTCTCCGGGGCGAAGATCGAGGAGTTCCACCCCCACTCCTGGTACATCTCGCGCTACCCGGAGGGCCGAGAGGCGACGATCTCCTGGCCGGAGGTGGACCAGAAGTTCACCAACAACACCGGCGCCGGCATCCTCATCAAGGCCCACGTCGAGGGCGACGACGTCACCGTGACCTTCCACGGGCGGGCGCCCTACGACGACGTCCGGGCCGACATGGGGGAGCGGCGCAACATCACCGAGCCGGAGCGCATCGTCGACGACTCCGCCGACTGCGTGAGCCAGTCACCGACGCCGGGCTTCGACATCACCGTCAAGCGGGAGTTCATCAACGACGGCAAGGTCGTGAAGACCTCGGACTTCTACACCCACTACGTCCCCGAGGACGAGGTCGTCTGCACCGGCTGAGCGCTCACCGCGGCGGGCGCAGGTAGGCGTACTCGTGGTGGACCTCCATGCCGAGAGCCGTGTACAGGCTCCGGGCGGGGGCGTTGTCCCGCTCCACCTGGAGGTAGACCAGGTCCGTCCCGGCCGCCTGGATCGCCAGCGCCGCCTCGCGGGTGAGCCAGCGACCGATGCCCTGCCCCCGGCGCTCCGGCACCACGTGCAGGCCGAAGATGCCGGCCCAGGCGTCGTCCATGGCCACGCGCACGACGCCGGCCGCGCCCCCTTCGTCGTCGTGGGCGGTGAGGAAGACCTGCTGACGGGGGATCGTGAGCACGCGGCGCGCGGTCTCGAGGTGCTCCTGCAGCCGCGGCCCGCAGCCGCCGAACCAGTCCTCGTCCGGGGTGGGGGAGCTCGCGAGCCGCAGCCCCTCCGGCTGCCCACCGGCCACGACGAGGTCGCTGACCCGGCCGGTGAGCACGTCGACCGGCGCGCTCTCGACGAAGTCGCGGCCGAGCAGCAGCTCACCGAGCGGGTCCTCGGCGGCGCCCGCCCCGGTGGGCCGGGGGAGCATGAAGAGGGCGGGTGCCCCACGGTCGGCGTACCAGCGCTCGACGCTCGCGACGGCCTCCTCGAGCGGGAGGCCCGGGTCGCCGACGGTGAGCACGGAGTTGGACCGGCCCGTCCAGCGGCCGGCGGAGCGCAGCAGCCAGCCCTCGTACTCGGCGCCGAGCCACTCCTGCTCCAGCCCCGGCTGCCCCTTGGCCATGATCCGCTGCAGGTCGCCGATGCCGACGGCGCGGTGGGGCGCACCCCGGCGCACCGGCCGCGGCGGGACCACCCGGGCGGCGACGAGGTCGGCCCGGGCCACCTGCACCTGCCCCCGACGAGTCTGGACCCACAGGTGGGTCTCGTCGGCGTCGACCAGCTGGCCGGTCACGTCCGTCATCGAGTACTTCGGTGTCACCTCCTCCGGCGCCAACCGCCGACGGAGGGAGACACGGGAGCCGATGGGGAGGTCGTCCATGCACGACATTGTGCCGTCGGTCTCCCGGTCCTTCCCGGCAGCCTGTGCGGGGTCCCCGCCTCCCGCGGCGCGGACCGTCATACGATGACCCCAGTGATGCGTCCCAGGACCGGGGGCGCATGCCCGCCCCGAGAAGGAAAGGTCACATGACCTACGTCATCGCGCAGCCCTGTGTGGACCTCAAGGACAAGGCCTGCATCGAGGAGTGTCCCGTCGACTGCATCTACGAGGGCAAGCGCAGTCT
>CAYLUX010000137.1:0-5754 GCA_964386935.1 uncultured Janibacter sp.
CGAAGTACAACGTCAACGGCGGCGCCATCTCCATCGGCCACCCCTACGGGATGAGCGGCGCGCGGATGACCGGGCACGTGCTCATCGAGGGCAAGCGCCGCGGCGCCCGCTACGGCGTCGTGACCATGTGCGTCGGCGGAGGCATGGGAGCCGCTGGCCTCATCGAGATCTTCTGATCCGGGTGCGTGCCCCGGCGCACGCGCGAGACGGCGGGCACGCAGCGATGACCTCGCTGGGTGCCCGCCGTCGGTCGTCCTGCTGCGCGTCGGAGCTCACCAGGTGTCGATGTACCGACCGCCGGGTACCGCGCCCGCCCGCCAGCCGCCGAGGGCGTCCACGATCCAGCGGCGGGTGTCGACGGGATCGATCACCTCGTCGAGCTCGTGCTTCATCGCGCCGTTGATCGCCTTGCCCGTCTCGTAGTGCTGGTCGAGCAGCTCCTCGTAGCGGGCCTCGCGCTGCTGCGGATCGACGATGGCCGCCAGCTCCTTGGAGTAGCCCAGCCGCACCGCGCCCTCGAGACCCATGCCACCGATCTCGCCCGTCGGCCAGGCGATCGTGGCGAGCGGGCGGCCGAAGCCACCGGCCGCCATCGCCTGCGCACCGAGGCCGTACGCCTTGCGCACCACGATGGTGATCACGGGGATCCGCAGGTGGGCACCGATGACGAAGAGCCGCCCGAAGTGCCGCACCGTCGCCGTCTCCTCCGACTCGGGGCCGACCATGAAGCCGGGGGTGTCGCAGAGCGAGACCACCGGCAGGCCGTGGGCGTCGCACAGCTGGAGGAAGCGGGCCATCTTGTCGGCCGCTTCGGCGTCGATCGCACCGCCGAGGTGCGCCGGGTCGTTCGCCACGAGGCCCATCGGCTGGCCCTCGACCCGGACCAGTGCCGTGATCGCCCCGATGCCGAAGTCACGGCGCAGCTCGAGGACGGAGTCGTCGTCGGCGAGGGTGGTGATGAGCTCGCGGATGTCGTAGACCTGCTTGCGGTTCTCTCCCACGACGTGTCGGAGGTGCCGCTGGTCCGCTGCGGTCCACTCCGAGCGGTCGGGCCGGAAGTAGGACAGGTACCGTTGCGCGGCCTCGATCGCCTCCTCGTCGGTCTCGACGAGGACGTCGATGACACCGTTGGGCGACTGGACGGAGGTCGGGCCGATGTCCTCCGGGCGGTGACTCCCGAGCCCGCCCCCCTCGATCATCGCCGGACCGGCCATGCCGACGTTTGCGTCACGGGTGGCGATGATGACCTCGCAGGAGCCCAGGAGCGCGGCGTTGCCGGCGAAGCAGCGTCCGGTGACGACGCCGACGACCGGCACCTGTCCGCTGAGGGACCCGAGCATGGCGAAGGTGTGCACGCCGAGCCCCGACGCGAGCACGTCGGAGGTGTCCGTGTCGCCGGGGCGCCCGCCGCCGCCCTCGGCGAAGAAGACGACCGGGAGGCCACGGTCCTTGGCGATGCCGAGCATCCGGTCGGTCTTCTTGGGGTTGAAGTAGCCCTGGGTGCCGGCGAGCACCGTGTAGTCGTAGGCGAGCACCGCGACATGGCCGCCGGCGACGCGCCCGGTACCCGTGACGATGCCGTCCGCCGGGGTGTTCGCGACGAGGTCCTCCACCGTGCGCCGGGAGCGTTGCGCGGCCACCGGGAAGGTGCCGTACTCCAGGAAGGTGTCCTGGTCGAGCAGGAGGTCGAGCCACTGGCGGGCCATGAGGTGACCGCGGGCATGTCGCTTGGCGACCGCCGCCGGACGGGCCTCGTCGCGGGTGAGCCGGCGACGCTCCTGCAGCTCGGCGAGATCGGGTCGGACGTGGTCGAGGTCGACCTCGTCCCCGGTGGACTCGTCCTCGACGTGGTCGGCGGTCGGGGTCATCGTCGCCAGCCGGTCGCCGGGAGCCACCTGGTCACCGACGGCGACGTGCCAGGCGGTGATCGTGGCCGGAGCCCGCAGACGCAGCGGATGCTCCATCTTCATCGCCTCGAGCGTGACCACCGCCGTGCGTCGGCCGACCGTCTGACCGACCCCGGCGCCGAGTGCCACCACGGTGCCGGCGACGGGGGAGGCCAGGTGCTCCGTGTCGTCGACGACGTCCGACTCGTCCTGCTCGGCCTCGAGCGCGAGCAGGGAGTCGAGGTGGTCGGTCGTCACCGTGCCCGCGGTGACCTGCGGGTCGGCGAGCAGGCCGCGCAGGAGGGAGACGTTGGTCTCGATGCCGTCGATGTGCAGGGTGGCCAGCGCGGCGTCCGCCTCCCGACAGGCCTCGGCCCAGGTGCCCTCGGTACGGGTGATCACCTTGGCCAGGAGCGAGTCGAAGGTGCCGTCGACGACCAGTCCCGGGCGGGCGTGGCTGTCGATGCGCGCACCCTCGGGCCACGTCACCGTGGTGACGGTGCCGGTCGTCGCCACCGAGGCGCCCGAGTGGATGCGCTCGGCGTTGACCCGGGACTGGATGGCGAAGACGTCGCGGGGCGGCAGCCGGTCGTCGACGAGCCCGAGGTCCTCGAGGGTCCGGCCGGCGGCGACCTGCAGCTGGGCAGCGACGAGGTCGAGCCCGAGGGCCTCCTCGGTGACGGTGTGCTCGACCTGCACGCGGGGGTTGACCTCGATGAAGGCGTGGTCGAGGGTGCTGCCGTCCGCGGAGCCCAGGCTGTCGGCCGACACCAGGAACTCGACGGTGGCCAGGCCGAGGTAGCCGAGCGGCTCGATGAGGCGACGCGCGTGGTCGAGCAGGACCGCTCGCTCGCCGTCGGTGAGGGCGGGGCTGGGGGCGAACTCGAGGACCTTCTGGTGGCGTCGCTGGACGCTGCACTCGCGCTCGCCCAAGGTGACCGCCGCGCCGGTGCCGTCACCGAGGACCTGGACCTCGACGTGCTTCGCCTCGGTCATGAGGCGCTCGGCGTAGACGGTGTCGCGACCGAAGGCACGCTGGGCCTCGGACCGGCAGGTCCGGTAGGCCTCCTCGATCTCCTCGGCGAGGAACACCTGCCGCATGCCCCGGCCGCCCCCACCGGCGGTGGCCTTGATCATGATGCCGTCGCCGTGCTCGGCGAAGAGGGTGCGCACCTGGGCGAGGTCGGCAGCAGGCTCGGTGGCAGCCATGACCGGCACACCGAGCGACTGCGCGTGCCGGCGTGCGCTGCCCTTGTCGCCGAAGAGCTCGAGCACCTTCGGCGAGGGGCCGATGAAGACGACGTCGGCGTCGGCGCAGGCCCGGGCGAGCTCGGGGCTCTCGCTGAGGAACCCGTAGCCCGGATGGAGGTGGGTGGCGCCCACGGCGACGGCGGCGGCGACGACCCCCTCCACATCGAGGTAGGCGGCGACGCCGGGGGTGCCCAGACGCACGGAGGTGGGCGTGGGCGCCGGCTCGTCGGCGGCGTGCACGCGGTGCACCGGCCACCCGAGCGACGTCGCGGCCCGGGTGATGCGTTCGGCGATCTCGCCGCGGTTGGCGATGAGCAGGCTCATGTGACCACTTTCGTCAGGCGGGGGAAGGGGGAGAGGGGTCAGGAGGTGAGTCGCCGGGCGTCGTCGGCGAGCTCGTGCTTGCGGACCTTGCCCGTGGTCGTCATCGGCAGGCTGCCGACGACCGAGACGACGGGCACCTTGTACGCGGCCATGTTCTCCCGGCTCCATGCGGTGATCTCGTCGGCCGTGACGCTCTCGCCCGGCCGGGTCGTCACGAAGGCGACCGGGCGTTGACCGCGCTCCGGGTCGTCGGTCGGCACGACGGCGACGGAGTCGACCCCCGGGTACTGGGCGAGCAGCATCTCCACGTCCGCGGGGAAGACGCTCATCCCGTTGACCTTGATCATCTCCTTCTCGCGGCCGAGGTAGTGCAGGTAGCCGTCCTCGTCGATCCGGCCGTTGTCCCCGGTGTGGATCCAGCCGTCCACGAGCTGCTCGGCGGTGGCGTCGGGGTTGCGCCAGTAGCCGTCGGTGACCGACGGGCTGCGCACGATGATCTCGCCGACCTGACCGAGCGGCACGGGGTCCTGGGTCCCGAACTCGACGACGGCGATGTCCGTCCCGGGAACCGGGATGCCGCAGAACACCGGCTCGGCGAGCAGGTCGAGGTCCCCCTCGGCGAACCCGTAGGGGACCACGTCGATGGTGTGCGTCTCGGTCATGCCGTAGGCGGACTCGCGCAGGAGCGAACCGGGGACGGCCGCCGCCCACTGCCGGCGGACCTCGGGAGTCATCTTGCGGACGAAGGAGACGGCCTGGGGGTCCTGCAGCGAGGCGAGGTCGCGGCCCTGCAGACCGAGGTCGATCATCTCCAGGTAGTTCTCGACCGTGCCGACCATGAGGGTCACCCGGTGGGTCTCGATGAGGTCGACCGTCGTGGCGGCGTCCCACCGGCGCATGAGGATGCTCGTGCCACCGACGACGAGGGGCAGGAGGATGCCGAGGTCCTCACCGGCGATCCAGAAGACCGGCAGGAAGCACAGGCCGACGTGGGAGCCGTCGGCCGGGATCCTCGTCGCGGTGGCGGCGCTGGCCGCCGTGTAGAGCATGTGCCGCTGGGAGTGACGGCAGCCCTTGGGCAGGCCGGTCGTGCCACCGGTGTAGTTGAGTGCGGCGAGGGCGTCGAGGTCGCCGTCGTCCTCGGCGTACGCCTCGCACGCCAGTGCCTCCTCCCACGCACCGGGCCCGTCGACGACCAGTCGGGGGACCGGGGGGACCCGATCGCCCGCGGCATCGAGCGCGGGGAGGAGCGGGCTCGAGGTGATGATGAGGGCCGGCTCGGCGTCGGTCAGCTCGTGTGCCAGCTCGGCCGCCTGGAACATCGGGTTGACGGGCACGTGGACCGCGCCGAGGCGCAGGACCGCGAGGAATGCGATGACGAACTCGGTGCAGTTGCCCAGGTGCACCGCCACCCGGTCACCACGGCCCACGCCGCGAGCGGCCATCCAGCTCGCGAGACGACGGTGGGCGTCGTCCAGCTGGGCGTAGGTGTGGCTCGTCCCCTCCAGGGACAGGGCGACGTGGTCGGGGCGGGCGCGCGCCCACGCGGTCACGTGCGCGGGGATCGTGATCTCACCCAGCGGGTGGACCGTCTCGGCAGGGACGCCTTCTGGCCGCCGTGCGGCGTGGAGTGCGCGGAGATCGGCGACGTGGGTGTCGAGGTCCATGCGGAGGGTCCTTCCGTCCTTGATGTACATGAAGCCGGATTCATGTCAGGTCTGACACTACATCGACGTCGTCCCAGCGGGACCGCTTGACATGAACCTGAATCCGAGTTCATTATCCTCGTGAACCGTCTTTCACCCACAGGAGCTCCCATGACATCACCGACAACGACGTCGGACCAGGTGCACGCACGGGCGACGAAGAAGGCCTTCCTGCGTCTGGTGCCACTACTGATGGCCGCCTACTTCATGGCCTTCGTCGACCGCACCAACGTCGGGCTGGCGAAGAACTCGCTCGAGGTCGACGCCGGGATCGACGCCGCGGCCTACGGCCTCGGGGCAGGCCTGTTCTTCATCACCTACGCGGCGCTCGAGGTGCCGAGCAACCTGCTCCTGCACAAGATCGGGGCGAAGGTCTGGATCAGCCGGATCGCGGTGACGTGGGGCCTGATCACGATGGCGATGATGTTCATCTCGAGCCCGACGGTCTTCTACGTGCTCCGGCTCCTGCTCGGTGCCGCGGAGGCGGGTCTGTACCCGGGGATCATGTACCTCATCACCACGTGGTTCGCGCAGAAGGACCGGGCCACCGTCGTCGGCCTGATCCTCACCGCGTCCTCGGTGGCCTT
>CAYLUX010000138.1:0-5718 GCA_964386935.1 uncultured Janibacter sp.
ACGGAAGGGACTTTCATGACCGCGAAGATCATCTGGACCAAGATCGATGAGGCGCCGGCACTGGCCACGCACTCCTTCCTGCCGATCGTCCAGGCCTTCACCTCGGGTACCGGCGTGGAGCTCGAGACCAGTGACATCTCGCTGGCCGGGCGCATCCTCGCCCAGTTCCCCGACCGCCTCACCGAGGAGCAGCGGGTCCCGGACCACCTCTCCCGGCTCGGGGAGCTGACCCAGTCCCCCGAGACCAACATCATCAAGCTGCCGAACATCTCCGCCTCGGTGCCGCAGCTGCGCGCCGCCATCGCCGAGCTGCAGCAGCAGGGCTACGACCTGCCGGACTACCCGGGCGAGCCGAAGACCGAGGAGGAGAATGCGGTCCACGCCGCCTACGCCAATGTCCTCGGCTCCGCGGTGAACCCCGTGCTGCGCGAGGGCAACTCGGACCGCCGCGCGCCGCAGTCGGTCAAGGAGTTCGCGAAGAAGCACCCGCACAAGCTCGGCCCGTGGACCGCGGACAACAAGGCCCGCGTCGTGTCCATGACCGGGGACGACTTCTACGGCAACGAGAAGTCCACGACGATGTCCGCCGACGACGACCTGAAGATCACCCACGTGGCCAAGGACGGCACCGAGACCGTCCTGAAGGAGTCCGTGCCGGTGCTCGCCGGCGAGATCGTCGACGCCACCTTCATGTCGGTCTCGGCGCTGCGGGACTTCTACTCCCGGCAGATCGAGGCCGCGAAGCAGGAGGACCTGCTCCTCTCGCTGCACCTGAAGGCCACGATGATGAAGGTCTCGGACCCGGTCCTCTTCGGGCACGCCGTCTCGGTGTGGCTCGGTGAGGTCATGGACAAGCACGCCGACGCCCTCGCCGAGGCCGGCGTGAACCCGAACTTCGGTCTCGGCTCGCTCTACACCTCGATCGAGTCGCTGCCGCAGGCGAAGCAGGAGGAGATCCGCGCCGACATCGACGCGGTCTTCGCGGAGCGCCCCGCCCTGGCGATGGTCGACTCGAGCAAGGGCATCACCAACCTGCACGTCTCCAGCGACGTCATCATCGACGCCTCCATGCCGGTCGTCATCCGCGACTCGGGCCAGATGTGGAACGCCGACGACGGCCAGTCCGAGACCCTGGCGATGATCCCGGACCGCTCCTACGGCCCGATGTACGCCGCCGTCATCGAGGAGCACAAGAAGAACGGCGCGCTGGACCCCGCCACCATCGGCACCGTCCCCAACGTCGGCCTCATGGCGCAGAAGGCCGAGGAGTACGGCTCCCACCCGACCACCTTCGTCGTGCCCGCCGACGGCACCGTCACGGTGACCGACAAGGCCGGGGAGACCGTCCACGAGCACCAGGTCCAGGCCGGTGACATCTGGCGGATGAGCCGGGCGAAGGACGTCCCGATCCGGGACTGGGTGCGGCTCGCCGTCAGCCGCGCCCGCGCGACCGGCGCCCCCGCGGTCTTCTACCTGGACAAGGAGCGGGCCCACGACGCCCAGGTCATCGCCAAGGTCGAGCAGTACCTGCCCGAGCACGACACCGAGGGTCTGGACATCAAGATCCTCCCGCCGGTCGAGGCCATCACCTGGACCCTCGAGACCATCCGCAAGGGCGAGGACGTCATCTCGGTCACCGGCAACGTGCTGCGCGACTACCTGACCGACCTCTTCCCCATCCTCGAGCTCGGCACGAGCGCGAAGATGCTCTCGATCGTCCCGCTGCTGGCCGGCGGCGGTCTCTTCGAGACCGGTGCCGGTGGCTCCGCACCGAAGCACGTCCAGCAGTTCCTCAAGGAGGACTACCTGCGCTGGGACTCCCTCGGTGAGTTCTCCGCGCTCGGCGCCTCGCTGGAGCACCTGGCCAAGACCTTCGACAACCCCAAGGCGCAGGTCCTGGCCGACACCCTGGACACCGCGATCGCGAAGTTCCTCGAGGAGAACAAGTCCCCGGCCCGCAAGATCGGCCAGATCGACAACCGGGGCAGCCACTTCTACCTCGCGCTCTACTGGGCGGAGGCCCTCGCCGCGCAGCAGGACGACGCCGGGCTGGCCGAGCGCTTCGCCTCGGTCGCCGGCTCCCTCCGGGAGAACGAGGCGAAGATCAACGAGGAGCTCATCGGGGTGCAGGGCAACCCGGTCGACCTCGACGGCTACTACCGCCCCGACCAGGAGAAGGCAGCCGCGGCGATGCGCCCCAGCGCCACGCTGAACGGCATCATCGACGCCCTCTGAGGAGGATCGACCACCGGCGAAGGGGGTCTGCGGCCGGTGCCGCAGGCCCCCTTCGCCCGTCCGGACCCATCCGGGAGCGGGGGTGGCTCCGAAGCACCATCATGGACGGTGTGTGCCCACTCCCCGACCGCCCCGGCAGGCATGCCGGGGCCGCCGGTGGCACCCGGACCGGTCTCGCCGAGACCCTCCGGGCCGTGGCGAAGGGGGACGACGCCGCCTTCGCGCGGTTGTACGACGAGTCGGCGCCGAGGGTGTACGGCCTGGTGCTGCGGGTCCTGCGCGACCCGGCGCAGTCGGAGGAGGTGACCCAGGAGGTGTACCTGGAGGTGTGGCGCACCGCCGCCCGCTTCGACCCGGCGCGCGGCTCGGCACCCGGCTGGCTCATGACGATCGCCCACCGCCGGGCGGTGGACCGGGTGCGCAGCAGCCAGGCCGAGGTGGTGCGCGACGATGCCTACGAGGCCCGCAGCCACGAGGCCGAGACGGACACGACGGCCGAGCAGGCGACCGGGCGGCTCGAGGCGCGGCGGGTGCACGTCGCCCTGGCGACTCTCACCGAGCACCAACGCGAGGCCGTGACGCTGGCCTACCTCGGCGGGTACACCCACCGTGAGGTGGCCGGTCTGCTCGAGCTGCCGCTCGGCACGGCCAAGACCCGGATCCGGGACGGCCTGATCCGCCTGCGGGACCAGCTGGGGGTGACGTCATGAGCGAGGAGCTGCACAGCCTGTCCGGGGCCTACGTCCTCGACGCCCTCAGCGAGGAGGAGCGCCGAGACTTCGAGCGCCACCTGGAGCAGTGCTCGTCCTGCCGCGAGGAGGTCGCCTCGCTGCGCGAGGTCACGCCCCTGCTCGCGGACACCGTCGCGGCCCCGCCGCCCCCGTCCCTGCGCGAGGAGGTGCTCGCCCGCGCCCGCACCACGCGGCAGGACCCACCGCCGGTCGAGGAGCCCGAGGTCGGTGAGGCCGTCGGCCGCCACCGCGCCATCCCCTTCTCCCGGCGTGGGCGCACCTGGGTGGCCCTCGCCGCCGCGGCCGCCCTCGTGGTCGGCGGCGGTCTGGCCTGGCAGCAGCTGCAGCAGGATCCCGACCCCGTCGAGCAGGTGGCCGACGCCCCCGACGCGCACACCTGGCGGGCCGAGGCGAGCCACGGCGGGACCGTCACGGTCACGCGCAGCAACCGCCTCGACAAGGCGGTGGTCCGGCTCGAGGACCTGCCCGAGCCCGGGCAGGGACATGCCTACCAGGCGTGGCTGCAGCGCCCGGACGGGTCGATGGTCTCCGCCGGCATGGTGCCGGGCGACGGCGAGGCGGTGCTCGAGGGTGACATCGAGACCGCGGTCGGCGTCGGCCTGTCCGTGGAGCCCGCCGACGGGTCCAAGCAACCGACGACGGACCCCGTGGCGCTCATCGAGATGGGATGACCACACCGCGACCTGACTGCCGGGCGGAGGGCGCACGCTGCTAGCGTCGATGGCGGCAGCTTTCCTACTCCCAAGCCACGAAGGGGTACCCCAGTGAGCAACACTCCCGTCAAGGTCGCCGTCACCGGTGCGGCCGGTCAGATCGGCTACAGCCTTCTCTTCCGCATCGCCAGCGGCTCCCTGTTCGGGCCCGACACCCCCGTCGAGCTGCGTCTCCTGGAGATCACCCCCGCGCTGAAGGCCCTCGAGGGCGTCGTCATGGAGCTCGACGACTGCGCCTTCCCGACCCTCGCCGGCGTCGAGATCGGCGACGACCCGGAGAAGGTCTTCGACGGCGTCAACCACGCCCTCCTCGTCGGCGCCCGCCCGCGCGGCCCGGGCATGGAGCGCGGCGACCTCCTCGAGGCCAACGGTGGCATCTTCGCCCCGCAGGGCGCGGCGCTGAACAAGGTCGCCGCCGACGACGTGCACGTGACGATCACCGGCAACCCGGCGAACACCAACGCGCTCATCGCGATGAGCAACGCCCCGGACATCCCGAAGAAGCAGTTCTCCGCGCTGACCCGCCTGGACCACAACCGCGCGATCAGCCAGCTGTCCTCGAAGCTGGACGTGCCGGTCACCGACATCAAGAAGATGACGATCTGGGGCAACCACTCCGCCACCCAGTACCCGGACATCTTCCACGCCGAGGTCGCCGGCAAGAACGCCGCCGAGGCCGTGGGTGACCAGGAGTGGCTGGAGAAGACCTTCATCCCGACCGTCGCCAAGCGCGGCGCCGCCATCATCGAGGCCCGCGGCGCCTCCTCCGCCGCGTCGGCCGCCTCCGCGACCGTGGACCACGCCCGCGACTGGGCCCAGGGAACCCCCGAGGGCAACTGGGTCTCGATGTCGGTCTGCTCCGACGGCTCCTACGGCGTGCCCGAGGGCCTCATCTCCTCCTTCCCCGTCACCGTCAAGGACGGCGAGTGGGAGATCGTCCAGGGCCTGGAGATCAACGACTTCAGCCAGGGCAAGATCGACGCCACCGTCGCCGAGCTCACCGAGGAGCGCGAGGCCGTGACCAAGCTGGGCCTCATCAAGGGCTGAGGGGCTCGCCCCCCTTCGTCACCCGAGTCCCGCGTTTCTCGGGTGACCCGAGAAACCGCCCCTTGGCAAGAGTTTGAAACTCTTGCCAAGGGGCGGTTTCTCTTGTCCAGCGGCTCCCGGCAGCACGAAGGGGGCCCGCCGCACCGGATCGGTGCGACGGGCCCCCTTCGTCGTGGCGTCGTCGATCAGTGGCGGCGGCCGCTCACTCCGGCCCCGATGGCGACGGCGGTCGCGCCACCGGCGAAGAGCATCGCGACACCGAGGGCCGCGAGCATCGAGTTGTCCGAAGCGCCGGTGCCGTCGGTCTGGACGACCACCGGAGTCTCCGGCTGGCCCGCGTCACCCGCGGCCGGCGGGGTGGTGTCGTCCTCACCGGCGGGGGGGACGACGACCTCGTCATCGTCCGTGGGCTCGTCGGTCGGCTCCGTGGGCTCGTCCGTCGGCTCGGTCGGCTCCTCGGTGGGCTCCTCGGTCGGCTCGTCCGTCGGCTCCGTGGGCTCCTCGGTCGGCTCGTCCGTCGGCTCCGTGGGCTCCTCGGTCGGCTCGGTCGGCTCCGTGGGCTCCTCCGTGGGCTCGGTCGGCTCCTCGGTCGGCTCCGTGGGCTCGGTCGGCTCCTCGTCCGGCACCACGCAGTCGTTGTCGTAGATCGCCTGGCCCTCGTCGTCCCAGTTCTGCCCCGGGAAGTCGACCTCTTCCTTGGTCGTGGGATCCATGTAGGTGAAGGGCGGGATGATGTCGGCCAGGTGGCCCTCGTCCATGCCCTCGGCCGGGAGCTGACCGGCCTTGAAGTCCCAGTTGGCGTGGCCCCTCGCGACACCGGTCTTCGACGGCGAGATCATGTTGTAGCCGTTGCCGGCGTCGTCCGGCGTTCCGAGCGCGTGACAGATCATCTGGTGCTCTGCCGCGTTGTCGTTGCCGCCTCCCGGGTCGGCAATCGCCCCGGCTGTGCCGAGGGCGACGAGCCCTCCTGC
>CAYLUX010000139.1:0-3139 GCA_964386935.1 uncultured Janibacter sp.
CCTGGATCGCGTCGAGGATGCGCTCCATGTCCCGCGGCACCGACCGGTACTTCAGGTCCACCGGTTCACCGAAGGTCACCTTGACCCGCGGCGGGGAGAGCAGGTTGGTCATCCGCGGGAGCCGCTCGGAGCGCGGCCACACCTGCTCGGTCCCGCTGATGCCGAAGGGGATGACCGGCACCTTGCTCAGGTGGGCCAGGCGGGCGGCGCCGTTGAACCCCTCCATGCCCGGTTCGAAGAACTTGATGCCCCGCGGGATGGTGCCCTCCGGCATCATCGCGACGAGCTCGCCGCCGGCGAGGGAGCGGGTGGCCGAAGCGAAGGCACTCGGCGAGTCCGGGTCGCTGTTGTTGCGGTCGACGCTGATCCCGCCCCCGGCGCGGAAGAACTGACCCATGCCGGGCACGTCGAAGAGCTCCTTCTTGCCGAGGAAGCGCGCGGTGCGGTTCGTGCGCCCCATCGCCACCGCCATCGCGGCGACGTCGAAGTACGAGCGGTGGTTCCCCACGAGGATGGCCGGCCCGTCGGTGGGGACGTTCTCGGCACCCTCGACGGTGAAGCGGGCGTAGGGGAAGACCTCCGGCCGGGCGAGCAGCGTGACCACCCGCTGCAGCTCCATCCCGAGCACCGGGATCTTGAAGACCCCCGGCGAGGCGTCGAAGTGCAGCACCGGCCACCGGGCCGCCATCGCGAGCGCGGTGAGGCGCGGATCCGGGTTGACCGCACCGGGGTTCCCGACCGCCTTGAGCAGCGGGGCGTCGTAGACCGAGTCGGAGTAGGCGAAGGACTCCCACAGGTCGATCCCCTCCCGCTCCGCCCACTCCCGCACGGCGGCGATCTTGCCCATCGACCACACGAAGTGCCCGTCGGTCCTCCCGGTGAAGGTCCCGTCCTCCCCGACCTCGTACCGGGTGGCGACCACGTCGTCCATCCCCAGCCGCTCCGCCAGCGGGCGGACGAGGTGCTCGGGCGTGGTGGTCGCGAGGACGACGGGGCGCCCTGCGGCCTTGTGCTCCTCGATGAGGACCTTGGCGAAGGGCCCGACCATCGGCTCGAGCACGTCCGCGGCCAGCTCGGCGGCCTCGTCGAAGGCGTCGGCGGGCTTGCCCTTGGCGAGCAGCACCGCCTGGCGGGCGAGCGCGATCGACCCGATCGACTCGCCGAGGAGGTTGAAGTACCCGAAGACCAGGGCCTCGCCCGGCATCCGCGCCGAGAGCAGACCGGTCTCCCGCATCGCTGCGGAGAGTGCCGGTCCGCTGGCCTTGGGCACCAGTGTCCGGTCCAGATCGAAGAATGCCGCGCCCGTCATGCTCGGAGGTTACCCAGCCCGACCCCTTGGGGCGAGTGCCTCAGGGGAATAGCGTGGATCACATGAGCAACCACAAGCAGGTCCTGACCAGCGACGAGGTCCTCGCGCAGGCCCCCCGCGACTGGCGCGAGGTGAGCGGCATGCTGCGCACCCGGGTGAAGGTCGCCGACTTCGAGGCGGCGCTGGCGGTCGTCACCGCGATCGCCGCAGCCGCCGACGAGGCGAACCACCACCCGGACATCGACCTGCGCTACAACTGGGTCGGCCTCGGTCTGGTCAGCCACGACGTCGGGGGCCTGACCTCGCGCGACATCGAGCTCGCCGGGGAGATCAGCCGGATCGCCTACGACGCCGGGGCGACGATGGCGCCGGAGGTGCCGACCGCCATGACCGTCGGGATCGACACCGCGGACGCCGCGCGGATCCGCCCCTTCTGGGCGGCGCTGACCGGGCACGAGGCGAAGGGGGAGGACCTCCCCAGCCCCGACGGCCAGCTCCCGGAGATCTGGTTCCAGGAGAGCGAGCACCGTGAGGGCCGCAATCGCGTGCACCTCGACGTCTACGTCCCCCACGACATCGCGGAGGCCCGGGTGCAGGACGTGATCGACGCCGGCGGCACGCTGGTGACCGACGCCTTCGCGCCCGCCTGGTGGGTGCTCGCCGACGCGGACGGGAACGAGGCCTGCGTGTGCACCTGGCAGTCCTCGGCGGACGAGGAGTGAGCCGCCGGGTCGCCCTGCGGCACACGACGACCTACCGTTTTGCCCGTCCGGTCACCGTCTACCCGCACACGGTCCGGCTGCGCCCGGGCCCACAGGCCCCCGCCACGATCTCCGGGTACTCGCTGACGATCGACCCGGGCGAGCACCACGTCACGTGGCACCAGGATCCCTTCGGGGGCTGGGCAGCCCGGCTCTTCTTCCCCGAGCCGAGCGACCACCTGGAGCTCACGGTCGACCTCGTCGCGGACCTGACGCCGGTCAACCCCTTCGACTTCTTCGTCGAGGACTGGGCGAGCGCCTTCCCCTTCACCTGGCCCGAGCCCCTGCGGAGCGACCTCGGGCCGTACCTGACGCCGGTCGACGACGGGCCGGACGCGGACCTCGTCACCGACTGGCTCGAGCGCCGGCAGCCGCGGCCGGGGATGCCGATCGTCGACTTCCTCGTCGAGCTCAACCATGCCGTGCGGGCCGACGTCGCGTACCGGACGCGGATGGAGCCGGGGGTGCAACCCCCTTCGCAGACCCTCGCCGAGGGCATCGGCTCCTGCCGGGACAGCGCCTGGCTGCTCGTCTCGCTGCTGCGGCGGCTGGGCCTCACCGCCCGCTTCGCCTCCGGGTACCTCGTGCAGCTGGCGGAGGACGAGCGCGATGACTTCGCCGACCTGCACGCCTGGGCCGAGACCTGGCTGCCCGGCGCCGGATGGATCGGGCTGGACGCGACCTCCGGGCTGCTCTGCGGGGAGGGCCACATCCCGCTCTCCTGCGCCCCCAGACCCGAGGACGCGGCCCCGGTGAGCGGCGCGACTGACCCGGTGGAGGTGGACTTCTCCTTCGAGAGCACCCTCACCCGTATCCCGGAGGACACCGATGCGTGAGATCCCCAGGCACTGGCAGCCCGCGAGCGAGCAGGTGGAGCACGAAGGGAGACGGTTCCCCCTGCGCGTCTGGGGCTGGTCCCTCGACTCCCCCGCCGACGCGGCGACCCGCGCCCGGTACCGGCTCGCGGCGGCCGCCGAGCAGCTGACCCGGGGCAGGCCGGGATTCGACTACTACCCGCGCTCCCCCCTTCGCGAGGAGGTGCTGCACGAGGTGCGTGACGACTCCGGCG
>CAYLUX010000139.1:3239-5692 GCA_964386935.1 uncultured Janibacter sp.
CCGCGCTCCCCCCTTCGCGAGGAGGTGCTGCACGAGGTGCGTGACGACTCCGGCGAGCTGGTTGCAGCAGTGACGCGGAACCGGATGGGCGCCCAGGTGCTCAACACCGACGCACTGCTCATCGCCGACGTCGACCTGCCGCGCCGGCGACGCCGTGGCCTCTTCCAACGAAGGGAGGAGGACCCGGGCACCGCTGCACGCCAACGGATCGACGGCTGGGCGACGGCACACCCCGACCGAGGGGTGCGGACCTACCGCACGGCAGCCGGGCTGCGCGTCCTCATCACCGGTGCCCCGGCCGGGGCCCCGGACCTGGAGACGCTCGTCGCCCTCGGCTCGGACGACCTGTACGTGCGGCTGTGCGGGCAGCATGAGACCTACCGGGCACGGCTCACGCCGAAGCCCCACCGCATAGGGATGCCCCGCATGCCCGTCGCCTGGCCCTGGGAGGGGGAGCAGGCACAGTCGGCGCGGTCATGGCTGGAGCACTACGAGACCGCCGGGCGGGACTCGGCGGTCTGCGAGCTGCTCACCACGACGGGACCACCGCCGACGGGCACCCAGGCAGAGCTGGTCGACCTGCACGACCGGGCTACTGCCGCCACCTCGGGGCGGGCACTGGCCTGAGCCCTGCTCAGATCCAGCGCCGCACCGTCGCGGAGTAGTCGCCGTACCTCGAACCGAAGCGCTCCGCGAGCGCGTCCTCCTCCTTGGGGATCTGGACGCCGTCCATCAGGACCAGCCAGGCCGCGGCGGGGATCGCCGCCAACAGGCTGCGCCGGTGCACGGCGTAGCCGAGGAGAGCGAGCGCGTCGCCGAGGTAGATGGGGTTGCGACTGTACCGGTAGATCCCCCGGGTCACGAGCGCGGATGCGCGGTCGGGCCGGCTCGGGTCGAGCGTCGTTCCCGTGGAACGGAACTGGGCCATCCCTGCCACCATGACACCGACTCCTGCGGCACCGATGACCCCGCCGAGGAGGCTCGTGGACCGGGACGGCGTGCACCCGCGGGAGAGGACTCGCTGCGCGACGAGTGCCGCCGCGGTCATCAGCGGCGGCAACGGAAGCGTCGAGGTGGGATCCATTCACCAAGCGTAGTGACGATCCCAGCCCCTGAATAGGGCACCTGACCGATCCGCTGCCCTACCTCAGGGACGGAGCGTGGAACTCACCAGCACGAGAGGAGTTCCCGATGAACCCGATGGTCACACCCGACATCGTCTCCGCCGAGGTCGCCTACCGCTACGAGCGCGACCACGTCGGCCCCCCGAAGCCGGAGCGGATCCGTCGTCCGAGCCTCCTGCAGCGCCTGACGCTGCGATGATGGAGAGCATGCCGCTGGCCCCGCGCTCCCGCCCGCTCGTGGGTAGAGACACCGAGCTGGAGCGGCTGCGCCGGGCCGGCGGCGTGACGGACCCCGACCTCGGTGGTGGCGTCCTCGTCAGCGGCGACGCGGGCATCGGCAAGTCCCGCCTCGTCGCCGAGCTGGCCGCGACCGCCGAGGAGGCCGGCCGTCTCGTCGTGGCCGGCCACTGCGTCGGTGCGGGCGGGGCCGCCCTGGCGTGGCTCCCCTTCGTCGAGGTGGTCGGTGAGATCGCCCGGTCCACGGGAGCACTGGAGGAGACGATCCGCCGGCACGACGCCCTGGCCGCGGTGCAGCCCGGCGGCACCCCCGAGGGCCTCGACACGGATCCCGGGCGGATCGCGGAGGCCGTGCACGCCCTGCTGACCGCGGCGGCCCGGGAACGCCCGCTGCTCGTGGTGATCGAGGACGTCCACTGGGCCGACCACAGCTCGCGGGACCTGCTCACGGTGCTGCTGACCCGGGGCTTCTCGGCGCCCGTGACCCTCGTGGTCACCTACCGCAGGGACGACCTGCACCGCACCCACCCGCTCCAGGAGGTGCTCGCCGTCTGGACCCGCCTCCCGCTCGTGACCCGGATCGATCTGGAACCCCTCGGGCCGGCGCAGATGAGGCGCCTTGTCACCGACCTCGAGCAGGCCCCCACGGCCACCCGCGAGGTGAGCGCGATCGTCGAGAAGGCGGACGGCAACCCCTTCTTCGCCGAGGAGCTCGTCGCCGGTGGCGACAGCTCCGTCGTCGGGCACGATCTGGCGCGCCTGCTCAGGCTGCGTCTCGACCGGCTCGGTGAGGACGCCCGGACCCTCGTGCGCGCCGCATCCCTGGCGGGCCGGTCCGTCCAGCCGGACGTGCTCGCCGCCGTGACAGGGCTGTCCCCGGATGCCCTCGACGAGGCCCTCCGGGAGGCCATCGACCACCAGATCCTGCAGCCGGCCGGTCAGGGAGGGTTCGGCTTCCGGCACCCCCTCATCGGAGAGACCGTCGCCCAGGAGCTGCTGCCCGGCGCCCGCCGCCACCTGCACACCGCCTGGCTGGGGGCGCTGGAGTCCCACCCCGACGCAGCCACCCCCGCGGACACCGCCCGCCACGCC
>CAYLUX010000140.1:0-5597 GCA_964386935.1 uncultured Janibacter sp.
GGTCAAGACCGAGACCTGCAACGACATGTCGCTGACGCAGTGCTCGAGCGCGCGGGCGGGGTGCATCACCGAAGCCGGGAACCCCAACTACTACAAGACCCCGACGATCACCTGGGTCAGCGTCAATCACGGTGGCTGGCAGTACAGCGGCCTCTCCTGTGGCACACCGGATTCGGTGACTCTGCCCGACCAACCCAAGAGGGGCGGGGCAGCCGGAGAGCCGGTGACAGTGCGGGTCCAGGCGCCGCCGACGCCGTCGTTCGGGCAGATCCAACAGGCCTTCCGGGAGCTGCCCTTCAGCAAGCCGAGCCCGAGCATCGAGCCGGTCGGGTTGAAGACCCTGAAGAACCTCCCGACCTATTACGCGGTGACTTGGCCCGATGACGACGGCCTCCAGCCCGGTGAGGTCAGCAAGAAGATCCAGCTGCTCTCCTGGACCGTGGAGTTCAAGGTTGCTGCGCAGGACTACCGGTACAACTACGGCGACGGTTCCACGTCGGGGTGGACGGACAGCATGGGCGGTGCGTACCCGAACGGCGACATCAAGCACACCTACGAGCACACCGATTCGGTCGACGTCAGCGTCGATGCCCGACTGACAGGCCAGTACCGAGTCAACGGTGGCGAGTGGCGCGACATCGAGACCACCGCGGACCTGCAGGACGAACCGAGCTCGACCCTGGAGGTGCTGGGGACGAAGACCCGCCTCGTCCACCACTGACACCGCACCTCTGACTACGAAGGCGCCCCCTCACCCCCACGGCAGGTACGACGGCAGATCCTCCCCGACAGTCCCGGGAAACACCGGCGGACGCTTCTCCAGGAAGGACGCGACGCCCTCGGCGGCATCACGATTGCGGGGCAGATCGCCGATCAGCCGGGAGTCGAGCTCGTGCGCCGGATACGGACTGTCCAGCCCCGACAGCCGGCCGAGCATCTGCCGGATCACCGCGACCGAGACCGCGGCGGTGTTGTCGCGCAGCTCCTCGGCGAGGGAGAGCGCGGCCGGTAGCACGTCCTCCGGCTCGTGCACCGAGGTGAGCAGCCCGGCCGACAGCGCTTCCTCGGCACCGAAGATCCGCCCAGTGACCAGCCAGTCCTGCGCCCTGGTCATCCCCACGAGCCGTGGCAGATACCAGACCGAGGCGCCCTCGGGGAAGATCCCGCGGCGGGAGAAGACCAGCCCGAAGCGGGAGTCGCTCGCCGCCAGCCGGAAGTCGCACGAGAGGGTGATCGTCAGCCCACCGCCGACAGCGGCGCCGCGCATCGCGGCGATGACGGGCGTGTTCATCTCGTAGATCGTCCTCGAGCACCGTCCCGCGGGCTCCTGCCAGTGGTCGGGGCCGGTGGCGCCACTCCCTTCGCTCACGTTGAAGCCGCCACTGGACAAGTCCGCACCGACGCAGAAGTCGCTCCCGGCTCCGGTGAGGATGACCACCCGCACGTCCTCGTCGTGGTCCGCCCGGCGCAGCGCGTCGGCCAGTTCGTCCGCCATCACGGCGGTGTAGGCATTGCGCGCCTGCGGGCGATCGAGCGTGATCGTCGCGATCCGTTCGCTGACCTCGTAGGCGATCTCGGTGTACTCCATGGCGCCATCATGGTCGCCGCAGTGCCGACAGAGAAGGATCAGCCGCGCGAGACCTCCGGCAGGCGCACCGACCCGAGCACCCCGAGCAGTCCCAGCGCGGCAAGGAAGACCAGCGCCCACTCCGTCCCGAGGGTCGCGATGGCGGAGCTGATCCCGCCGACGAGCAGCAGGATGAGCCCCATCGCGGAGTTCGAGACCGCGACATAGGTGGTGCGCAGGTCCCCCTCGGCCATGTCGACGACATAGGTCTTGCGCCCGACCCGCACCCCCGTGTGCGTGAGGGTGAGCAGGAAGTACGTGACGACGAAGACCACCGACCCGAGCGCGGTCCCCTCGACACCGGTGAGTGCCACGAGGAGCACGAGGGCGAGCACGAGCCCCGAGGCCACGCCGGCACCGACGGTCATCAGCCGCCGGCTCGAGCGATCGGCCATCCGCCCGAAGAGCCGCCCACCGATGAGCGCGGCGACCCCCGAGGCGAGGATGTACCCGCCGAGTCCCGTGAGCGCCGAGGTGTCCGAGCGCACCGACAGCGAGACCACGAAGGGGGGCGACAGCGAGGACACGAGCAGGAACCCCCGGACCAGCACGAAGTCGCGGAAGGCCCGGTCGGTCCGCAGCATCGAGACGACGTCCGCGAACCAACCCCGGGCGTCGACGTCCTCGTCGGGCTCCACGCTCTCATCGACCGGCTCGCGCACCCCCACGTACACGGCGGCCACGAGGGTCCACAGCGCCGCCCCGAGCCCGAGCAGCCATGCCAGCTGCCCGGCCGAGACCTCACCGTCCCCGAGGGAGCGCACCGCGAGACCGAGGGTGATCGCGACCAGCCCGGAGGCGGTGGTGGCCAGGCCGTTGATCTGGCCGCGTTCCCCCTTCGGCACGGTGCGTCCCTGCACGTCCTTGGAGGAGACGGAGGTCAGGCAGCGCCCGAGCGAGAAGGTCGCGAGCGCGATGATGATGACCACTCCCGCGCTCGCCCCGTGGCCCACCGCCGCGGTGAGCGCCATGACGGCGACCGCGAGCGCCTGCACGAGCGCCCCGAGGATGTAGACCCACTTGCGGCGGCGGACGCTCAGGATCCACGGCGTGAGGAACGCCTGCGGGAGCATCGAGCCCGATTCGCGGATCGGCACGAGGATGCCGATGAGCGCGGTCGGGACCCCGAGGGCGTGGAAGAGCCACGGCAGCACCGTCGAGGCGTTGACCGTCTGGTCCCCGGAGGACTGCAGCGCCTGCGCGCCGACCAGGCGCACCCCGTTGTGGGGCACGTTCCGCCGCACCTCGTCAGGCAGGCCCCCTTCGGCCTTGGGGGCGCGGCGCATCAGGGTGGAGTAGATCCGTTCGGTCATGGGCACCGGGCCAATGTAGTCGGCTTCGGCTTGCACGCCCGGCCCCACCGCAAGAACATGGAGGGTCCGTGTCCATCGACGAAGGGGGATGAGCGCTCGTGGCGCACCGGCCCACCCCGACAGAGGCCTCCGAGGACGAGGCCCTGGCCCGATTGCTCGCGGAGGGTGGGCGCAGTTCGAGCGATGCCGAGAGCTACGGCTCCGCCGAGGACATGGTGCTCGAACGCTACGGCCCGGCCGACGCGCCGGCGCTCGTCCTGATCCACGGCGGTTACTTCCGCCCCGGGGTGGACCGCACCCACTCCCGACCCCAGGCACGCGCGCTCGCCGACGAGGGCTGGCAGGTGGTCCTCCCCGAGTACCGACGCGTCCCCGGTGCGCCCTGCGCGGCGACCGAGGACCTCGCGGCGCTCGATGACCACCTCCGGGCGAAGGGGGTGGACGTGCGGGCCTGGGTCGGGCACTCGGCCGGGGGGACGCTGGCCCTGTGGCGGGCCCTCACCCCCGACCTGCCCCCGATGCGGGCCGTCGGGCTCGCGGCGGTCAGCGACTTCGACGGTGCCGTGACCGATCGGCTGGGCGACGACGCCGTGCGCGACTGGATCGGCCGCGGCCCGCACGACGCGCCGCGGCTCTACTCCCGCCTCGACCCGACCCGGCTGCTCGAGGCCAACCCCGATGCGGCGGAGCGCATCCACCTCGTGCACGGCCGCGACGACGAGACCGTGCCCGTGGGGCAGAGCGAGACCTTCCCCGCGGCGACGACGCTGGTGGCGGGGGCGCACCACTTCGACCTCGTCGACCCGGCCTCGCGGCACTGGCCGGCGGCCGTGTCAGTCATCCGCGGCTGACCAGCTCCTCGACCCGCGCCAGCGCCCGCGCGACCTCCTCGAAGCTCGTGCTCAGGGGTGAGAGCCCGAGCCGGATCCCGTCCGGCTCACGGAAGTCCGGCACGACGCCCTCCTCCCACAGTCGGGCGCAGATCTCCCGCGAGCGGGGGTGGGCGATCGTCACGTGACCGCCGCGGCGCTCGTCCTCGCGCGGCGAGACCACCCGCACACCATGCCGCGCCAGGTGCTCGTCCACCGACTCGATGACGAAGCGCCCGAGCGCAGCAGCCTTGGCGTGCACGGCGTCGAGACCGACCCGCTCGATGAGCTCGACGGTGTCCTCGATCCCGACCATCCCGAGCACCGGGGGTGTGCCGGAGATGAAGGCCCGCATCCCCGGCCCCGGGCGGTACCCGGGCCCCATGACGAAGGGCTCCGCGTGGCCCATCCACCCCTGGATCGGCTGACGCAGCCAATCCTGGTGGCGCGCGGCGACGTACCCGAAGGCCGGCGCCCCGGGACCGCCGCCGAGGAACTTGTACGTGCACCCGACCGCGAGGTCGACCCCGTGGGTGTCCAGCTCGCTCGGGAGCACCCCGACCGAGTGGCACAGGTCCCACAGCACCAGCGCGCCGGCCTCGTGGACGAGCCGGGTGATCTCGGGCAGGTCCGCGACCCAGGCCGACTTGTAGGCGACGTGGGAGAGCAGGACGACTGCGGTGCGCTCGCCCAGGGCACCGGCGATCAGGTCCGGGGTGACCCCCTTCGCCGGGTCCGGCTCCACCCACACCAGCCGGGCACCGGTCTCGGCTGCGATCCCCTCCGCGACGTAGCGGTCGGTGGGGAAGTTCTCGCTGTCGAGCACGATCTCTTCGCGCCCGGGGCCGGCCGCGGACACCGCCGCCCGCAGCAGCTTGTACAGCATGACGGTCGTGGAGTCCGCGACCACCGTCTCGCCGGGGGCGGCGCCGAGGCAGACCCCGCCGATCCGGTCACCGAGGCGCAGCGGCAGCTCCATCCACTGCTCCTCCCACGAGCGGATGAGGCGGGTGCCCCAGTCGTGGTGGACCAGGCGCTCGATGCGCTCCGCGGTGGCGCGAAGGGGGCGGCCCAGGGAGTTCCCGTCCAGATAGGCCACGACGCCCTCGGCCGGCAGGTACTCGCCCCTGCACCACGCGAGCGGATCGGCGGCGTCCAGCTCCCGGGCGCGGTCTCTCAGGGCGCTCATTCGCCGACCCTCGTGCGCAGCGCGAAGAGCTCGGGGAAGAAGGTCAGGTCCAGCGCCTGCCGGAGGAAGGCCACGCCGGAGCTGCCGCCGGTGCCGCGCTTCATGCCGATGATGCGCTGGACGGTCTTCAGGTGGCGGAAGCGCCACAGCTGGAAGTTGTCCTCGAGGTCGACGAGCTCCTCGCAGGCCTCGTAGACGTCCCAGTTGTCCTCGGCGTGGGCGTAGATGTCGGCGAAGACGTGCGTGAGCTCCTCGTCGAGCTCGTGGGCGACCGTGACGTCGCGCTCGAGGATGTGCCGGGGGATGGGGTGGCCCCGTCGGGCGAGGTGGCGCAGGAACTCGTCGTAGAGGCTCGGCGCCTCGAGCAGCTCGGTGAGCAGCGCCTGTGCGTCCGGGTCGCCGTCGAAGACCGGCAGCATCCCCGCGTGCTTGTTGCCGAGCGCGAACTCCACGGCCCGGTACTGCCAGGACTGGAAGCCGGAGGCGCGCCCCAGGTGGGGCCGCAGCTCCTGGTACTCGGTCGGCGTGAGCGTCGCGAGCACGGACCACTGGTCGGTCAGCGTGCGCTGGATGTGCTTGACCCGGGCGATCCGCTTCAG
>CAYLUX010000141.1:0-5591 GCA_964386935.1 uncultured Janibacter sp.
CCATGTACTCAGGCATCGCCTCGATGAGGCTGCGGACTCGCCGCTGACGGCGGCAGAGCCCACACTCACTCCCTTCGCTCTGGACGCCGTCCCGCGCACTCGCCGGGCGGCCCCTTTTGGCGTGCCCGGCTCACGACGAGCCGAAGAGAGCACATGCAGCACACCCACGACCACGAAACCACCACACGCGTCGCCCTGACCCGCGGGGCCGCCGCCGGGGCCCGCGCCCACATCCGCGCGGAGCGGGTCTCCGTCACCCTCGGCGGCCGTCGCGTCCTGACGGAGGTCGACGCCACCGTGTCCGCGACGTCCCGGCTGGCGATCGTCGGGGAGAACGGCAGGGGCAAGACAACACTTCTGCACGTCCTCGCCGGCGTGCTGCCGCCCGACTCGGGGACGGTCACGTCCACCGGATCGATCGCCCTCGCCCAGCAGGCGCTCGACGCCCGGCAAGGGGAGACCGTCGGGTCCCTCGTCGAACTGGCGATCGCGGACTCCCTTCGGGCACTGGTCGACCTGAACGCCGCGACCGATGCCCTGGCACAGGGGGCGCCCGGGGCCGAGGAGGCCTACACCGAAGCCCTGGAGCGGGCAACCGCGCTCGACGCGTGGGACGCCGAGCGCCGCGTCGACGTCGCGCTCGCGGGGCTGCGTGCCTGCACCGACCGCGGCCGTGACCTGACGACTTTGTCGGTGGGACAGCGCTACCGCGTGCGGCTGGCGTGCGTCCTCGGCGCCCGGCCGGACCTGCTGCTGCTCGACGAGCCGACGAACCACCTCGATGCCGCCGGGCTGGACTTCCTCACCGCGCGGCTGCGCGAGCACCCGGGCGGGGTCGCGATCGTCACCCACGACCGGGCGCTGCTGCGGGACGTCGCGGACAGCTTCCTCGACCTGGATCCGAGCGAGGACGGGCGAGCCCGGCGGTACGCCGGCGGGTACGACGGCTGGGTCGCGGGCAAGCGGGCCGACCGCGCCCGGTGGGAGCAGGACTTCGCCGACCAGCAGGCCGAGCACCGACGACTGGTCGAGGCGGCCGCGGACGCCCGCTCACGCCTGCGGACCGGGTGGCGGCCCGACAAGGGGACCGGCAAGCACCAGCGGGCCACCCGGGCCGGTGGGGTCGTACAGGCACTCAACCGCCGCCAGGAAGCACTCGAGGAGCACCGCATCACCGTCCCCGAGCCACCGCTGGAGCTGCGATGGCCGAGCATCCCGACCCGAGCCGGGCAGCCGCTGCTGACCTGCGAGGGAGTGGGCGTCGACGGGCGGCTCGACCGTCCCGTGACCGTGGACCTCACCGGCGGTGACCGGCTGCTGCTCACCGGGCCCAACGGCTCCGGCAAGTCCACCCTCCTGGCGGTCCTCGCCGGCACGCTGGCACCGACCACGGGTCGTCGGCTTCTCCACACGGGCGCGCGGATGTCCGTGCTGTCGCAGGAGGTCCCGGACTGGCCTGCGGAGATGACGGCCCACCAGCTCGTCGAGAGAGAGCTGGCACGGGGCGAGTCCAGAGGTGCGGTGTCGCTGGAGGGTCTCGGCCTGCTGGACCGCCGGGCACTCACCACGCCGGTCTCGCGCATGTCCCAGGGGCAGCAGCGCCGCCTGCACCTCGCGTTGTGCCTGGTGCGCAGGCCGGACCTGCTCGTCCTCGACGAGCCGACGAACCACCTCTCCTCGGGTCTCGTCGACGAGCTGACCGAGGCCCTGCAGTCCACGCGGGCGGCGGTCGTCGTCGCGACGCACGATCGGCAGATGCTGCGGGATCTCTCGCGCTGGCCGCGGGTGGAGCTGCCCGGTCACAAGGGGTGAGCCCCCTGCCTGCGGATAGCGTGCCCACATGGGAGGCGAGCAGTGGGGTGGGCCCGCAGAAGTCCCGCTCGTGGGTGGCAACGCCTCGGACGGCGTCGTCAGGGTGGGGGACACGGTGCGCAAGCCGTGGCTGCCGACGACGGCTCGGACGGTCACCTACATGGAGACGCTTCGGGCGAAGGGGGTCGACCTCCCGTCGCCACGTGGCCGGGACAGCCGCGGCCGACTCGTCCTCGACTACGTGCCCGGTGACCTCGCCCAGGAGCAGGTGCCGTTGCCCATCGAGGTCGTGGCCCGAGTCGGCGGCTTGGTGCGCCGGATCCACGACGCGAGTGAAGGGCTGCCGGTGCCGGAGGACTGGTCGGTGCTGCTGCCGGTCGAGTCGCCGGACCTGTTGTGCCACAACGACCTCGCCCCGTGGAACCTCGTCATCGACGGCGACCGACTCACCTTCATCGACTGGGACGGAGCCGGGCCGAGCACTCGGCTGTGGGACCTGGCCTACGCGGCGATCGCCTTCGGGCACCTCTTCCCGGAGGCGAGTGTCGATGATGCCGTGGCCCGCCTCGCCGCCTTCGTCGACGGCTACGGGGCGACGTCGACGCTGCGAGCAGCACTGCCCGACACCATGGTCGAGCGGTCGGCGGCGATGTACGACCTGCTTCGCAGTTCGCACGAGACTGGGCGCGAGCCCTGGGGCAGCATGTACGTCGCCGGGCACGGCGAGCACTGGTCCGGCACGACGGAGTTCATCCGTGAGCACCGCGAGCGCTGGGCCGCTGCGCTCACGGGAACAGGTGGCCGTGAGTCGTGGCAGGTGACCACCCACGACTGGACGCTCGACGTCGATCGCGAGCACCTCGCCGCGGCCCGCTCGTGCGCTGGGGCCTTGGGCGACGACATGGTGACTCACCTCGTCCTCGAAGTGCTCGCCCACGCCGACGAGGAGGCGGAAGCGTGCGGCGTGCGAGGGACGGTGTCGGTGACCATCGACGGTTACTGGGTCGAGGTCACGGACGACGGCCGGGGCACGGACACGCGGCGGGATGAATTCGGCCGGCCGGTCCGCAAGCCGGTCATGGCCACGAGGGACGTGCGCTTCTTCGACTCGGCAGCCCCACCTCTGCTCCCCGACGGTCTGCCGCGAAGGGGGATGAGCACGGTCTCGTCGGTGTCGCCCCATCTCGTGCACGAGAACCACCGGCGCGACGGCGCATGGGCGCAGGCCTACCTGTACGGGGTGCCCGACCCCGAATTGCGGGAGGTGCACGGTACGCGGCGGACCGGGACGACGGTCGCCTTCCGGCTCCCCGCGACCGCGTCCCTCGACACCGGCCGACTGCGCTCCCTCGTCCGGGGATTCCCGTTCATCGCGGTGACCGTGACCGAAGGGGGCAGCACTCGATGAGGACCTTCATCGGCCCGCCGATGGACTCCCCGGTCACGGGCGCCGGAGGTCCCTCACCTGTGCTCCCGGCGTGAATCCGGCGGCAGCGTAGGTCGCCACGGCCCCGGTGTTGGAGCTCTCGGCGCAGACGGTGACCGAGGAGCTGCCCATGTCCTCCAGGGCACGAGCGGCAGCTGCGGTGATCGCGGCCCCGTAGCCGTGGCCGCGGTGCTCGCGGGAGACCCCCATCGGTTCGATGAGCCCGGGCCGACCGGCGCCGGCCGTCCATGCACTCGCACACGCCACGGGCTGGTCGTGCTCGTCGCGTGCGAGGAGCAGGCACCCCAGTGCAGCGAAGGGCCCTTCGGCAATCGTCGTCAGCCAGTCCGTGACCTCGGCCTGCTCGGTCTCCCCGAAGGGGGTGCCCCGGAAGGCCGACCAGTGCACCTGCCCCCAGTCCGGGAAGGCGTCACGCCCCGCGACCTCGACCTTCACCCCGGCATTTGCCGTCGCCGCACCGCGGAGGACGAAGGGGGTCCACGGCTCGTCCGCGACCCATCCCGACTCCATGAGCAGCTCGGCGAGAGTGCTCGCGCCGCGCGCCTCCACGACGGCCGCCCCGGCGCGGAGCACCCCACGCTGCGGGTCCGCGAGGTCGGCGGCGATGCGCAGTGCGAGCTCCGTGTCCCCGGCGGCGCCCGGCGCCAGCGCCAGCCGCAGCAGGTCGGGGCCGTCGAGCAGTCCGATCGCGACGATGTCGTCGCCGTGGCGCCAGGTCCGCAGCGATGCCGCCGTCCGCTCCGCGCCGCGCATCGAGAACCAGCCGAGGTCCCCGGGGTGGAGCTGCACCGGGCCACCATCCCGCTGCCACCCGGCCAACAACTTGGCCACGGCGCCGAGCTCTTCGGGACGGGGAGTGCCCAGCGACCACGTCATCGCGTCAGGCAAGCACTGCCGACGCCGCCGCGCAACGGATATTCGTCCCCTGCCCCGATCCGGGAACAAACCCCCTTCGCCCATAGTTGAGCCAAGTGAACTCAACTTTTGGGCCTCGGATTTGCGCAGGGCGCAGCCGCTACCTAAGTTGAGTGCCAGCAACTCAACCCGCCGGGGCAGGACGCCCCGACGATCGACCACGAAGGAGCGCCTCACATGGCACGTGCCGTTGGCATCGACCTCGGAACCACCAACTCTGCCGTCGCCGTCCTCGAGGGCGGCGAGCCCACGATCATCGCGAACGCCGAGGGCGGTCGCACCACCCCGTCCGTCGTCGGCTTCTCCAAGGGCGGCGAGGTCCTCGTCGGTGAGGTCGCCAAGCGTCAGGCCGTCACCAACGCCGACCGCACCATCCGCTCGGTCAAGCGCCACATGGGCACGGACTGGAAGAGCGAGGACATCGACGGCAAGCAGTACACCGCGCAGGAGATCTCCGCACGCACCCTGCAGAAGCTCAAGCGCGACGCCGAGTCCTACCTCGGTGAGGACGTCACCGACGCGGTCATCACCGTGCCGGCCTACTTCGACGACCACGAGCGTCAGGCCACCAAGGAGGCCGGCGAGATCGCGGGCATGAACGTCCTGCGCATCGTCAACGAGCCGACCGCCGCCGCCCTGGCCTACGGCCTCGACAAGGGCAAGGAAGACGAGCTCATCCTCGTCTTCGACCTCGGTGGTGGCACCTTCGACGTCTCCCTCCTCGAGGTCGGCAAGGACCCGGAGGACGGCTTCTCCACCATCCAGGTGCGCGCCACCTCCGGTGACAACCAGCTCGGTGGTGACGACTGGGACGAGCGGGTCGTCCAGCACCTGCTCACCCAGGTCAAGAACAACACCGGCGTCGACCTGAGCAACGACCGGATCGCGATGCAGCGTCTGCGGGACGCGGCCGAGCAGGCGAAGAAGGAGCTCTCCTCCGCCACGACGACCTCGATCAACCTGCAGTACCTGTCCATGGGCGAGAACGGCCCGATCCACCTCGACGAGACCCTCTCCCGGGCCAACTTCGAGAAGATGACCAAGGACCTGCTGGACCGCACCAAGCAGCCCTTCGACAACGTCATCAAGGACGCCGGCGTCTCCCTCGCCGACATCGACCACGTGGTCCTCGTCGGCGGTTCGACCCGCATGCCCGCGGTCGCCGAGCTCGTCAAGGAGATGACCGGCAAGGACGCGAACAAGGGCGTGAACCCGGACGAGGTCGTCGCCCTCGGCGCCGCCCTGCAGGCCGGAGTCCTCAAGGGTGAGCGCAAGGACGTCCTGCTCATCGACGTCACCCCGCTCTCCCTCGGTATCGAGACCAAGGGCGGCCTCTTCACCAAGCTCATCGAGCGCAACACCGCCATCCCGACGAAGCGCTCGGAGGTCTTCTCCACCGCCGAGGACAACCAGCCCT
>CAYLUX010000142.1:0-5470 GCA_964386935.1 uncultured Janibacter sp.
CGCGAACGTGACCACCGATGATCTGATCAACCACTTCGGGATCTGAGGCCCGCCCTACGGCAGCCACGAGACCCCGGACTCGTCCGCGGCACTCTCAAGAACGACATAGGTGACAACGGCGGCAATCGCGGTGAGCGCACTCACCGAGGTCTCCAACACCGAACGACGGCGCCCTCAGACCCGGCCGTCGAGCTCCTGCCAAGTGCCCAGCGGCATGCCGATCATCGTCGAGGTGTCGAGGTCATCGACGAGGTCGCGCTTCGTCATCTGCTCCAGAACGACGGCCCGCATGCTCCGATACCACTTCTCCTCCGGCGTGGTAGCGCGCCAGCGCTCCCTCCACGGCCGGCGCCATCGCGGCTCGACCTTCACCAGCAGGAACACGACCGAGCACAATCCGAGTACGGCAGACAGCAGCACGTACCACACGATCTGTGACCATCCGCCCGCAAGGTCCGACGTCTGGAGAAGGGCGAAACTCGCCCCCGACGCCACGAGAGTCCCTCCACTGAGAACCACGTGCCAGGGTTCCCGCTTCTTGGCGGTCCACACGAACAGGATCGGGATCACGGGAACGGTGACGATCGCGACATGCAGCAGAACGACGACAAAGAACCAGTCCGGAGGCAATGACCACCCGAACTGCGTGTAGGCAACGACCAGGGCCAGCCCGATGATCGGCGAGCCGAGTGTCAGCAGAGCGGCAGGAGCCATGATGAGGTAACCGAGCGCGGAGGACACCCGTTCGTCCTTGAAATACCACGGGTCGAGTTCATCGCGCGGCGGAGGCGGACAACTCCGGATCTTGGCTTCGACCTCACCCCACCGCACGGGGTCGGGGAAATCAGTCTCCCTCGCCCACCGCTTGAGGGCCCCCGTGACAGGTTCCTCCACATACCGCCCGCTCATGAGCCCCACACCGTACATAGCACCTGCAGCCGGCCCCGGTCCGCGGTCAAGCCGACCTCGCAGCGTGGTGGTCCTCCTCGGTCAGAATCCCGCTCTCGCGCAGGAACTGCGCCTTGGGGATGAGGCGCTTGTCTGCGTCCGTGAGCACGACCGCCTCGACCACGACGAGCGTCAAGGCCCTGATGACAGGGATCGCAATCAGGAAGGCGCCTGCCGCGATGAACGACTTCTCGTCCACCTCGGAAGGGGCTAGGAAGATCACCGCGGCGACCACGACGTAGACCCCCAGTGCGAACAGCCACGCGAACCGCGTAGCTCTCGTGGCCTTGATCAGGAGGGCCTTGATCTCCGGGGTCAAGCCCTCGGCGCTCACGAACCCCTCGCAGTCATCGCGCTGGGCGTGAAAGTCCTTGCTCGCGTCCGACTGGCTGGTGACGTGCCTGCCGCACCAACCCATCGACGTGTCCATGAGGCTCAGAGCGCCGTCTCGAGCCTGGTGAGCAACTTCTCGCCGGCCTTCTTGTTCTTCCAGCCGTCCAGCAGCGCCTTGGGTGTGTTCTCTCCCGTGTGGACGTTCAGGGACACCTGGGTCCCCTCTCCGCTGGGGGCCAGCTCGGCCACGAACATGTAGTGACCCATGGAGGTCAGGCCGCCCCCGCTCTCGAACTCCAGCCTCTTCGCATCCACGTCAGCGTTGTTGAGGGTGTAGGGCTTGTCGGTGACGATCTTCTTCAATGCGTCGAAGACCTCACCCGGAGTGGGCGAGAATGACTTCTCCAGGGTCTTGAGCGCACGCATGTGGTTCCCCTCTGTCGTGTTCTTCGTCATCAGGCAGGCTAGTTCAGGTTGGGTGGCTGGCGGCCAAGGACGAACGCCCCGAACACGGCTTGCTCATGCGGTCGAACTGGTCGGAGTCGGCAGGTGGAGCTCGCCCAGAGGTCGGGCCGCGAGTTCCTCAGGCGTCTCACCCCCTTCGAGCAGTCCGCGGTCGGCCAGGACACGGATCGCCCGACCACGCTCCTCCAACAACCAGGCACGATCCTCCTCGTGGATACAGTCCGCCCTCAGTCGCCTCTTGCCGCCGGACAAGAGGGTGTCCCATGCCGGATTCGCCGGGCTCCTGACCATGTAGACCACGCTTGCGATGGTCAGCAGCAAGAAGATCCACATCGGCGCCACGTACCAACCGATCGACCCGTCGAAGGTGCCCGCAAGCCGATACGCAGCCACCAGCCCCAGCACCGTGAACACCACGTAAACCACGCACACGTTCAGCACCGCCTGGTTCCGGAACCTGACCCGCTGCCGACTCCAGCGCCAGTAGTAGAACGCCAGCGCGGCCACACCGATGCAGGAGACGATCGCCGCGGTGGGGTAGGCCCACCACGCGCCGTACTCACGAGTGGTCCCCCACCACCGGCCGGATGAGAACACGGGGAGGTTGGCCAGCGGGGCGCCCAGAAAGAAGGCGAGGAACTGGAGCAGGGCCACCCTCCGCACACGCCCCCTCACCTTGTGCTTCAGACGACGTAGATTGAAGCGATCATTGATCAGGAGGACGTTCTCCAGGTCTGCCAGTCCGGGCTCGTAGAACTTGGGCACGTACTCGGCCCAGGCAACGGTACGACCGCGTTCCTTGCGGGCGGCGCGGTACTCTTCGTCAGTCATCGGGCCTCCGGAGCCGGCAGGTGCAGCTCGCCCAGGGGGCGAGTCTCAAGTTCCTCAGGCATCTTGCTCCCTTCGAGCAGGCCGCGGTCGGCCAGGACACGGATCACCCGACCACGCTCCTCCAGCAGCCAGGCACGGTCATCCGCATGGATTCGGTCGACGGGAAGCCGCTTCTTGCCGCTGGACAGCAGGCTGTCCCAGGCGCGGCTCTCCGGGCTCCTGACCATGTAGACCACGCTCACGATGCTCAACAGCAGGAAGATCCACATCGGCGTCACATACCACCCGATCGACCCGTCGTAGGTGCCGGCGAGGCGATAACCGGCCAGCAGGGCCAGCGCCGTGCTCACGACGTAGACCACGGTGATCGCCGTGGCCGCACCGTTGCGGAACCGCCCTCCGCGACGCCAGCGCAGGTAGAAGATGCCCATCACGAGGATGCCGATCCAGCAGACCACCGCTGCCGCGGGGTAGGCCCACCACGCGCTGTACTCACGAGTGGCACCCCACCAGCGGCCCGAGGTGAAGACCACGGGCGCCGCCACCGGAGCCGCCCACAAGGCGATCGACAGCTCCGACCAGCAGTTGGCCCAGAACCGCAGACTGGTCCCGTGCTGGAGCTGACGGCCGTTCACCTTGTCGTTGAACAGCACGACGTTCTCGATGTCTGCCAGACCGTGCGGGTGGTACTCGGTGATGCTCTCGGCCCACTCGACCGCACGTCCGCCTCCCCTGTCGGCGTTCGTCGGGTCAGTCATCGCCGCCCCCCATGATGGTTTTCACGGCGGCAGGGTATAGCCGGGCACGGCCCCGGCTGACGTTGCTCACGCAACGGACGCCATCTGCGCCTTTCGGCACGAGGAGCCCCGACGACACGTGCAGCTGCCCCAGAGGACGAGCGCTCAGTGTCGCGACCGAGGCGCTCTCGGCCAACATCCCCCGGTCCGACAACGCCGACAGCGCGGACTCACGCCCACTCAGCAGCAACTCCCGGGTCTTGCAGCAGCGCGTCTTCGGGGGCTCGCAGGTCGTGTGGGTCCTCCGGCTCCACCGTCCGCGCCCACTCGACCACATCGACGTACTGCTCAGCCATGTCGGGCCCACTCCTCCATCGACGTGCGCGTGTCAGGCACCGGGGTAGTCCCCCTCGGTCCAGGGAACCTTGGTCCCGTCGTCGAGTACGGCAAAGGATTCGACCTTCTCAGGGGCCTTCCTGTCCTCCTCCTGGAAGACCGCCTCCACTTCGCCGAGGAACGCCTGTGCGGCCTTCTTGTTCTTGCGTCCGTCCATGAGCGAGGTGGGTGCCCCCGGGATGCCGGTCACCGTCAGATTCAGGACCGACTCGGTACCCGACGGCAGGACGGTCACGGCGTACAGGTGTCCCGGCGATGCGGCGGGCCCCCCGCTGCGGAAGAGCAGCTGGTGCAACTCGTTGCTCAGGCCACCGATGTCATATGCGCCGCGCTGCACCACGGCAATCACCGCGGACCACATCTCCTCGACGGGGAAATACGTTTCGGTCGAGACGTGCTTCTCTGCCCCCATGGGCCGCAACCTTCCAGTCCGTGTCTGCGAGCACGCCAACCCTACGCAGGCGCGAACCCCGTGCGCCCGCAGGACGTGAGGCCTTTCGGGAGGCCTGATTCGGCCGACCGGGCAGGCATCCGTATACTCGTGCCTCGCGCCCACGGGCGCACGCCGCCTTAGCTCAGTCGGCAGAGCGATTCACTCGTAATGAATAGGTCGACGGTTCGATTCCGTCAGGCGGCTCCAGCAGGCCCCTGACCAGCGGAAACGCTCGGTCAGGGGCTGTTTCACGCCCTTCGCCGTCGGACCCGAACGCGGTCGCCGTGATCTCACCATCCGGACGGATGCCACCAGCGACGCCCGACGGTAGCGGCCACCAGGGAATTGGGTCATCTTGCTCATGCTCATCAGTGAAGCACCTGGTGCAGAGTAAGGGGCCGGCCCGAGACCATCTCGGGCCACTCAGGGAAGGGGATATCCAATGACCGTGCCCACGAAGCGGTACATCGTCGCCATCACCGCCAGTGCTGCGCTCGCACTGTCCGCCTGCGGCGGCTCGGACTCCGGTGGGGATTCATCGGACGGGCAGACGAGCGAGACGAGCAGCCAGAGCGCCGAGAGCTCGTCGGAGGAGACCGCATCGGACGACACGTCGTCGGAGGCGACCTCACAGGAGCCCTCTGACACCGAGTCGGATGAGGGGGCCTCCGAGAGCGAGACCGACGATGACGAGGGCACGGCCAAGGGCAAGGACGAGCTGACCGAACCGGGCACCGAGCTGAAGCTGGAGGAGACGGCCACGATCCCCCAGGGTGACGACGGCGCCGCGCTGACAGTCACCGTCACCAAGATCGAGAAGGGCAAGTCCGCGGACCTGTCCAAGCTGAAGAACGCGGACGAGTACAAGGAGTACACGCCGGTCTACGTCCACTACGAGATGACCGGCACCAACAGCTCCAAGGATCTCGAGGACGACATCCTCGAGGACGTCGACCCGATCCTGACCACTGGGCAGAAGGCGCCGACGCTGAGCATCGTCGGCACTTCACCCTTCGAGAAGTGCGACCTGAACTCCGTGCCGGAGGACTTCGGCCCCGGGGACACCGAGGAGACCTGCTCCGTGGCGATGATCAAGGGCGGCATGGAGATCGGCGGGGCGCAGTTCCAGGCATACGACACGAAGTACGAGGACGACGGCAGGATCGTCTGGAAGAAGTGAGCCGGCCGGTGGCGCATCTGGCGGCCGGACACCGCACGTGAACCGATCGCGCTGCGGGACAACGACAAACGCCTTAGCGTGGGATCTGCCCGTGGACCCCGACCGCGCGAGAGATCCCATGAGCCACCGCACCACCGCCCGCCTGCT
>CAYLUX010000143.1:0-5419 GCA_964386935.1 uncultured Janibacter sp.
GAGCCCCCTCGATCACGTCCCCGACGTCCAGCAGGCGCTCCTCGTCGAAGCGTCGCCCGATGAGCTGGACCCCGGTGGGCAGCCCGTCGACGACTCCGGTCGGGACGGCCAGCCCGGGGACGGCTAGGAGGGGCAGCGACATCATCGGCCACTGGATGTCCATGCACCGGCGCATGGCTGCCGCGCTCTCGATGTCCGCGTCCTGCCTCATCACCTGGTCCGCGGAGACCGGCGTCAGCAGCGTCGGGAACTCCTCGAGAGTCAGGCTCAGCTCACGCATCAACTGGCCCCGACGGGCGTAGCCGCCGATGAAGTCCTCCAGCCCGGGGTCGGTGCCCCACCATTCGGCGGAGCCCTCTTGGTAGAAGGCGGCCGCCCGCTGCATGCCCTCGTCGCCGACCTCGCGGACGAGCGGCATGATCGTCAGGAACTCGCGCAGCACGAGCAGATACCAGATGCGGTAGGCCTCGGCGAAGAGCGGCAGGTCCACCTCTTCGACCTCGTAGCCGGCGGCCTCCAGATCGGCAGCAGCGGTCTCGAGCGCGTCGACCACGGATGGGGCGAGGGGCACGACTCCGGGGTCGCGGACCAGGCCGACGCGACGGGCGTTGGGGGAGGGCGCGGGCGTCGGGTCGCCGGGGACCTGCCACGGATCGCGGGGGTCGCGACCCGCCATCCCACGCAGCCCCATGCGCACGTCCGCGACGGTGCGCCCATGGGGTCCCTGGACGTTCATCGTCTGCACGGACAACGTGTCCGCGGGCTCACCCGTGGCGCTGCCACCGGCGACGTTGCCGGGTGTCGGGCGCAGTCCGACCGTGCCCGTGACGTGCGCGGGGTACCTCACCGACCCGCCGATGTCGTTGCCGTGCGCGAGCGGGAGCATGCCGGACGCCACGGCCGAGGAGGAGCCCCCGCTGGATCCGCCGGGCGTGTGCTCGGCGCTCCACGGGTTGAGTGTCCGCCCGTGCAGGTCGTTGTTGGAGAACCACCGGAAGGCGAAGGCCGGTGCATTCGTGCGTCCGACCATGACGGCGCCCGAGGCACGCAGGCTGGCGATCGCGGGGGCGTCGTCGGCGGCCATCGCTTCCGCCCAGGCCACGACACCGTTGGTGGTGGCATAGCCGCGGTGGTCGGTGTTGATCTTCGTGGCCATGGGGATGCCGTGCAGGATCCCGGTCGCGGTACCGGCAGAACGCTCGGCGTCCGCCGCGTCGGCGGCCGCACGGGCCTCGTCGGGGCGGACCTCGACGAGTGCGTTGAGCGCGGGGTTGGTCGCCTCGATGCGGGCGAGGCAGCTCTCGACGATCTCCCGCGAGCTGGCTCGACCCGAGTCGAGCAGCTCTCTCATCGACGTGGCGGGCAGCTTCCACAGGTCATCGGTCATCGGTGCACCTCTCTCGGGACGTTCCTGCTCCGAGCATCCCGTGGCCGAGGGGGCCGCGGAAGGGGCCGGAGTGCCCCGAAGTGGTCGCTCCCGTCCATGGCCGACCGCGAGGCTATGGTGACCGTCATCACGGTCCGCGAGGAGTGGTGGTCCCATTGATCAAGGTCGAGGAGACGGAGTCCGGGTCGGCGGTCTCCGGGTACCTCTCCGGGCCGAGTGGCCTGGACAAGGTCCTGATGTCCTCGCGCGAAGTGGGCGTCCGCGGCCGATTCGACGGGGAGTTCGCCACCTGGGAGGCCGGAGGGCTGACCGGCTGCGACGTGCTGGCCGAGGGGCCGACCAGGGCGGCCAGCCTGTGCGACTGGCCGCCGGGGGTCCACGTCCTGGGGGCCCTCGTGGAGGGGGAGGCGCGGTTCTCCGACACCACCGTGCGGCGTGACCTTCCCCCGTCCGCGGTCCTGCTGTATCCGGGGAACGGTCCCTTCGTCTTCGACTTCGTCGACGCCTTCCGCTACGTCATCCTCAAGGTCACCGCGGACGATCTCGGGGTGACCAGGGCCGGCTTGAACCGGCTGGCCGGGTCACGGGTGGTGGAGCCCACCCCCTTCGCCGGTGCACTGGCCGCTCTCCTCGCCGACTGCGGCTCGTGGGCCCACCGCTCGCCGAGCTCCGGAGTCGAGATGGGCGACGAGGTCGGGCGGCTGGTGCAACGGATGGTGAGGGTCAGCGACGAGCGGCACTTCGGGGTGGGGGCGAAGGGGGAGTCCGCTGTCCTGCTGGAGTGGATCGAGGAGCACCTGCCGGAACCGGATCTGGGGCCGGCGGGCATCGCAATGGCGCACCACATGTCCGTGCGACAGGTCCACCGAGTCTTCGCCGACCTGGGCATCACCTGCCGCCGGTACATCTCCAGGCGCCGGTTGGAGCGTGTCCGTGCGGACCTGGCGACGTCGCACCTGCCGGTGGCCACCATCGGGCTGCGCTGGGGATTCGCCGACCCGGCGCACCTCTCCAGGGCGTTCAAGCGGGAGTTCGGGATCAGCCCGAGTTCGCTCCGCTGCCCGGAGGGATGAAGGATCGTGGGTCTGAACGTCCGCAACGGCGACGTCGATCCGGACTCGCCCGCCTCGGCCACGCATCACCGACCGGTGGCCGAGCGACTCAGCGTTCGGCCTGCAACCTGAGCCCGGCGAGGAGTAGGTCCAGGCCGGCGAGGAACTGCTCCCGGTCGTCGTGGTCGTGGAACTCCTCGACGACCTCGTGGAGGAAGGGGAACTCCTCGGGGTCCAGTGAGCGCCATCCCTCGGCGAGGTGGTCCAGGGCTTCCTCCCGGGTGGCCCGGCCCTCGACGACGTCGGCCGGAGGTTCCTGACCGAGGTCGGCGGCGGTGCCCACGACGTACCCCGAGACGGCCGTGGCCGCGTCGAAGCGCTGCCGCGGGGTGAGATCGAGGCGCTGCGTCTGCCGGCCGAGGCGGTCCACGAAGCGCAACGAGCTGATCTGCACGTCCGTGTTGCGCATGAAGTACGCGCCGAGCCACGGCCGGTCGGACACCGCGTCGAAGAGCGTGACCGCGATCGCGCGCAGGTCCTCGATCGGGTCCTCGGTCGAGGGCAGCCGGTCGATCTCGGCGACGACGCCGGCGATGACGTGATCGGTCGCGCGGTCGAGCAGCTCGTCCTTGTTGGAGACGTACCAGTAGATGCTCGCGACCCCGCCGCCGAGTCGGGTCGCGAGCGCCCGGAAGGTCAGCGCAGCCTCGCCGGCCTCGTCGAGCAGCGTGACCGCCTCGGTGAGCACCGAGTCCATCGAGTGCGAGGCGCGGCGCCGACCTGCGGCGGGCGCCCCCGTGGCCGATGTCCGCTGCGCTGCCATGACCCCATCCAAGCAGACATTTGCCGCCCTATCGAACCGTGTTCTATTCTATCGAACAACATTCGAGTACCGAACGAGGTTCGATTCTTGTAGGAGACCCGCCATGACCGTTGCCGCCACCGCCCCTTCCCCGCCGTCGCCCCGCACCTACACCTCACTGCGCGCTGCGTGGATCCCGCTCGCCGCGCTGTGCCTCGCCTTCTTCGTCGAGATGGTCGACAACACGCTGCTGACCATCGCCCTGCCGACGATCGGCCGTGACCTCGGCAGCGGCACGACCGGTCTCCAGTGGGTCACGGCCGCCTACTCGCTGACCTTCGGCGGGCTGCTGCTCACCGCCGGGTCCCTCGCCGACCGCTTCGGGCGCCGTCGCGTCCTGCTCGTCGGGCTCGCTGTCTTCGGGGTGGTCAGCCTGGGGGTCCTCGCCGTGACGACCACGGGCACGCTCATCGGCCTTCGTGCAGGTCTCGGTCTGGCCGCCGCCGCGATGGCGCCGATCACGAACTCCCTCGTCTTCCGCCTCTTCGAGGAGGAGTCGCTGCGCAGGCGGGCGATGACCGTGCTCATCGTCGTCGGGATGTCCGGCTTCATCCTCGGCCCGCTCCTCGGTGGCACCGCGCTGGCCCACGTCAGCTGGGAGTGGTTGCTCGTCGTCAACGCCCCGATCGCGCTGATCGCCGCCGTCGGTGTGCGGCTCGGGGTCCCGGCGGACCGCGCGGAGGACCTCACCGAGGACCGTCTCGACCTGCTCGGCGCCGCCCTGTCCGTCGCGACGATCGGTCTGGCCTGCTACGCCCTCACCAGCGGGGTCGACCAGGGCTGGGGCGCCTTGCCGACATGGGCGTGCGCGCTCGGCGCGGTCCTCGCAGCGGCCTGCTTCATCCGGCACGAGCAGCGCACGGACTCACCGATGCTCGACCTCGGCAGCTTTGCTGACGGGACCGTGCGCGGGGCCGCGATCGCCCAGCTCGGCACGGCGATCGCCATGGCGAGCGTCATGTTCGGGCTGATCCTGCACTTCCAGTACGCCTACGGCTGGAGCCCGGTGCGCGCCGGCCTGGCGAACCTGCCGATCATCCTCGCGATGGTCCTGGCCTCCCCGCTCTCGGAGTGGCTCGCTGGCCGGTTCGGTCACCGGGTGGCCTGCCTGGTCGGAGCGACTCTGCTCGCCGGATCGCTGGGAGGCCTCGCCTGGGGAGTCGAGCACGGCTACCTCGCCATCGCGATCGCCATGGTCGGCCTCGCCGTCGGCCTGCGGACCGTGATGACGATCTGCGCGATCGCGCTCATCGGTGCCATGCCGAGCAACCGCACCTCGGTAGCGGCCGCGCTCAACGACACCGCCCAGGAGGTCGGCAGCACCCTCGGGACCGCGGTCGTCGGCACCCTCATCGCCGCACTGGTGACGACGCGGCTGCCCGTGGGTGCGTGGAGCGATGCACTCGTGACCTCCTTCTTCGCCGGGGAGCGGGTCACCTACGCGGTCCTCGCGATCCTCGTGGGGCTGGTCGCCGGCCTCGGGGCGATGACGCTGAGCGACTCGCACGTCACCGACGAGTCGGGCTGACGGCTGCCGGGCCGTGCGGCCTACTCGACCTCATCCTCCGGGAGCATGAGGACGTAGGTGTCCCAGGCGTGGGCGCCTTCCGGGTGGTTGGCGCGGTTGCGCCCCTTGTACTCGTCCCGGAGGTCGGCGATGCGTTCGCTGAGCTCGCGCACCTCCTCCTGCGTCAGCCACAGCCGCCCCTGGCTCATGTGTCCGACGTCGTCGTGCCCCGCGGCCATGCCGCGCTCGGCCCGCTCGACGCCGGCGCGGATGTCGGTGAACCACCCGGAGAGGTTGGCGTCCGAGACGTCCACGCCCGCGCCCCGGTAGGCCTCGGGGCGGATCGAGAAGCTCTCCGCCGCCGCCCGCCACGGGCGCTGGCGCGCGTCGGAGGTCGCCTCGCCGCGCACGACCAGGCCCGCCTTCTCGAGTGCGCGGAGGTGGTAACTCGTCGCGGAGGGGGAGAGGTCGACGAGCTCGGCGGCCTCGGTCGCCGTGAGCACCTCGCCGGAGAAGAGCTCGGTGAGGAGCCGCTGGCGCGCCGGGTGGGCGAGGGCGCGCAGGGACGTCGGGTCGGTGATCTCGATCTCGCTGCGCTTCCTGGCCATGGG
>CAYLUX010000144.1:0-5390 GCA_964386935.1 uncultured Janibacter sp.
GCCCGGGTCTGGCGCTGGCACGGCTGACGGGTCGCTCGGCCGGCTCTGGCTCCCTTCGTCACCTGCTGGAGCCGACCACCTCGTTCCGCCGCTCTCCCCGGTGGAAGACCGCGTGCGCGAGCAGGGCCACCATGACCGCGATGCACACCAGGGCCCCGAGTGCGAAGGCCTGGGTGATGCCGACGTCGTCGGAGTGGCCCGAGGGCAGGGTGTGCGCCGCGAGCAGAGCACCCGAGAGGGCGGTGCCGAAGGAACTGCCCACCGTGCGGAGGACCTGGTTGAAGCTCACCGAGCTGCCGACCTCATCGGTCGCGACGTTCCGCGCGATGAGGGCGGGCATCGCGGCGTAGGCCGCGCCCATCCCCAGGCCGAGCACGAGCATGCCCACGAGCAGCAGGGACAGGTGGGTGTGCGTGACCCAGAGCATGATGGAGGCGACCGCGATCATCGCCGATCCGATCGGCAGCAGGGTCGCCAAGGAGATCCGCGTACCCAGGCGGCGCACCACTCGGTTAGCGGTGAGGCTGCCCACCGAGAGCGGGAACATCACGAAACCGGCCCACCGCACCGGTAGCGCCATCCCGTAGCCCGTCTCCCCCGGCGCTTGGGCGACCAGGCTGCCCACCGACAGCGCGATGTACATCGCGGCGCCGAGCCCGATGGCCGTGCCGTTGGCCAGCAGCACGTCGGAGGAGCCCAGCACGCGCAGGTTGATCAGGGGATGGCCGGACCGCAGCTCGACCCGGACCCAGGCGGCGAAGAGGGCGAGCGAGGACGCCGCCACCGCCAGCGTCGGGAGCGATGTCCAGCCCCAGACGGGCCCCTCGCTGATCGCCAGCAGCAGCGCGCCCAACCCGAGCCCGAGCAGCGCGGCACCGCCGAAGTCGAAGGAATGGCGGGGCGCCGACTCGTCGGGTCCGGCCGGTATCACCAGGATCGTGACGACGATCGCGCTGAGCACGAAGAGGGACGCGAACCAGAATGCCCACCGGTAGCTGGCCTCGCCGGTGATCAGCCCGGTCAGCGGGTAGCCGATGCCGATCCCGGAGGCCACCGTGACCGAGAGCGAGGAGATCGTCGGCTGCACCCGGGAGGGCTCGACGTACCGGCGGGCCATAGCGATGGTCACCGGGACGATGCCGTAGGTCAGCCCCTGCAGCGCGCGCCCGAGCAGGAAGAGCGCGAAGCTCGAGGTCACCGAGGCCAGGATCGAGCCGACCAGCACGATGAGCAGCGAGACGATGAGCAGGCGCTTCTTGTGGGGGCCGTCGCTCAGGCGCCCCATGACCGGGGTCGCGACAGCCCCGACGAGCAGGTTGATCGTCAGCATCCACTGGGCGGTGCCGACACTCGTGTCGAAGGCATCCGCGATCGACGGGACGAGCAACATCCCGAGCGAGCTGACGACGGCGGTGCACAGCGCCGCGTAGACGAGGGCGGGCACGAGGCGGGGGTCGTGCTCACGCATCGTGCTCCTCCCGAGCTGACGAGGCCGACAGCCGCCCTACTCCGAGTCCGCGAGCCCGCGCAGCAGGCCGGTCGCGACCAGGGCGGCCAGCCCTGCGACGGCGGCCAGGCCCCAGACGACGAACCGATCGGCGCTCGGCGGGCTGTCGAAGACGTCCACGGAGGCGAACATGAAGAGGAACAGAGCGCCCATGAAGAGCACCGCCCCGAGCAGGCCGAAGACGGTCATCGTCTTGAGGCCACCGCCCATGACGATGACCGCCTTGGCGCCGAACACCATGCCCAGGACGATCGCGGTGAACCACGATGCCGCCGCCACGAGCAGGAGGAAGAGCAGACCGATGCTGGCCGGGTCGGTCGTGAGCTCCGCGGCCACCGTCCCCGGTGCCACGGTGTCATCGAGCAGGAACGGCCAGGTCATCATGAAGAGCACCTGGATGACGGCGCCCCCCAGGATCCCCACCAGCAGCAGGGGGACGAGACCCTCACGCCTGAAGCCGAGGTCACGCCGGTCCTTCCTGAACAGCTGGACGGGGAAGAGGAGGCACCCGACCATCGCGACGATCCCCGCCCACGTGGCGTCCGCGTCGACGGGGTTGTCCTCGTACCTGGGTTTCGACTCCAGGATGCCGGCCGCCGCCAGACCGATGAGGATGGTAGCGAAGAGGGCGATCCCGGCGGTGATGGAGAGGATCCGCCGGAGGTCCTGCCCCCAGCTCGCGGCGTCAGTGGTCACTCATACCTCCTGGGTCTGCTCGTGTGCGGTCAGGCGGATCAGCTGGGGGTACTTCGCCGTGCGCCCGTCGCCCGTGGACCGGCCCCGCAGCCGGCGATAGGTCCACGGCCAGACGTAGCGGTAGAGCCACGTGATCTGGGTGCCCAGGGTCCGCCGCGGCGGCGGACCCGGCGGCAGCGCCGCCCACTCGTCCTCCGCCGGCACCCCGAAGAGCTCGGCCGCGGCCACCGAGAGCCGGATGTGTCCCAGCTCGGAGAGGTGGAGGCGGTCCTCGGCCCAGGCACGCCGGTCCTCGAAGACCGTGCCGGTCGTCTCCGTCGGCGGGATCATCCCGTGCTCCCTCGAGAGGTACCGGTAGAGCTCGTTGAGCTCCAGGCGCCGCCGGTGCAGGAAGCGTCCCGCCGGGGTCACCCCGCGGATGTCGGGGATCGGGACGACGGCGACGTCCACCCCCTTCGTGGTGAAGGGGGTGACGATCTCCACGAGACGACGCCGGAGCAGGTCCATGTCCAGCTCCGGGCGGAGGATGTCGTTCATACCGACGGTGAGGGTGAGCAGGTCCGGCTCGAGCTCGAGCGCCGGCCGGACCTGCCGCTCGAGCACCTCGACACTGCGGTACCCCCGGACCGCGAAGTTGGCGTAGTCGACGGCGCCGTGGTGATCCGCGAGGCGTCGTGCGAGCCGGTCGGCCCAGCCCCGTGGGGTCCCGTCGGGCCAGTCGAGGTCTCCGACACCCTCGGTCAGGCTGTCGCCGATGGCGACGTACCGCAGCACGTGCTCCCGGGTGTCTGTCGATTTCACGAGAAGACTGTACGTCGACCCGAGTACGGCACCGGAGGATCATTACTTGGCCAACCGGTATAGTTAGGTCGATGAGCACCGACCACGGGCACCGGCCCTCCTCCCGCGAGAGCATCCTCGCGGCCACCACCGAGCACCTGCGCGGGGGCGGGACGATCTCGCTGGACTCCGCGGCCCGGGCGGCTGGGGTGACCAAGCCGGGGCTGATGTACCACTTCGGCACCAAGGAGGAGCTGATGTCGGCCCTCCTGGACCACCTGATGAGCCGCTACGAGGTCGACCTGCGCCGCCGTCTCGCGGGTACCGACGAGGAGGCCGACGTCGCCTCGGTCGACGTCCGTACCCGGCTGCGGGCCTACGTCGACTGGGTGTGCGAGACCTCCTACGACGTCACCGACCTCGTGATCTTCACCGACCCGCGGCTGCGCGAGTCCCTCACCCGCCGCTGGAGCGAGCGCCTCGAGCCCTGGCTCACCATCCCCTCCGGAACCCCCGACGAAGAGCGGGCCCGGCTGCTCGCCGCCCGGCTCATGGCCGACGGGCTGTGGTTCGACGAGGCCAGCGGCGCCCTGCCGCTCCCCCGCTCCCGGAAGCGGGCCGTCGGCGACGTCGCCCTCGATCTCATCGGGGCGGCCCGATGAACTGGCTCCTGCTCGCCGTCGCGATCGCCTCCGAGGTCAGCGCCTCGCTCTCCCTCCAGGCCGCGGTCGAGCAGCCGGCCTGGTACGCGGTCGTCGCCGCCGGATACCTCGCCTCCTTCGCGCTGCTGTCCGTCGTCCTGCGCCGCGGCATGCCCCTCGGTGTCGCCTACGGCATCTGGTCGGCCCTCGGCGTCGCCAGCACCGCTGTCCTCGCGACGCTGCTCTTCGGCGAGGCGATGACGGTATGGAAGGCCGCCGGCATCGCCCTGGTCATCCTCGGCGTGCTCGCCGTCGAGCTCGGGTCGCGCGGCAGCCACCGGAGCGAGACCGCATGAGCTGGCTCCTCCTCATCGGCGCCGTCTCGTGCGAGGTCGCCGGCACCCTCTCGCTGCGCATGGCCGCCCTCGGCGACAAGCGCTGGTACGCGGCGGTCACCGCCGGTTACCTCGCCGCCTTGGGGCTGCTCGCCGCCACCCTGACCACCGGGATGGGCATCGGGATCGCCTACGGCATCTGGGCCGCGCTCGGCGTGGCCCTCACCGCCCTGGCCTCCCGTGCCCTGTTCCGGGAGGCGCTGACGCCCACGATGCTCGCGGGGATCGCCCTGATCATCCTCGGAGTCCTCGCGATCGAGCTCGGGGCGGCACACTGATGACCACCATGGACCCCGCCCCCCAGCCCACCGGATCGGTGTGGACCAGACCCGGCATGCCCGCGCTGCTCACCGCGACCTTCCTCGGCTTCGCGGGCTTCGCCGTCCTGATGCCGGTCGCCCCGTTGTGGGCGGTCCGCGGCGGCGCGGGCGAAGGGGGTGCCGGCCTGGTCAACGGCGCCCTCCTGCTCTTCACCGTGCTCACCCAGATGTTCGTGCCGGGGGCGCTGCGCCGGTTCGGGTGGGGACCCGTCCTGGGCGCGGCGATGGTCCTGCTCGGCGCGCCCGCGCTCGCCATGGCCGCCATCGACGACCTCTGGGCGATCCTCGCGCTCTCGGCGGTGCGGGGCATCGGCTTCGGCATCCTCACCGTCACCGGCAGCGCCGCCGTCGCCGAGCTCGTCGAACCCGCCCGGCTCGGGGCCGCCGTCGGCGCCTACGGCTTCGCCATCGCCGGGCCGCAGATCGTGCTGCTGCCCTTCGGCCCGTGGGTGGCCGAGACCCTCGGGTACCTGCCGGTCTTCCTCGTCGCCGGGGCACCACTGCTCGGCATCGTGCCTGCCGTCCGGCTCGGCCGTCTCATGGCCTCCCGGCCGGCCGAGGACCCATCGCAGGAGCGCGGCGCCGGCAGCACCGGCCGCGCGGCCCTGACGCTGCTGCGCCCGATGGCCCTGCTGCTCGGGGTCACGCTCGCGGGCGGCGCGGTGCTCACCTTCGCCCCGCAGATGATCCACACCGCGTGGGTCGCCGTCGCCGCGCTCGCGCTCATGGAGCTCGTCGCCGCGATCGTGCGCTGGTACATCGGTGGCGTCTCGGACCGCTACGGCGCCGAGCGCTTCATCGCCCCGCTCGTCATCGTCACCGTCGTGAGCATGGTCGCCCTCGGGTGGGCGCTCGAGGCGCGCTCGCTGACCGTGCTGCTGCTCTCCTGCGCGCTGCTCGGCGTCTCCTACGGCGGGCTGCAGAACCTCACCCTCGTGGTCGCCTTCGCCTCCGTCGCCCGCCGCCACACCGGGCTGGCCAGCTCGGTGTGGAACATCGGCTTCGACCTCGGCTCCGGCCTGGGCTCGGTGCTCGTCGGCATGATCGCGGC
>CAYLUX010000145.1:0-5360 GCA_964386935.1 uncultured Janibacter sp.
AGGCGAGCAGCGGGATCGCGATCCGGGCGACGTCCTGGGGCTTGGAGGTGATGGCGTCGCCCTGGAGGGCGAAGAGCAGCACGATCGTGAAGAGCAGGCCGTACAGGGCCCACGGGCCGATCCTCGGCAGGAACGAGTCCTCGTACCGCTCACGCCCCCACCGGCGCTCGCCGATCCTGCGGGAGAGGTACCCGGCGAGCAGCGGGATGCCGAGGAAGATCAGGACGGACTTCGCGATCTGCCACGCGGAGACGTCGAGACCGGTCTGGTCCAGGCCCAGCCAGCCGGGGAGCACGGACAGGTAGAACCAGCCGAGCCCGGCGAAGGCGATGACCTGGAAGATCGAGTTGAGCGCGACGAGCACGGCGGCGGCGTCGCGGTCCCCGCAGGCCAGGTCGTTCCAGATGATGACCATCGCGATGCAGCGCGCGAGGCCGACGATGATCAGTCCGGTGCGGTACTCCGGCAGGTCGGGCAGGAAGACCCACGCGAGGGCGAACATCAGCGCCGGGCCGACCACCCAGTTCAGCAGGATCGAGGACCCGAGCAGCCGCCGGTCGGTGGTGACGGAGTCGAGCCGGTCGTAGCGGACCTTCGCCAGCACCGGGTACATCATGACGAGCAGGCCCAGGGCGATCGGCAGCGAGATGCCGTCGATCTCGACGGCGCCGAGGGCCTCGCCCAGTCCGGGCACGACACGGCCGAGCAGCAGCCCGGCGACCATCGCCAGACCGATCCACAACGGCAGCCAGCGGTCGAGGGTCGACAGCCGTACCGCTTCGGGTGCGTCCGTGACCGACTGGGGCACCTCAGCGCCCCTTGGTGGCCTGGACGAAGGCGCTGGCGAAGGCGCCATCCAGGGCCTTGACGAGGTCTTCCTGGGTCCAGCCCTCCGGCAGCTGTCCGTCGGCCATCGCGGCCATGGACTCCAGCTCGGTCCGGTCGAAGGTCCGGGTGACCTCGACGGACGCGTCCCGAAAGCCGGCGGCGGTGAGTCGCGAGACGTAGTCCGTGTCGAGGAGGGCGCCGGAGACGCAACCGGTCCACAGCCCCACGATGTCCCGGAGCGCCTCGGGGATGTCGCGCAGCAGCACGATGTCGGCGACCGCAAAGCGACCCCCGGGCCGGAGGACGCGGTGCGCCTCCCGGAGCACCGCGTCCTTGTCGGGTGAGAGGTTGATGACGCAGTTGGAGATGACGACGTCGACGCTCGCGTCATCGAGGGGAGTGTCCTCGATCGTGCCGCGGACGAAGGAGGCGTTCTCGATCCCCGCCTCCGCCTGGTTGCGGCGTGCGAGCTCGAGCATCTCGTCGGTCATGTCCAGGCCGGTCGCGGTGCCTGTCGGGCCGACCCTCCGCGCGGACAGCAGCACGTCGAGCCCGCCGCCGGAGCCGAGGTCGAGCACGTCCTCGCCGGGGGCGAGCTCGGCGAGGGCGGTCGGGTTGCCGCATCCGAGTGAGGCCGCCAGGGCGTCGTCCGACGGCGAGTCGGTCCCCTCGTAGAGACCGATGGTGATCGGGTCGGTTGCGGCGTCGGCGCAGCATGATCCGCTCGTCCCGTCGAGCTGCGAGCGTGCCGCGGAGGCGTAGCGCTCGCGGACGTGGTCGTGGGTGCTGGTTGCGGAGTCCATTGCGATCCTTGCTTCGACGACGTTCAAATCAACTGCCGGGTCTCAGGGTGTCCCCTTGTTTTGATGTATGTCAACATAAGCCCATGAGCATTCTGGAGTCGGCGCCGGGCGAACGAGCCGTGACCTGCTGCGGTCTCGCGACCACGCCGGTCACCGAGGCCGACGCGGCCCGACTGGCTCCGGTCTTCAAGGCGCTCGGTGACCCGGTCCGGTTGCGGATGGTCTCGATGATCGCCGCCCGCCCCGAGCTGTGCGTCTGCGAGATCACCCCTGCCTTCGAGCTGTCCTCGGGGACGGTCTCGCACCACCTGAGGCTGCTCCGCGAGGCGGGCCTGATCGACTGCGAGCGACGGGGCACCTACGTCTACTACTGGATCAACCCGGAGGCGCTGGGCGCGCTCTCGACCCTCCTCGCGGTGACCGAGCCGGTCTGAGGAGCGGGGATCCCCCTTCGCTTTGACCTGCGGGGCCCGAGGGGGTGCGATGGACCCATGACCGACCTCGCCATCGTCGACGCCGACTCCACCCCCCTTCGCGCACGGGTGGGCACGAAGTTCGCCTACGGCACGAGCGGGGTCTCCCGGGCGCTGCTCTCCTTCGCGGTGTCCGGGGCGCACGACATCCGCGAGGAGAGCATCCTCGTCCACGCCGCCGGCCGGCTCGTGGAGCCGAGGGAGATCCCGGGTGACCACGGCACGCGGCTGCACGTCGTCGACGACGTCGGCGACGGTTGGCTGGAGGTGACCTACGAGGCGGTCGTGGACATCACCCGGCCGAAGGGGGTCCAGGCCGGCCCCGAGACCGAGTACGACACGTGGGCCTTCACGCGCCCGAGCCGCTACTGCGAGTCCGACCGGTTGGCGCCGATGGCGGCGCAGCTCTTCCCGGGTGTCTTCGGCGCGGAGCGGGTCCGGGTGGTCGCCGAATGGGTCCACGAGCACATGGCCTACGTCTCCGGGGCCAGCCGGGGGACGGACGGGGCGGTCGACTCGATCCTGCAGGCGTCCGGGGTGTGCCGGGACTTCGCGCACGTCGTCATCGCCCTGCTGCGTGCCTTGGGCACCCCGGCCCGGCTGGTGTCGGTGTACGCGCCCGGGCTGGAGCCGATGGACTTCCACGCGGTGGCCGAGGCCTGGGTCGACGGTGCCTGGCACATCGTCGACGCGACCCGGCTGGCGCCACGGGAGTCGATGGTGCGGATCGCGACCGGGCGGGACGCGGCGGACACCGCCTTCCTCACCACGCGTGGTGGGCGCACGACCTTCAACCGGCAGGTCGTGACCGCGACGCTCGAGTCCGGTGAGCTCCCCGCCGAGTATCCCTCGGCCCTCGTCCGGCTGTCCTGAGCGAAGGGAGAGGCCTGGGTCGACGCCGCCCCGGAACAGGGGCCCGGCTCCGCCGGTTCCCCGGCCCGCTGAGGGCTACTCTCGGGTAGGAGAGGGCTGCTCAACGGCGAGCGGCCTCAACGGGAGGAAGAACAGCCATGCGTCGACGTCGCCGCACACTGTCCATCGCCACCGCGCTCGTGGCGGCCGCAGCGGGAGTCGGCATCGCCGCTCCCTCGGCCAGCGCGGACCCACCACCACCGCAGTACGTCCAGCTCGGGGACTCCTACTCCGCCGGCAACGGGTCGGGCAACTACACCGGGACCACGTGCTTCCGCTCGCCCGACAACTACGGCACCCGCGTCGCGGCCCGCGACGGCGCGGAGTACACGAACGTGGCCTGCAGCGGGGGTGTCGTCGCGAACATCCTCAACCCGCGACCGCTGGGCGAGGCCACGACGAGGACCGCCACGTACCCGCTGCCCGGCAAGGCGCCCAATGTGGAGCACCACTGGCTGCGGCAGGCCGAGAAGCAGGACCTCTGCGGGGTGCCGAGCCAGGAGGACTGGTACTACGACTACACGATCACCGACTCCAGCCTCGACGGCTCCGGCAACCAGCGCAGCCTCACCGCGACGGTCTCCTGCCAGCTGACCGCCGCGCCCCAGATCGATGCCGTCACCAAAGACACCGATGCGGTGTTCCTGACCATCGGCGGCAACGACATCGGCTTCACCGACATCGTCATCTGGTGCATGGTCGCGCAGGACGCCACCGGCTGCGAGCAGACCCTCGAGGCCGCGAACGCCAAGATCCCGAAGCTGCAGGAGGACATCGAGGAGGCACTGACCGCGGTCCACGAGCGCTCGAACGGCAAGGCCGACATCTACCTGCTGGGGTACCCCTACCTGCTGAACACCGACGAGTTCGGCATCCCGCAGGCCGCCCCGACCTTCGACGCCGGGGCCGGGCTCGCAGACCTGCAGGACCGGGGCGACCGGGCCATGGCGGACGCGATGAGCAACCTCTCGGGCAGCCTGAACGGCAAGGGCGACTTCACCTTCGTCGACGTCAAGCCCGCCTGGGACGGCCACACGCACGGCCTCGACCCGCACACCCCGCCGGACGACAGCAACGCGTGGCTGGTGCCGGTCCTGGCGCCGGACACCGTGCAGTCGGAGTGGGTGCACCCGACGACCGACGGCTACGCGGCCACCGCCTCGGCGCTGGAAGCGGCCATGGACTGACCGACGAGGGGCTGCCGGAGCCGCGACCGAGCTCGACGCGGGCCCCCGTCACCTCAGCAAGAGAAACAGCCGCTGGGCAAGAGTTTCAAACTCTTGCCCAGCGCCTGTTTCTCGGGTCACCCGAGAATCGCGGGGTCCGTGGGGGCGCCCCCTTCGCCGGCCGCGTCAGCGGAGGTGGTCGGGCAGCGTCGGCGCCAGGCCGACGTAGGTCTGCGGGGTGAGGGCGGCGAGGCGCTCCTCGGCGTCCTTCGGCAGCCCCAGCCCGCGGACGAACTCCACGAGCTCCGGCTGCCCGATCCGGCGGCCGCGGGTGAGCTCCTTGAGCCGCTCGTAGGGCTCCTCCATGCCCGGGACACCCTGGGCGCCGAGGGCCCGCATCACCGACTGGATCGGCTCGCCGAGCACCTCCCAGTTCGCGTCGAGGTCGGCAGCCATCGCCTCGGGGGCGGCGTCCAGCCCGGCCAGCCCGCGGCCGGCGTTGTCGATCGCGAGCAGCGAGTGCCCGAGGGCGGTGCCGATGTTGCGCTGCATCGAGGAGTCGGTGAGGTCGCGCTGCAGCCGGGTGGTCACCAGGGTGGTGGCGAGCACGTCGAGGAGGGCGTTGGAGACCTCGAGGTTGGCCTCGGCGTTCTCGAAGCGGATCGGGTTGACCTTGTGCGGCATCGTGCTCGACCCGACCGTGCCCTGCCCGCGCACCTGCGCGAAGTAGCCCAGCGAGATGTAGCTCCAGACGTCGGTGCACAGGTTGTGCAGCACCCGGTTGAACCGCGCGATGTCGGCGTAGATCTCCGCCTGCCAGTCGTGGGACTCGATCTGGGTGGTCAGCGGGTTCCACGTCAGCCCGAGGTGCTCGACGAAGTCCCGCGAGATGGCCTGCCAGTCCGCGCCCGGCACGGCCGCCAGGTGCGCGCCGTAGGTGCCGGTCGCGCCGTTGAGCTTGCCGAGGTACTCGTCGGAGGCGACCCGACGGACCTGCCGCAGCAGCCGGTGCGCGAGCACCGCCAGCTCCTTGCCCATCGTCGTCGGCGTCGCCGGCTGACCGTGGGTGTGGGCCAGCAGCGGGACCTCGCGCAGCTCGTCGGCCATCCCCGCGACGGTCTTGGCGAGCGCGTCGGCCCGCGGGAGCCACACCTGCTCGACCGCGCCCTGGACCATGA
>CAYLUX010000146.1:0-5298 GCA_964386935.1 uncultured Janibacter sp.
GGCATGGTCCGGCAGTGGCAGTCCCTCTTCTACAACGAGCGCTACTCCAACACCGACCTGCACACCTCCGTCGGCAACCGGGTCCCGGACTTCGTCAAGCTCGCCGAGGCCTACGGTTGCGCCGGACTGCGGTGCGAGCGGCCGGAGGACATGGACGCGACCATCAAGGAGGCCATGGAGATCAACGACCGGCCCGTGGTCATCGACTTCGTCGTCGAGCGTGACGCCATGGTCTGGCCGATGGTCCCCGCCGGGGTGAGCAACGACGCGATCCAGGTCGCCCGCGATGCGGCGCCGGAGTGGGACCGCGAGGAGTCAGACGCCCTCGAGCAGGACAGCGACGCCGACCAGGACGGGAAGTGACCACCATGACCAAGCACACCCTCTCGGTCCTCGTCGAGAACAAGCCGGGCGTCCTCGCCCGGATCTCCTCGCTCTTCTCCCGGCGCGGCTTCAACATCGACAGCCTCGCCGTGGGGGAGACCGAGCACGGGGAGATCTCGCGGATGACGGTCGTGGTCGACGTCGACACGCTGCCCCTGGAGCAGGTGACCAAGCAGCTGAACAAGCTCGTCGAGGTCATCAAGGTCGTCGAGCTGGACCCGCTCGCCTCGGTCAACAGCCAGGTCGTGCTGGTCAAGGTCCGCAGCGACGCCGCCAACCGCAGCGGCGTGCTGGAGACGGCGCAGATGTTCAAGGCGAAGATCGTCGACACCACCGCCGACGCGATGACGCTGCAGGTCTACGGCAACTCCGACAAGATCGCCGCGATGCTCGAGATCCTCGAGCCCTACGGCATCAAGGAGCTCGTCCAGTCCGGCGTCGTGGCCATCGGCCGCGGACCGCGCTCCATCACCGACCGGTCCAGACACTGACCCACTTCGACACCAGGTCGCCCTGGCGCGAGACCATGGCGCCGAGCGATCACCACAACAGCCGAGCACACAAGGAGAAGAGCAGCATGGCCGAACTGATCTACGACGACGACGCCGACCTGTCGATCATCCAGGGACGCAAGGTGGCCATCATCGGCTACGGGTCCCAGGGGCACGCGCACGCGCTGAACCTGCGCGACAGCGGCGTGGACGTGCGGGTCGGCCTGCGCGAGGGCAGCTCCTCTCGCGCCAAGGCCGAGGACGAGGGCCTGCGCGTCCTCACCGTGAGCGAGGCCTCCGCCGAGGCCGACGTCATCGTCATCCTCACCCCGGACCAGAACCAGCGCACCGTCTACGCCGACGAGATCGCCGACAACCTCAAGGACGGCGACGCGCTCGTCTTCGGGCACGGCTTCAACATCCGCTACGACTACATCCAGCCGCCGTCGAACGTCGACGTCATCCTCGTCGCACCGAAGGCCCCGGGTCACACGGTCCGTCGCGAGTTCGTCGCCGGCCGTGGCATCCCCGACATCATTGCCGTGGAGCAGGACGCCTCCGGCAAGGCGTGGGACCTGGCCAAGGCCTACGCGAAGGGGATCGGCGGCACCCGGGCGGGCGTGATCACCACGACCTTCACCGAGGAGACCGAGACCGACCTCTTCGGTGAGCAGTCCGTCCTCTGCGGTGGTGTCTCCCACCTCGTGCAGGCGGGCTTCGAGACCCTCACCGAGGCCGGGTACCAGCCGGAGATCGCCTACTTCGAGGTCCTCCACGAGCTGAAGCTCATCGTGGACCTGATGAACGAGGGCGGCATCGCCAAGCAGCGCTGGTCCTGCTCCGACACCGCGGAGTACGGCGACTACGTCTCCGGTCCGCGGATCATCGACTCCGGGGTCAAGGACCGGATGCAGGGCGTCCTGAAGGACATCCAGGACGGCAGCTTCGCCAAGCGCTTCATCGACGACCAGAACAACGGCGCCGTCGAGTTCAAGCAGCTGCGCGAGAAGGAGGCCGGCCACCCGATCGAGGCCACCGGCAAGAAGCTGCGTTCGCACTTCGCCTGGCAGCAGCAGGACGACGACTACACCGAGGGCAGCGCCGCGCGCTGACCCGCCACGAACCCCCGCCCGCAGCGATCCTGCGGGCGGGCCCCGACAGGGGGCGCCCACCGACCTCACCGGTCGGGGCGCCCCCTGTCGTCGTCCACGGCGAAGGGGGCCTGCCCCGGCGCCGCGGCGGCGACGGGCTCACCCGGCCAGGTGGCCCCAGCGGGGGGCGAGGTCCTCCCACGGGCCGGTGGCGACGACCCGGCCGGCGTCGAGGACGACCACCCGGTCGGCCTGCTCGAGAGCGGCACGCTTCGACGTGGCGCCGATGACGGTCCGGCCGCGCTCGCGCAGCGCGTGCCAGAGCTCGATCTCGGTCGCGGCGTCCAGCGCGCTGGAGATGTCGTCGGCCAGCAGCAGCTCGGCCTCCGTGGCGAGCGCCCGCGCGAGGGCGAGGCGCTGCACCTGACCGCCCGAGAGGCGCACCCCGCGGTGCCCGACGACCGCGTCGTGGCCACCGGCCTCGGCGACGTCGGAGCTCATCCGAGCGTCCGAGACCGGCTCGGTGAAGGGACGCTCGTGCCCCAGTCGGATGTTGTCCCCGAAGGTGCCGGAGAGGACCCGCGGCACCTGCGAGATGTGCGAGACCTGCCCCGGACGGAGGAAGACCTCCGGGTCGGTGACCTCGGTGTCGTTCCAGCGGATGCGGCCACGGTGGTCGACGAGCCCCGCGAGCGCGGAGAGCAGGCTCGACTTGCCCGAGCCCACCCGACCCACGAGCAGCACGAGCTCACCGGCGCGGACAGTCAGGTCCACCTGGCTCGCGCCGATCGTCCCGTCGTCGTGGATCGCCGTGAGGCCCTGCAGCTCCAGCCGCTCCAGGGGCACCCGCGCCGCGGGTGCGGGGGAGGGAGCGCGACCCTCGACGAGGTCGACGCCGGCCGGTAGCCGGGTGAGGTCCACCCCGCCGGCGAAGCGGGCCGTCTCGACCTGCCAGGCCCGCGTGCCCGGCGCCTCCGTGACGACCATCCCCGCGACCCGGCCGAACCAGTCGAAGCCGGAGACGGCACCCGCCACCAGCAGGGTCACCGCCAGACCCCAGCCGCCCGCGACGTGGATCGCCCACGCGGCGACGACACCGCACTGGACCATGACCATCGGCACGCCCTGGAGGAAGGCCTGGATGCGGTGCTCCGAGACCGCCGCCGAGACCCGCCCGGTGTCGACGAGGCGCAGGTGGCGCCGCACCGACGGCGTGGCCGCGGCCAGCTTCACGGTGCGCATCGACTCCAGCGCCGAGACCAGTGCCCGCCCGAAGGCCGCGCGCGCCGTCGAGGCCTCGGCCGCCGAGCGTCCGGCAGCCGGTCGCCCGAGCACGGAGGCCAGCGCGGAGGTGGCCATGACGGCCAGCAGCACCGCACCTGCGATCCACGTGCCCGCGAGCACTGCGGTGATCGCCGCGACGAGCAGACCGTTGACGAAGTCGACCCAGCGGTCGGCGTACCGGGCGTAGCGGTCGGCGTCCATCGAGCGGGCGACGACCTCGCCGGGCGGGGTACGGGGCAGCCGGACCTGCTCGGTCTGGCCCTGGAGCACCGCCATCCGGGTGCGCAGCATGACCTCGATCCACCAGCGCGGGTAGCGCGTGAAGGCCTCGGCGAGGAGCACGGGCATCGTGATCAGGCAGGCCGTGAGCGCGAGGGTGAGCAGCACCGGGGTCTCACCGCGCTGGAGGGCCTCGACGAGACGGCCCCAGATCAGGCCGGTGAATGCCCCCTGGGCCCCGATGAGCGACCCGATGAGGAAGAGCGTTGCGCCGGCCAGCCCCCAGCCGGGCTTCAGCAGCAGGGCGTGCAGCGTGCCCGTGGCCAGCGACGGTCCGTCGCCGACCTCGGGGCGCTCCGGCGGCTCGCCCTGGCGCCGCCCCCCGGCCGCGGCGGGCTCCGAGTCGACCTCACGGACCGCGCCGGCAGTCCGCTCCACCGCCTCCGGTCCCTGGACGGCATCGGCTGTGCCCGGAGCCTCCACCGCGGTGCGGCTGGCCGCGAGCAGGTCCTGGAAGGGCCCTTCCTGGCGGGAGAGCTCGGCGTGCGTGCCGTGCTGGATCAGTCGCCCGTGGGCGAGGACGGCTACGTGGTGCGCGCGCTCGATCGTGCTCAGCCGGTGGGCGATGAGTACGCCGGTGCGGCCGCGCAGCAACCGGTCGGCGGCGGCGACGACGCGGCGCTCGGTGACCGGGTCCATCCGGGCGGTCGCCTCGTCGAGCACGATGACGCGCACGTCGCGCACGAGCAGCCGGGCGAAGGCGATCAGCTGCTCCTCACCCGAGGAGAGCGTCGTCCCACCGGGGCCGAGCAGCGTGTCCAGCCCGTCGGGCAGCCCGGCGACCCAGTCCTCGAGCCCCAGCTCGGCGATGGCCGACTCCACCTGCGCGCGGGGCACCGGCGCGAAGAGCGTGATGTTCTCGGCGAAGGTGCCCGCGAGGATCTCGGTGCGCTGGGTGACGACACCGACGGCCCGGCGCAGCTCCTGCAGGTCCAGGTCGAGCACGTCGACCCCGCCGAGCAGCACGCTGCCCGGTGGCGGCTCCACCGCCCGGGAGACGAAGGAGGCCAGCGTCGACTTGCCCGATCCGGTCCGCCCCACGAGGGCGGTGGTCTCCCCGGCGGGGACGCGCAGGTCGATGTCCTGCAGCGCGAAGGTGCCCTCCTCGTAGGCGAAGTCCAGGTCTGCGAAGCGCAGGTCGAGGGCCCGCTCGTCGGGGACGGGGCGGCCCCCTTCGGGCTCCGGCTCCACTGCGAGCATCTGGCGCAGCCGCATGACCGCGCCGAGCCCCTCCTGCAGGTCGGGCAGGTTGTTGGCCATCTGCGAGATCTGCCCGACGAAGGTCGCCGTGACGAGGAAGAGCGTGACCAGCCCCGAGACGGGCACGGCGCCCGCGGCGGTCATCGCGACCCCGCCGATGACGATGGCCACGAGCAGGGCGTGCAGCAGGACACCCGCCCGCCGGGCCAGCGAGCGCTCGACCACGATGACGTCGAGGAAGCGCCGGTGCACCAACGAGGAGAGCGCGGCCACCCGCCGGACGACGTGGGCCTGGCCGAGGCTGGTGCGCAGGTCGTCCCGGCCGGCGATGCCCTCCTCGAGCGCGCTCGCGTGGTCGGTCCAGGCCATCTCCTCGATGACCTTGCGCCGGGCGATCTCCCGCAGCAGCGGCGGCATCACCATCGCGGTGATCGCGGCGAGCAGCGGGAAGAGCAGCCACGCCGGCCACCACGTGATGCCTGCGACGATCCACATCGGGAGCACGCCGAAGCCGGCCCGGAAGAACATCCACAGCTGCATCCGCACGACCGTGCCCACCTCGTGGGTGT
>CAYLUX010000147.1:0-5145 GCA_964386935.1 uncultured Janibacter sp.
CCGCGCGCTCGAGCACTGCGTCAGCGACATGTCGTTGCAGGTCTCGGTCTTGACCCGGATGTCTTGCTTCGGCTGCTTGCCCTTGACGTCCACCGAGGGTTTTGCAGTGGAGCGGACCTTGGTGTTCCCATTCGAAACGGCTGGTGCGCCTCCTGCTTCAAGGCCTTTGACAGTGCCTGCCGTCGTCTTGTGTTGCGATGCTGAAATCCCCACACCAAGATCATTAATGTGCGGCTCCACCTTTCCCCCTACGATGCTCGCCGAACTGGGGGAAGCGACAGCAAGGACGAATAACAACCCTCCGAGCACTGATCCGCTTCGCAACATCACGTGACGATCCAATCGGCTATTTGCCAACGTCCCTCACGCCAAATGACGTGCTCAGTCAAGGTGTATTCAACAGCATCGATCTTTCCGTTGGGGTCACCGTTCGCATCAAGCCGATGGTGAGCTCGCACATCTACGTGCATAGCCACCTTGTAGCCCTTGTCAGGTCGCTTCGTAGCCTCAACTTGACTTATCGTGTACGGGTTTTCGCTCCGGACCCACCCCTTCTTGGCATCCTTACTGATCTTCTTGACGCTTGCTACGCAGATCTGACAGTCCTCGCCGCCCAAGAGGCCAATGACTTCGACGTCCCCGGTACGAGCCGCCTCGCCAAACTCGTTGTAGTAGTACTTTCCAAAGGCTGCCGCCCCCTCCTCCGTCCGCTTCGTCGCAACGGCAGGAATGTCCTCGGGCAGTGCACCGGCACCGGCTGATGAGTCGGAGCTGGCGTCCCCTTCGCCACCGCTGGTGGTGGAGCTCCCATCCGTAGCCTCACCGGAGGACTTCGAGCCGGACGGTTCGGAGGTCTCTCCTTGTGACGCGTCGCTGGTCTTGCCCTGCCCGACCGGGGTGCGTGGGGAGACCGTCGTGGTGGGCTCCGTCGGCTCCTCACCCCCGCCACATCCAGTCAGGCCACTGGCCACCACTGCCGCGGCGAGCAACGCTGCTCCACGCCCAAAACGCACGGGTACTCCCCTTCGTCGCGATGAGGCGGCCTCCCCGACCACCTCCGGTTGGCACACCAACGTAGTGAAATCTGAGCGCCTCGCACGTCGAGAATCCACAGGGCCCTTGTACTCGAACACCTGTTCGATTACAGTTGGTCCATGGAGACGACGACCAGCACCGCGACCCCGCCACTGCGGGGTGCGGAAGCGACCCTGCAGGACCTGGTCGACTTGCTGGCGAAGGGCGAGGAGATCCTCTACACCCCACCCCTGGCCGACGTGCTGGCGCGGGCCCACGCGATCGTCGACACCATTCTGTCGACCGTCGGTGACAACCCTCCGACAAGCGCCACCGAGTACAAGGAGCACCTGCGCGAGCTCGAGAGGCTCAAGCGGCGCATCGACGCCGCCCGACTGCGCCTGATCGCCCACGCACAAGAGGCCGACGCGCACGAGGCCAGCGGCCACACCGACTCCGGCTCCTGGGTCGCCGGCGCCACCGACTCCGACCGGCGCGCCAGCCAGGGTGATGCCCACCTGGCCGACGCCTTCGGGACGGGGACAGATGAGCAGGACGCCTCTGCCGAAGGGAGCGCCGCTCCCGACGCCGACACCGACGAGACGAACGACACCGAGCCGCACGACACCGGGCAGGGCGACAAGGAGCAGGAAGGCACGCAGCCCGGCCGGCGGCCCCGCCTCACTGCGACTGCCGACGCCTTGGCCGAGGGCGGGATCAGCGCGGAGCACGCCAAAGTCATCGCCCGCACCCTCGAAGACCTGCCCGAGCACGTCACCGACGAGCAATACCTGACCTGCGAGGCCGAGCTCCTCGCCCTGGCCATCAACCGCTCCCCCTCCCGCCTGCGCGCAGCCGCCCGCCGCGTCCTGGCCGCCATCGAACCCGACCCGGATGTCGTCGACGAGGACGAGGACACCACCGTCGCCGACGAGGAAGAGCGGGCCATGGAAGCCTCCGCCTTCTGGATCCGCGACAACCACGACGGGACCATGACCGGACACTTCACCCTCCCCTGGGCATCCGGGATGACCCTCAAGAAGATCATCGACGCCATGACCGCCCCACGCCGTCAGAACACCCCCACCCGGGCTGGTGATCACGACACCGCCAATGGCGCCGACGGTCCGCGCAACTCGGACGGCACTCACGGCGGCGCGGCCTTTCGGCGCCCGTCCGACCCGAAGGGCACCGCGATAGACTGGCAGCACAAACGCGGCCTGGCCTTCGCCGACCTCATGGCCCGCCTCCCCACCGACCACCTGCACAACAAGACCGCCGCCACCCTGCTGATCACGATCCGCCTGGCCGACCTCCAGCAGGCCCTCACCGCCAACAAGGTCGCCACCACCGACATCACCGGCGGCGTCCTCAGCTCAGGGGCCACCCGCCGCCTGGCCTGCGGTGCCGGCATCCTCCCCACCGTGATGGACAGCGACTCGGTTCCCATCGACCTCGGCCGACAAACCAGACTCTTCACCGAAGCACAACGCCTCGCCCTCTCGACGCGCTACACCGAGTGTGCGACCGAAGGGTGTGACCGGCCCTTCGCGTGGACCGAGACCCATCACCTCCGACCTTGGGAGGCAGGCGGAGGCACCGACATGCACAACGCCGTACCGCTCTGCGGCCGGCACCACCACATGATCGACTCACCCAGGTGGCGCCACGCCACCCACCACCACGGGGACGGCACCGCCCACATCACCTTCCGGCGACGGGACTAGGACGATGTGCGCGGCACCGGAGTCAGCCCGGTACGACCTCGTCACCGACCCGCAGCTCCCCCTCGCCGATCGGCACCAGTCGGGTGCCGAACCAGGTCTTCCCGTCCCACCGTCGGTGCCGGGACAGCGCCCGGATCGGTTCCTTGCCGCCGGCGAGCGTGACCGGGTCGATCGTGGTGATGACACACCGGTCGCACAGCTCCGCCTTGCGGAACTCCACGTCCCCGATCCGCAGCGTCTCCCACTCGTCCTCGGCAAAGGCCTCGCCACCGTCGATGACCACGTTGGGGCGGAAGCGCACCATGCTCAACGGGTCCCGACCCCCGATGGAGTTGGAGTCGCTGATGTCGTCGGCCTCCATGCCCTCCGGGTCCGGCTGGTCAGCCTCCGCGTCGACCCACTCCTGCAGCCGGGCCAGGGAGGTCTGCGAGGTCATCATCAACGGCCCTGCATCGGCGAGCGAGAGAGTGTCGCCCTCACGCCCACCGTGTGCACCGGAGACCGAACGCACGCTCGGGTCCTCCTGCCAGACCAGCCGCAGCTGCCGCCCGACGCGCTCGCTGATCCACTCGCTGACGTCCTGGTCAGCGGGGTTGGCGAAGCCCTGCCGGGCGTGGCTCACCGGGATCGGCGGGAGCCCCAACGGGATGTCGATGGGGATGCTGTCACCGTCACGGTCATGGATCCGGATGGTCTCCTCGTCCACCTGCTCGGCGCGCAGCCCCAGCAGGCCACGGACCTCACGGGCGGTGACCTTCTCCCCCGCCTCGTCCACGAGGGCCCAGCGTCGGTCCCCTTCGAGCCCCCACGGCTCCACGCGAGCCCGCTCGACGTCCACGCCGCCGAGGGACTTGACCGGATAGATGCGTACCTGGGTAACCCGCATGGCCTCGATGCTGCCACTCCCACGGCAGCGCGTGGTCGGCAGGCCGACCGTTCAGGCCTCGGCGGAGACCTCGTCGACCGGGATCTCCCGGGCACCCGGGGCGCCCGTGCCGCTCGCGTGGGTGCTCTCCCCGTGAATAGTGTCGTGCTCGACGACGTCGCCGGTGCGCTTCAGGGCGTACCAGCCACCGAAGACGACCGAGAACATCTCCGCGTTGATCTCACGGAGAGTCAGCTGCGCACAGTGGCCCTGCTGCACGAGGAAGGCCACGGGCTCAGAGGTGTTCAGCCCCTCCTTGAGCATCAGGTAGTGGCGACCAGCGGGGATCTCGAACCGCAGGGTGTCCTCGGTGCCGTCGAAGACTCCCAGCTCGGTGTCCCCCAGCATGATGCTCTTGCCCTTCAAGTGCACCGGGTCGATGTCACCGGTGCGGATCTCGACTGCTGCGCCCACGTTCTCCTCCTGTGTCCCGTGTTCGCCCTGATCGGGCCTCACCACCATCCTGCACCGACTTCACCCCACATGACACCTGTCATGGCCGACTCGTGACATGAGGGGATGGTCGCGGGTGCTGCGGAGCCGACAGGATCGAGCCATGGCATCGACCAGTACAGGCACACCACCGAGCACACGACGAGCACCGACGAACCAAGGCACCGGCGTCCACCTCGAGGGGGTCACCAAGTCCTTCCGGGCCGGAGGCGAGACCGTCCAGGCCGTGGCGGGGGTCGACCTCGACATCGCGCCCGGGAAGGTGGTCGCGATCCTCGGACCCAACGGGGCCGGCAAGACGACGACCCTGGACATGATCCTCGGCCTGACCCGGCCGAGCACCGGATCGGTCACCACCTTCGGCGACGACCCCCGCGCGGCCGTGGGCGCGGGTCGCGTGTCCGCGGTCCTGCAGACCGGTGGGCTGCTGCGCGACCTCACGGCGCGCGAGACCGTCCGCTTCATCGCCTCCACCTTCCCCGAGCACCAGCCGATCGACGACGTGCTCGAGCAGGCGGGGCTGGCGGACAAGGCCGACCGGATGGTCTCCAAGCTCTCCGGCGGTGAGCAGCAACGGCTCCGCTTCGCCGTGGCCCTGCTGCCCGACCCCGACCTGCTCGTCCTCGACGAGCCCACGGCCGGCATGGACGTGACGGCACGCCGGGACTTCTGGCGCACCATGCACGCCGACGCCGACCGCGGCCGCACCATCCTCTTCGCCACCCATTACCTCGAGGAGGCGGATGACTTCGCCGACCGGATCATCCTCATGTCCGCCGGTCGCATCGTGGCCGACGGGACCACAGAGCAGATCCGGGCCCGTGGCAGCGGCCGGACCGTCAGCGCCGACGTCCGCAGGGGGGACGTCGACGCGGCCGTGGCACGGCTCCGCGAGCTGCCCGGGACGCACCGCGTGACCGTCACCGGCGAGCGGGTCACCGCCATCGGTGAGGACTCCGACGCACTGGCCCGGCTGCTGCTGACCGAGCTCGACGGACACAACCTCGAGGTCACGACGGCCTCGCT
>CAYLUX010000148.1:0-3733 GCA_964386935.1 uncultured Janibacter sp.
CGGCAAGATCGGCAAGTCGCTGAAGAACGCCGTCAGCCCGGACGAGATGTACGAGCAGTTCGGCGCCGACACCTTCCGGCTCTACGAGATGTCCCTCGGCCCGCTGGAGCAGTCCAAGCCGTGGGAGACCCGAGCCGTCGTCGGCAGCCAGCGCTTCCTGCAACGGCTGTGGCGCAACGTCATCGACGAGCAGACCGGTGAGGTGCACGTCGTCGACGAGGCGCTGGACGGCGAGACCGAGCGGCTGCTGCACCAGACGATCGCCGCGGTCACCGATGACTACGCCTCGCTCGGCTTCAACACCGCCATCGCCCGGCTCATCGAGCTGAACAACGCGCTCACCAAGCTCTCGGCCACGCCCCGGGCGGCCGTCGAGCCGCTCGTGCTCATGGTGGCTCCTGTCGCGCCGCACCTGGCGGAGGAGCTGTGGCAGCGCCTCGGCCACGAGCAGTCACTGAGCCGGGAGCCCTTCCCCGTCGCGGACCGGTCGAAGCTGGTCAGCTCGACCGTCACCTGCGTCATCCAGATCAAGGGCAAGGTGCGCGACCGGATCGAGGTGCCCGCGGACATCACCGAGGCGGACCTCGAGGCCCTCGCCATGGACAGCGAGAAGGTCAAGGCCGCCACCACGGACGGCGTGCGCAAGGTCATCGTCCGGGCCCCGAAGCTCGTCAACGTCGTCCCGGTCTAAGCGGTCCCTGAGGTGCGAGGCCGCCCGCGGCCGAGCCTCGAAGGGCATTCCCCGCGCTCCCGGCGCTACCCCGCTCCCGGCGCGGACCGATGGACGCGCCCTTGGTCGTTCGTACCTCACTCCCTGAGTCGGGCGCATCCACCGGTCCGCGCCGTCCGCTCGGCTTATGACTCGCGGGTACTACACCACGCTCCCGGTCGGCGGCGACGTTGATCGCCTGAAAACTAGGGGCCCGTCAATTCTCGCGGGCTGAGCGTGGTGTCGTACCCGCGAGTTGCCTGGGCCTACTGCCGCCGCGGCTTGATGCGGACGTTCGGGAGCGGCGGGGCGGGCAGCGGGTCCGGCTCGCCGGCCGGGAAGGGCCCGAAGCGCCCCACCGTCTCCGGCCCGGCGGCGATCTCGGCCTGCCACGCCTCGCGGAACTCGACGATCTCCTCGTGGGTGCGGCCGACGAAGTTCCACCACATGACGATCTCCTCCCCGAAGGGCCGCCCGCCGACGAGGACGGCGCGCACCGGCTCCTCGCCGGCCTCGATGCGCATCGAGGCGAGGCCCTCGGGCAGGTGCGCCAGCTCCGTGGCCGCGACGCTCTGCCGGTGGTCTTCGGCGACGATCGTCGGGGTGCCGGTGTCGACGAGCAGACCGTGCTCGTCGGCGGCGTCGAGGTCCAGGTCGATCCCGTGACCGGGCTCGATGGTGATCTCCGCGGCCACCGCATGCACCCGGGTGTCCACCGGCGAGGTCAGCCCGGCGAATGAGCCGAGGTGGACCCGGACCGTCGCCCCTTCGAGGCGCGCGACCTCGGAGACGTGGTGCTGCGAGGTCTCCGGTTCGTGACGCAGCGTCTCGGGCAGGGCGTACCAGAGCTGGACCCCGTGCAGGGAGCTCGTCGAGGCGGTGGAGAACTCGGAGTGGGAGACACCCTTCCCGGCGATCATCAGGTTGACCTCGCCGGGGCGGACGGTGTTGGCGAAGCCCCCCGAGTCGAGGTGATCGACCTCCCCGTCGAAGAGGAGGGTGACCGTCGCGAGCCCGGTGTGCGGATGGCGCGGGACCCGCATGCCGCCGGTCTCGCTGACCTCGGCGGGACCGAAGTGGTCCACGAAGCACCACGGTCCGATGAGGCTGCGCTTGCGCTGGGGGAGGGTGCGGCGCACGAGCATGGCACGGGGGCCACCGAGCGGGACCTCGCGCGCGGTGATGATGTCGACTGCTTCAGCGCAGCTCACGTGCGCGCACTCGTACTCGGCGGGGTCGATCTCGGTGTTGGTCACGACGGGCTCCTCAGCGGGGGCGGACGGGGTGCTCGGAGAGGATGGAGACCCGGTTGTAGGCGTTCATCGTGATCGCCGCCCACTCGATCGCGGTGAAGGGCTGGTCGCCCAAGAGGTCACGGGCGGCGGCGAGGCGCCCCCTTCGCTCCTCGGGGTCGGGCAGGAGGGTCACGGCGTCGGCGATGTCCAGCACCGCGCACTCCACCCGGTCGAAGAGCGTGGACTCCCGCCACGCCGGCAGCTGGGCGAGGCGCTGCTGGGTGGCGCCGGCCTCGACGGCCTGACGGGTGTGCATGTCGAGGCAGAAGGAGCAGCCGTTCAGCTGCGAGATCCGCACGTTCATCAGCTCGATCGTCTCGCGCTCGAAGCCGGCTGCCTCCGCGGCGGAAGCGACCTTGAGCGCGAGGCCGTTGAGCGCCTTCCACGTCTCCGGGTCGGACTTGTCGAGGAAGGGGAGGCGCGAGCTGGTCGACATGCCGTCACCATAGGCCGTCGTTGCCCTTCTCGGCCCCCGCTGCTGGGTAGTCTCGGGTCGTGAGCATCGCCGTCGTCACGGATTCGACCGCCTCGCTACCGCCTGCACTGCGGCGCGAGCACAGGATCCGTGCCGTCCCGCTGCACCTCGTCGTGGACGGGGTCGACCGGGTCGAGGGTGACGAGGCGGACGCGACCTCGGTCATCGAGGCCTTGCGGCGCAAGGCGAGCGTCTCGACCGCCCGGCCGGCGCCGAAGAGCTTCCTCGACGCCTACGAGGCGGCGGCCGCGGACGGTGCCACCGAGATCATCTCGATGCACATCAGCGGAGCCCTCTCCGGGACGTCCGACTCGGCGCGGGCGGCGGCCGAGGACGCGCCGGTGCCGGTGCACGTCGTGGACTCCCGGACGGTGGCGATGGATCTGGGTTTCGCCGCCATCGGTGCGGCCCGGGACGCGGCGGCGGGCCGGGACGTGGCCGACGTGGTCGAGCGCGCGAAGCGCCGTTGCGCCGCCTCCTCCGTGCGTCTTGTCGTGACGAGCCTGGAGCAGCTGCGCCGGGGCGGTCGGATCGGTGGCGCGAGCGCCCTGCTCGGCTCCGCGCTCTCGATCAAGCCGGTGCTGCACGTCGTCGACGGCGAGGTGCAGCCCCTGGAGCGGGTGCGCACGACGAACAAGGCGATCGCCCGGCTGCGGGCGCTCGTGCAGCAGGACTGCGAGAACCTCCCGGACTGGGCCGACGGCGTGGAGATCGCCGTGCACCACGTCGACGCCGCCGAGCGAGCGCAACCGCTCGCCGAGTCCCTCATCGAGCAGGTCGACGCACCCGTGGACCTGTACCCGATCAGCGCGATCATCGGTGCCCACGTCGGGATCGGGACGGTCGGGGTCGCCGTGAGCCCCCGGCCCCGCGACTGATCCACAACGCCCGCGCCGGCGTTCGGCGCGTCCACAGCTGCTGCCGCGACCTCCCCATGACGAAGGGGGCTGCCTAGCGTCGCGTCCATGAGCCGACGTGAGCGTGAGCCGTCCGAGGCGGTGGCCGAGATCCTGGCCGAGGGGGACCGGGGAGAGGGGCCGGTCCTGCGCCTGCCCTCCTCGGTGGCCACCGGGCGGTACGCGGTGAGCCGCAAGGCGGTGCTCGGCGTGCTGCTCGTGGTCGTCGTGGCCGTGGCCGTGCTCGGCGGCCGGTACCTGCTGGCGAAGGGGGAGGCCGCGCCCCGCCCGCAGGCGACCGTGGCAGAGGAGGCGGACGAGGGGGCCTTCGCCGACCCGGCGGCCGAGGAGGGAGCCG
>CAYLUX010000148.1:3833-5080 GCA_964386935.1 uncultured Janibacter sp.
GCCGCCGAGCGGGAAGGTCACCGTCCACGTCGCCGGCCGCGTCGCCGACCCCGGCGTGGTCACGCTGTCCGCCGGGTCGCGGGTCGACGACGCCCTGGCGGCGGCCGGCGGGACGAAGGGGGACGCCGACCTCGCCGCGATCAACCTGGCCCGTCCGCTCGTGGACGGGGAGCAGGTCTACGTGCCGGAGCCGGGGGAGGCGGGTGGCGGCGCGGCGGTGCCGGGGGGCGAGGCGGCTGCCGCAGGCGCTGCGCCACCCGGCGGTGCCGCGGCGGGCGGATCGGCCGCGGGAGGGAAGGTCGACCTGAACAGCGCCGACGTCACCACTCTGGAGACCCTTCCCGGCGTCGGGCCGGTGCTCGCCCAGCGGATCGTGGACTGGCGAACCGAGCACGGCGGCTTCAGCTCGGTGGACGAGCTCGGTGAGGTGAGCGGCATCGGGGAGAAGACCTTCGCCGACCTCGCGCCGGAGGTCACGGTGTGAGCAGCGCGCGGGCGCAGTCGCTCGACCTGCGCCTGTTGCTGCCTGCCCTCGTCGGGTGGGCCGTAGGTGCCTGGGCGCTGGGGTGGCCGGTCGCCACCCGGCTCGTCGTGGCGGGCGGCGCGCTCGGGGTGCTGCTCGTGGCGGTGGGCATCACGGGGTATGCCGCGCGGCACGCGGGCGCCTCCCTCCGGCGGGACGGGCCGGCCGTCCTCGCCCTGACCTGCGTGGCGCTGGCCCTCGTGCTCGGTGCCTCCGGCGCGCACGCGGCCACGAGCGCCGCGGGGCCGGTGGACGAGCTGGCCGGGGAGGGCGCGATGGTCCGGGCCGAGGGCGTGCTGCTCACCGAGCCGATGCGCCGCGGTGACCAGGTCTTCGTCCGGGTGCGGTTGGTGTCGGTGACGGCACGCGGGGCGACCACGAGCGTCCGGGCGCCGGTGCTGGTGCGCGACGACGCCGACTGGTCGGACCTGGGCTGGCACGACCGGGTCCGGTTGCGCGGCAAGCTCTCCCCGACGGAGCAGGCGGACGCCGAGGTCGCCGCACTGAGTCCGCGCGGCCCACCCGTGCCGGCGGAGGACCGCTCGCTGGTGCGGGCCGCCGCCGCACACCTGCGCAGCGGGCTGCGGGATGCCGTGGAGCCGCTGCCCGCGGACGCCCGCGGGTTGCTGCCGGCACTGGTCATCGGTGACACCTCCGGCACGCCGCCGGACCTGAACGAGGACATGCTGCAGGTCGGCATGAGCCACCTGAGCGCGGTGAGCGG
>CAYLUX010000149.1:0-5023 GCA_964386935.1 uncultured Janibacter sp.
TTCTTCACCGACACCTCGATCTGCATCGGCTGCAAGGCCTGCGAGGTCGCGTGCAAGGAGTGGAACGCCCTGCCGATGGACGATCTCGGGTTGTCGGCGAACTCCTACGACAACACCGGCGACCTCGGCGCGAGCACGTGGCGCCACGTGGCCTTCGTCGAGCAGAGCAAGGACCGGATCGCGGCGGCCCGCGCATCCGGGCAAGCGCTGGTCGACCTCGGCATACCCTCGGTCGGCGCCCCGTCCGCCTCCGCCCCGATCGACGCCGTCGGAGGGGCACCGGCCGGCTACGGCAGCCTCCCCGCACCCGTCGAGGACCACGGACCGGCCCTGACGGACATGCTGGCGGAGAAGGCGCATGCCGAGGATGACAGCGGGATGGTCGGGCCGATGCCGGACTTCCGGTGGCTGATGTCCTCCGACGTGTGCAAGCACTGCACCCACGCCGGCTGCCTCGACGCCTGCCCGACCGGGGCCCTCTTCCGCAGCGAGTTCGGCACCGTCGTCGTCCAGGACGACATCTGCAACGGGTGCGGGTACTGCGTCGGCGGCTGCCCCTTCGGGGTCATCGAGCGGCGCACCGACTCCTCCATCTCGGTCTCGGGCGATGACCACGTGCACAACATCGGCGTCGCCCAGAAGTGCACCCTCTGCTACGACCGGCTGAGCCACGACCAGACCCCGGCGTGCGCGCAGACCTGCCCGACGACCTCGATCCAGTTCGGGGACCACGAGGACATGGTCGCCCGCGCCCACGAGCGGGTCGGTCAGCTGCACGAGCAGGGCTTCACCGAGGCCAGGCTCTACGGCGCCAACCCCGACGACGGGGTCGGCGGCACCGGCTCGGTCTTCCTGCTCCTCGACGAGCCCGAGGTCTACGGGCTGCCACCGGACCCGATCGTGCCGACCGCGAAGTTGCCGGAGGCCTTCAAGGCGGCCGGGGTCGCGGGCCTCGGTCTGCTGGCCGCCGCGGCGGCCGCGTTCATCGGGGGTAAGGCGTGAGTCTCTCCCCCTTCGACAGCTACCGCCCGCCGGAGGAACCCCGACGGGGCAAGCGACGCAGCTCCGTGCGCGGGGCCGCCCGCAGCGTGGCGAAGGGGGGCCGCGGCTGGCTGAACCGGGACGGCGGGGGCCGCCGCGAGGCCCCCGCAGTGCCCGACGCCGAGTTCTCCAGCTACTACGGCCAGCCGGTCATCAAGCCGATCCCGTGGGAGTGGCCGATCCCGGCCTACCTCTTCACCGGTGGCCTCTCCGCCGGCTCGGGGATCCTCGGGTCCGGGGCCGCCCTCATCGGGCTGGAGCAGCTCCGGCGCCGCAGCCGGATCGTCGCGCTCGTCGGAACCGCCGCCAGCGGCGGGCTGCTCATCGCCGACCTCGGCCGCCCGGAGCGCTTCCTGAACATGATGCGCACGGTGAAGCTGACCTCCCCGATGTCGGTCGGCACGTGGATCCTCTCCGCCTACGGTCTCTCCGCCGGCCTGACCACCGCCGCCGAGGTCGCCCGGGTCGTCCCGGAGCGCGGGTGGGGCCCGGTGAGCGCTCTGGCTCGCGTGGTGCGGACGCTGGAGAAGCCCGCCGCGGTCGGGCAGGCGGTCATCGCCCCGCCCTTCGCCGCGTACACCGCGGTGCTGCTGACCAACACCTCCACCCCGGTGTGGTTCGAGAGCCGGCGCCACCTGCCCTTCGTCTTCTCCGGGTCGGCGGCGCTGGCCTCCGGTGGGGTGCAGATGGTGCTCACGCCCACCGACCAGGCGCGGCCCGCGCGCCGGCTGGCGGTGCTCGGCGCGGCCGGGGAGCTCGTCGCGATGCACGAGCTCGAGGAGCACCTCACGCGGGAGGGGCTCGACGAGCCGGTGCGCACGGGGGAGGCCGGGACCCGGCTGCGCCTGGCCAAGGCACTGACGATCGCCGGCGGCCTGGGGACGCTGCTGGCCGGCCGGAGCCGGGTGGCGGCCGTCGCCTCCGGCGCCGCCCTCGCCGCGGCCTCCGCCCTGACCCGGTTCGGGGTCTTCGAGGCGGGCATGGTCAGCGCCAAGGACCCGAAGTACACCGTTCGTCCCCAGAAGCGGCGGCTCGAGGAGCGCCGTTCCCAGGGGCAGGTGGGTGACGGCATCGTCACCGCGGGCTGACCCCGGGGCAGCTCCCCGGGATCGTGCGCAGGAGGTCTGTGTTGAGTTCCGCAACCGCTCACCCCGCTCCGACGACGTCCGGCAACCGCTGGGTCGTCCTCGTCGGTGGCGTGCTCGTCCAGCTGACCATCGGGGCCGTGTACGCCTGGAGCACGATGAGTCGCGCCCTCCAGGCGGACGAGTCCGCCTGGGACATCAGCGGCGTGCAGGCCGCCATCCCCTTCGAGGTCGCCATCGGGATGCTCTTCCTCGGCACCTTCCTCGGCGGCCGGATCCAGGACCGACGAGGACCCCGGGTCGTCGCCCTGTCCGGCGTCGTCATCTACTCGATCGGCATCATCCTGGCCGGCCTGACCCGCGACACCTCGGACCTGTGGCTGCTGATCCTCGGCTACGGCGTGCTCGGTGGCTTCGGTCTCGGGCTGGCCTACATCGTGCCGATCGCGATGCTGCAGAAGTGGTTCCCCGACAAGCGCGGACTGATCACCGGTATCGCCGTGGGTGGTTTCGGATTCGGTGCGGTGATCACCTCGCCGATGATGAACCGGCTGATCTCCGGGATCGACGACTACCAGGCCCAGCCGACCAAGGCCTTCATCTGGCTGGGCATCGCCTACCTGGTCGTCGGGATCATCGGCGCCTCGGTCTTCCGCAACCCCCCGGAGGGGTACACGGTCGCCGGGGCGGCCAAGAGCGACGGCGCGGCGACGGCGCCGCCGGCCGGACGGGACTTCACGCAGAAGGAGGCGATGAGCACCCCGCAGTGGTACCTGCTCACGCTGGTCCTCACGGTCTCGGTGACGGCCGGCATCTCGCTGATCTCCGTGGCGGCGGACGCGGCGACCGACATCGCGAGCTTCAGCGTCGCGGCCGCGGCGACCCTCGTCGGCGTCATGGGTCTCTTCAACGGCGGTGGCCGGATCCTCTGGGCCGCGGTCTCGGACCGGATCGGGCGCCGCTCCGCCTTCGTGGGCATCCTCGGCCTGCAGGGCCTGGCGCTGCTGGCCATCCCGCACATCAGCAACATCGTGGTCTTCTACGTGCTCTGCGCGATCGTCTACACCTGCTACGGCGGCGCCTTCGGCACGCTGCCGGCGACCGCGGGCGACTTCTTCGGGGTGCGGCACTCCGGTGCGATCTACGGCCTGATGCTCATCGGATGGTCCATCGGCGGGATCGTCGGGCCGCTGCTGATCACCTGGCTCATCGGTGACGACAAGGCCTACACCCTCGGCTTCACGGTCATGGGGCTCATCGCCCTCGTCGGCGTCATCCTGCCGGTCATCTCCCGGCCACCGAAGCACGCCTGAAGGTTCCAACCGGCACCCGGGGTGGGGTCCACGATCCCGCCCCGGGTCGGCCATACACTCACGCCCATGCGTTCTCCTCGGGTCACTGCCCTCCTCGCCGCGACCGCCCTGGCCCTGACCGCGTGCGGCTCCTCCGGCTCCGGCGACGGCGACTCGTCCGGCTCCTCCTCGACCTCCACGTCGAAGGGGGCCTCCCCCACCTCCTCGAAGCCGACCGGCCCGAAGGAGATCACCATCGCCTTCGGCGGTGACGTCCACTTCCAGGACCGGGTGGCCCACCTGGCGACCGAGCCGAACGGCCTGAAGTCGCTGCGCCCCTACCTGGCCACCGCGGACATGTCGATGGTCAACCTCGAGACGGCGATCACCGAGCGCGGCGAGCCGATGCCGAAGAAGTTCAACTTCCGGGCACCGTCCTCGGCACTGACGACGATCGACAACGCCGGCGTCGACGTCGTCTCGATGGCCAACAACCACGCGGTGGACTACGGGCCCCAGGGGTTGAAGGACACTCTCGCCTTCAAGAAGAAGAGCCCGGTCCCGATGGTCGGCATCGGCAAGGACGAGAAGGAGGCCTTCGCCCCGGTCGAGCTGAACCCGGGCAATGTCTCGGTCGCCGTGCTCTCCTCCTCCCAGGTCAGGGAGGAGACCCTCACCAACTGGTCCGCTGACAAGGAGTCACCCGGCATCGCGAACAACATGCCCACCGACCGGATGGTCAAGGCGGTCAAGAAGGCCTCGAAGGACCACGACCTCGTGATCGCCTTCCTGCACTGGGGCATGGACTACTGGAACTGCCCGGACCAGCGCTCGATCAACGCCGCGAAGGACCTGGAGGAGGCCGGAGCGGACATCATCGTCGGCGGTCACTCGCACCGCTTCCAGGGGTCGGGTTGGCAGGGCAAGTCCTACATCGGGTACGGGCTGGGCAACTTCGTCTGGTACTCCTCCCGCCCCTACGACAAGGAGACCGGGGTCCTCACCCTGACCGTCGACGCGGAGGCCGCGCGGGCCAAGCCCTCGGCGAAGCGGGACAAGACGGTGGTCACCGACTCGGAGTGGACCCCGATGGTCGTCGGCCCCGAGGGCCTGCCGATCGAGCAGGAGGGCGCCGAGGGCGACCGGCTGATGCAGGTCAAGGACGAGCGCAACCAGTGCGCCGGCCTCGCTCAGTCCCCCACCGGTCCCTGAGGTGACCCAACCCGCTCCCTGAGGTGCGAGGAGCGCAGCGACGAGCCTCGAAGGGCAAAAAGCGCATGGCGATGCGCGCTGCGGGCGCTCTCCGTGCGCCGCACACCTTGTGACTCACGGGTACGGCACCATGCTCCGCACCACCGGCGAAGGGGGAGCCCCCGAAAATCAATGGTCCGCCAGTTCTCGACCGTTGAGGGTGGTGTAGTACCCGCGAGTACGAGGGCACCCGGGCGATTCCCGGTCCCTGAGGAGCGAGCTTGCGAAGCAAGCGAGCCTCGAAGGGCCGGCCAACCCCGGCCTCCCTCAGGGAGTGGGGGCCTCACCCCACCGAGACCGTGACCCCCTCGCCGAGCGAACCTGCGGCGACGGTCTCCCCGACGACGGGCGCGC
>CAYLUX010000150.1:0-5004 GCA_964386935.1 uncultured Janibacter sp.
AGCAGCAGATCCAGATGCACCTGGACATCGAGGTCAGCGACCTCGAGGCCGCGACGGAGTCCGCGCTGCGGCTCGGTGGGCTGCTCTCCGAGCACCAGCCCCAGGAGGGGCAGCGGGTGCTCATCGACCCTTCCGGGCACCTCTTCTGCATCTATGTGGGGGAGCCGGATCCCTCCGGCTGAGACCGCGGCACGCGGATTTTTGCCAGCAGGCTTCCGCGTGTAGAGTTTCACGTCGTTGCCCCGGTGGAACCCACCACCGGAAGCGATCACTCGTCCGGGTGGCGGAATTGGCAGACGCGCTAGCTTGAGGTGCTAGTGCCCGTATTAGGGCATGGGGGTTCAAGTCCCCCCTCGGACACACAGTGAGAAGGGTCCCGGTTTCGACCGGGGCCCTTCTGCCGTACCGGGGGCCGATCTTTGTCATGCTCGGCGCATGGATTCGCTCGAGATGACCTTCACCGGGTCCGGGGGAGAGACCCTCGTCGGCACCTTGGACCTGCCACCGAAGGAGCCGGAGACGTACGGCGTGATGGCGCACTGCTTCACCGGTGGCCGGAACCACCCAGCCACCAAGCGGGTCGCCGCCGAGCTGACGGCACGGGGGATGGCCGTCCTGCGCTTCGACTTCACCGGCCTCGGGGACTCCGGCGGGGACTTCGCGAACTCCACCTTCTCCTCCAACGTCGCCGACATCGTGCGGGCGGCCGACTGGCTGCGGGAGAACCACGGCGCACCGACGATGCTCGTGGGCCACTCCCTCGGCGGCGCCGCAGTCATCCCCGCGGCGTTGGACGTCCCGGAGGTCGCGGCCGTGGCCACCATCGCTGCCCCGGCGAGCCCGGAGCACGTGATCCACCTCTTCGAGGGCATCCTCGACAAGGTGCGCAGCGAGGGCAGGGCCGAGGTCGTCCTCGCCGGCAAGCGGATCACGATCTCGGAGGACTTCGTGCGCGACCTGGAGGAGAGCGGGATCAGCGAAGCGGCCCGGAAGCTGGACCGTCCGCTGCTCATCCTCCACTCGCCGCAGGACGAGCTGGTCGAGCTGACCAATGCCAACGGCATCTACCGGGCCGCGCGTCACCCCAAGTCCTTCATCGCCCTGGACGGCGCCAACCACCTGCTGACGAAGCCGCGCCACGCCAAGCGGGCGGCCCAGCTCATCGCGGCCTGGGGCGACCCCTACCTGCCGGACACCTTCACCCCGGAGATCGACTGACCGCTGTCTCCGAGGGAACGTAGGCTCTGAGCATGAGCGACACCACCGCACCCGAGCAGGAGGTCGTGCGGATCTGCCGGGACCTCCTGCGGATCGACACGAGCAACTACGGGCCCGGCAAGGACGGGCCGGGGGAGCGCGAGGCGGCCGAGTACGTCCTCGCCGAGCTGCGCGAGGTCGGGCTGGAGCCGCAGGTCTTCGAGTCCGAGCCCGGCCGCACCACGGTGACCGTCCGCTTCGCGGGCGCAGACCGTGACCGGGGCGCGCTGTGCATCCACGGGCACCTCGACGTCGTGCCGGCCAACGCCGAGGACTGGACGCATCCCCCCTTCGACGCGGTGGAGGAGGACGGCTGTCTCTGGGGCCGCGGTGCGGTCGACATGAAGGACATGGTCGCGATGATGGTCGCCGCCGCGCGCCACCTCGCCCGCACCGGGACCGTCCCGCCGCGGGATGTCCTCTTCGTCTTCTTCGCCGACGAGGAGGCCGGCGGCGTGCTCGGCAGCCACTTCATGGTCGAGCAGCACCCGGAGGTCTTCGAGGGCGTCACCGAGGCGATCTCCGAGGTCGGCGGGTACAGCGTCACCGTCGAGGACGCGAAGGGGGAGGACCGCCGGGCCTACCTCCTGCAGACCGCGGAGAAGGGGATCGCGTGGCTGACGCTGCGTGCCACGGGCACGGCCGGCCACGGGTCGGTCCCGACCGACGACAACCCGATCGTCCACCTCGCCGAGGCGATCGCCCGGATCAACGCCCACAAGTGGCCCCGCGAGTACGTCGCCTCGGTGCGCGGCCTGCTCGACGGGCTCGCCGACCTCACCGGCATCGGCTACAGCGACGAGGACATCGAGGAACTGCTCGAGCGCATCGGCCCGGCGGCCGGGTTCGTCCGGGGAGCCCTGCAGGACACCGCGAACGTGACGATGCTCGAGTCCGGCTACAAGCACAACGTCATCCCGCAGGACGCCACCGCCGCGCTGGACTGCCGCTTCCTGCCCGGGCACGACGAGGACCTGCTCGCGACCATCCGTGACCTCGCTGGCGAGCACGTCGAGGTGCTCATCGACCACAAGGACATCGCGCTCGACTCGCCCTTCGAGGGGGAGTTCGTGGAGCGGATGCGCGCGGCGCTGCTCAGCGAGGACCCGGAGGCGACGATCCTGCCGTACTGCCTCTCCGGCGGCACCGACAACAAGGCGCTGTCCACGATCGGCGTGACCGGCTACGGCTTCGCCCCGCTGCGGTTGCCGGCGGACCTGGAGTTCGCGCCGATGTTCCACGGCGTCGACGAGCGGGTGCCGCTGGAGTCCCTCGAGTTCGGCGCGCGCGTGCTGTGGCGGCTCATCGGGGACTGCTGACGCCGGGTCTCAGCGCGGCGGGAGCGAGGCCGGGCGTGGGACGCGGATGATCTTGCGGCGCAACCAGGTCCTGCGCGCGCCCCCGAGGTAGACCACGGTGCGGTGCAGCTCCCACCGGCCGTACTCGGCATGGTCGGCCAGCTCCTGACGGATGTCGGAGCGCTGCGCCTCTTTCGGGAAGAGGATCGTGCGGAACTCGTACTCGGGCATCGGTGCCATTCTCCCCCATGGGCGGTACCGTCAGGGGCATGAGCGACCCGCGCCCCGCCCTCAACCAGCTGATCGCTGCCTTCGAGCGCCATCTCGAGGCCTCGATGCAGCGCAATGGCGAGGACGACCCCATCGTCGTCGCCGCGTACGAGGACCTCGCCGACGCCTTCGAGGCCTACGACGACGCCCTGAACGACGCCACCAACGAGATGACCCCGCTCGTCGTGGTCGACGAGCAGTTCATGGTCGACGACGAGTACGACGACGATGACGAGGACTCCTACGGCGGCCTCGACGACGAGGACTACGACGAGGACGACGACCGCTGAGCGCAGCTCACAGCCAGCCGGAGCGCTTGAAGAGCCGGTGGAGGACCAGGCAGGTCCCGAGCATCACGAGCAGCACGACCGGGTAGCCGTAGTGCAGCGTGTGGCCGGCGAGGTCCACGGATGCGCTGAGCTCGGGCATCCCGTCGAAGTTCATGCCGTAGATGCCGGCGATGGCCGTCGGCACCGCGAGGATCGCCGCCCACGCGGAGATGCGGCGCATGTCCTGGTTCTGCTGCAGCCCGACCTGGGCGAGGTGGGCGCTCAGCACGTCCGAGAGCAGCCGGTCCTGGGACTCGGTGTTGTCGATGGCGAGCGAGAGGTGGTCCTTGACGTCGCGCATGAGCAGGCGCAGCTCCTCGGTGGGGACCGGTGAACGCTGGTCGACGAGCCCCGCCACCGGCCGGGCCAGCGGCAGTGTGGCCCGCTTGAACTCCAGCACCTCACGCTTGAGGGCGTAGATGTCGCCGGTCTCGACGCTCCCGTCGGTGGAGAAGACACCGGACTCGATTTCGTCGAGGTCCTGCTGAAGCTCGTCCTCGATGAGCAGGTACCGGTCCACGACGTGGTCGATGATCGCGTGGAAGACGCCCCACGGGCCGTGCTCCAGGGCCGTGCCGTCCGCCTCGAGGCTCGAGCGCAGCCCGGCCAGGGGAGTGGCCTCACCGCGCCGGACGGTCACGATCGAATGGGGGCCGAGGAAGACCATGAGCTCCCCGGACTCCACGTCGGAGGTCTCCTCGACGTAGCGCAGCGGGCGCAGCACCATGAAGTAGCCGTCGCCGTAGCGCTCGATCTTCGGTCGCTGGTCACCCTTGACCGAGTCCTCGATCGCGAGCGGGTGCAGCTCGAGGTCGTCGGAGACGCGGGCGAAGGTCTCCCGGGAAGGGTCCTTCATCCCGATCCACAGGAAGTCCGAGGCGTCGCCGTCCCGGATCTCATCCATGGCACGGCCGATGTCCTCGCAGGGCACCCTGCGGCCACCGGAGTACCTCGCCTGGTCCACGATCACGAGAGGCATCGTCTCAGCCGGCGGGGCGGGCCGGACGTAGGCTGCCGGTGTGGCGTACTGCATCCTCATCAGGCACGGCCGGTCCACGGCCAACACGAAGGGGGTCCTCGCCGGCTGGCTCGAGGGCGTGGACCTCGACGACACCGGCCGCCGGCAGGCGGAGGAGCTCGTGGACCGCTTGGGGGACACCCCCTTCGTCCACCTCGTGACCAGCCCGCTGGACCGGTGCCGGCAGACCGCGGCACCGCTCGCCCGGGCGCACGAGCTGACCCCGGAGGTGGATCCCGAGGTGGGGGAGTGCCACTACGGCTCGTGGACCGGGCGCCCGCTGAAGGAGTTGGCCTCCGAGCCGTTGTGGCGCACCGTGCAGGACCAGCCCTCCCGCGCCGCCTTCCCGTCGTCATCGGAGCACGAGGGCGAGTCGATCGCCGCGATGGCCGACCGGGCCGCAGCGGCGGCCACGCGCATCGACGCCCGGGTCAGCGAGGAGCACGGCGAGCAGGCGGTGTGGGCGATGGTCAGCCACGGCGACGTCATCAAGTCGGTGCTCGCGCACGCCGCCGCCACGCCGCTGGACCACTTCCAGCGATGGCACGTCGACCCGGCTTCCGTCTCGGTCGTCCACTTCACCCGCACCCGCCCGATGGTGCTGCGCAGCAACGACACCGGGGTGTCCACGCTGCACCCGCCGAAACCGGCCGAGGACACCGAGGCCTCCGGGGACGCCGCCGTCGGTGGCGGCGTCGGGCTAGGGTCGGACGCATGACCCTCGTCGACTTCGACCCACCGGAGCGCTTCATCGTGGGAACGGTGGGTGCCCCCGGGGAGCGGACCTTCTTCGTGCAGGCCAGCGACGGTGACCGCCGGGTGCAGGTCTCCC
>CAYLUX010000151.1:0-4921 GCA_964386935.1 uncultured Janibacter sp.
CCGGCCTGCTCGAGGACGGGCTGATCGAGCCGGTCGAGGGTGGTTACGCGCTGCCGGCCTGACGGTCGGGGTCGATGTGCAGCAGCATCCGGGTGTTGCCCAGGGTGTTCGGCTTCACTCTCTCCAGGTTGAGGAACTCGGCCACGCCCTCGTCGTAGGAGTGCAGCAGCTCCATGTACACCTCGGGGTCGACGGCCTGGCCCTCGATCTCGACGAAGCCGTGCCGGGCGAAGAAGTCGGTCTCGAAGGTCAGGCAGAACAGTCGGCTCACCCCGAGGTCGACGGCGTCGTCGACGAGCGACTCGAGCAGCGCGCTCCCGACGCCCTTGCCGAGGTGGGCGTCTGCGACTGCAAGAGTGCGGATCTCGGCGAGGTCGTCCCACATGACGTGCAGGGCGCCGCACCCGACGACCTCCCCGTCCTCCTCCGCGACCCGGAACTCCTGCAGGCCCTCGAAGTAGGCGACGATGTCCTTGCTGACGAGGACCCGGCGCTCGGCCAGCGGCGCGACGAGGTCCCGCACCGCCCGCACGTCCGAGGTGCGGGCCCGACGAATGATGACGCTCACCCCGCCAAACCTACGCCCCGTGCACAGAAGGTAGTAAAACCCCGCGATACCCGCTGACAAGTGACGCGAGATGCACCAGGACGACCCTTCGTGCACACAGGGGACGAGGGGATCAGCCCGCCTTCGTCAGGTGGTCCAGGACCTTCGGCAGGTCCTGCGGGAAGGCCGTCTTCACCGCGTGGATGTGGTCGCCCGCGACCTGGTAGTGGGTGACGTCCTCGACCCCGTGCCCGCGCAGCAGCTCGGCGAACTGCGGCTGGTCCTGGATCACCGGGCCCTCGTTGGCGTCCTCGGTGTCGTCGCCGGCGATGAGCGAGACCCGCTTGCCCAGGTAGGAGTCGAGGTGGGCGCGAGGGTTCTCGGTGTCCCAGACCGCCGGGTCGCCCCCTTCGATGATCGGCGGCACCTTGTGGACCCGCTCGTCCGGCACCATGCTCGCGTCCCACTTCACGGGTGGGCCCAGGAGTGCGCCGGGGTTCAGCCCGTCGACGACGACGCTGCAGTACATGTACGTCTGCAGCGAGTGGTGCCCGACGTCGCTCGGTGCGGAGTAGGAGGAGACCGCTGCGAAGAGCTCCGGTCGCTTGGCCATGTGGTGCACCGCCGCGAAGCCGCCCATCGAGTACCCGAGGACGGCCCGCCCCTCCGGGGTCCCGAGGGTGCGGAGGTTGGCGTCCACCCACGGCACGAGCTGGTCGAGGTGGAAGGTCTGCCAGTTGCGGCGCAGCCAGACCCACTCGTAGCGGGCGTCCATGCCCCAGCACCCATGGCTGATGTCGGGCATGACGTAGATCGCCTCGGTGTCGGCCGTCTCGTCCAGGAGCATCGAGCGGTCGCTGTCCTTGGCGGTCATGGTGTGCCACATCCGGAAGTCCGCCTCGTCGCCGCCGCCGTGGAAGAGGTAGACCACCGGATACCGCTTGTCGGTGTCCGAGTCGTAGTTCTTCGGCAGCAGCACGTTGACCCCCGGTCCGCCACCTCCCCAGCCGGTGACCTCACGCGTGCCGAGGCGGAGGTAGACGAGGCGGTGCTCCCACTCCCAACGCTTCGCGGCACGGACGGTCAGGCCGTGCCCGTCGCTGAAGGTCAGGCCACCGGTCCGCGTCGCGGCCTGCGCCGGCGCCCCTGCCGCGACCCCGAGGCCGGTCATGGCCGCCCCCGTCAACGTCGCGCCGAGGAGTCGGCGGCGGCTCGGGCTGTTTCCCTGCTCGTGTGAGGTGTCCATCCCCTCCACCGTGGACCATTTCCCCTCTTGACGCGCGGCGAGAGCCCGGTCTACCGTCTTATTAAACCAAAAGGTTGATTAAGGAGAGACGTGGACGAGGACGACGTGGACCGACTGTCCCGGGCCTTCGCCGCGCTCTCCGACCCCGTCCGCCGCGACATCGTCGCGCGCCTCACGGTCGGTGACGCCACCGTCAACGACCTCGCCGCCCCCTACGACATCAGCCTCCAGGCCGTGAGCAAGCACCTCAAGGTCCTGGAGGGCGCCGGTCTCGTCACCCGGCGCAGGGAGGCCCAACGCCGCCCGGTCCACCTCGAGAGCGAGGCGCTGGCAGCCATGACCGGCTGGATCGAGCGGCACCAGCAGCGGGCCGAAGCACGTATGGCCCGACTCGAGGAGGTCCTGACGGACCCCCCTTCGCCCGACACCACGTCTGGAGCACAGTCATGAACACCACCCACGTCACGACCGCCACCATCGAGGCGGACCCGGAGGTCCCCGTCATACGGATCACGCGGGACTTCGAAGCGACCCCCGAGCAGGTCTTCCGGGCGCACACCGACCCCGAGCTCTACGCCCGGTGGGTCGGGCCGCACGAGCTGTCCACCCGAATCGACCACTGGGACGCCCGCACCGGCGGCAGCTGGCGCTTCACCAACCTCGTGCGCGAAGGGAGCGAGCGTCGCCTCCCGGGCGACGAGGAGGAGTTCCACTTCTTCGGCAGCTTCCACGAGGTGCGCCCCGACCGGATCGTGCAGACCTTCACGTACGAGGGCTTCCCGGACGGGGTCTCCCTCGAGACGATGACCCTCGAGGACCTCGACGACGGCTGGACCCGGGTGCACGGGCACTCCCTCCTCGGCTCCTTCGAGGCCCGCGAGATGATGCTCTCCTCGGGCATGGACATCGGCATCAACGAGGGCTACGAATCGCTGGACTCGATGCTCGCCGAGGGGGCGGTCGCATGACCTCCCTCGGCGAGCTGACGATCACCGAGCGCTACGTCCGCGCGGCGGAGGCCTTCACCGACCGCGTCCGCGGCACGAACGACTGGGACGTCCCGACCCCGGTGGCGGAGTGGCGGGCCCGGGACGTCGTCCGGCACCTGACCACGTGGCTCCCCCACCTGCTGGCCGACGGCTCCCCCGTCGAGCTCGACCCGGTGCCCTCCGCCGAGGATGACCCGGTCGCCGCGTGGACCGCGACGGATGCCCAGGTCCGGGCGCTGCTGGAGGACCCGGCGAGCGAGCAGGTGCTCTTCTCCCACCAGTACATAGGGGAGCTCCCGCTGCCGGCGATGCTCGACCAGTACTTCACCTCGGACGTCGTCTTCCACACCTGGGACCTCGCCCGGGCCACCGGTCAGGACGAACGACTCGACGAGGAGTACATCGCCGGCGCGCTGGAGGGGATGTCCGCCCAGGAGGAGCTGATCCGCGGCTCCGGTCAGTTCGGGCAACAGCAGCCGGTGCCGGAGGACGCCACCGTCCAGGAACGGTTCCTCGCCTTCATCGGGCGGGACCCACGCTGGACTCCCCCGGCCTGACCCTGCCCGGGCACGGCGAAGGGGGCTGACCACCCGCTGGCGGTCAGCCCCCTTCGCTCTGCGACGAGCCTCGCAGGGCGGTCCCTGAGGTGCGAACGCCCCCTAGGGCGTGAGCCTCGAAGGGTGGTCCCGGCTCGTTACTCGCCCGAGGTCTCGATGAGCGGGACGTTGATGTCCTCGCCCTTGTGGGCGCCGGAGAAGGTGAACTTCGCGTTCCGGCCCTCGCCCTCGACGTCGACCGCGACGATCTGCCCGGAGACGAGATCGCCGAAGAGGATCTTCTCCGAGAGCACGTCCTCGATCTCGCGCTGGATCGTCCGCTTCAGCGGGCGGGCGCCGAGGACCGGGTCGTAGCCGCGCTTGGCGAGCAGCTCCTTGGCCGCGGACGTGAGCTCCATGCCCATGTCCTTGTCCTTCAGCCGCGCGTCGAGCTTGGCGACCTCGAGGTCGACGATCTGGACCAGCTCGTCGTGGCTCAGCTGCGGGAAGACGATCGTGTCGTCCACGCGGTTGAGGAACTCCGGACGGAAGTGGTTCTTCAGCTCGTCGATGACCTTGGCCTTCATCCGCTCGTAGTCCGTGCGGTCGTCGTTGCCGGGCGCGAAGCCCATCGTCCCCTTGGAGATGTCCCGGGTGCCGAGGTTGGTCGTCATGATGATGACGGTGTTCTTGAAGTCGACCATCCGACCCTGGGAGTCGGTCAGTCGGCCGTCCTCGAGCACCTGCAGCAGCGAGTTGAAGATCTCCGGGTGGGCCTTCTCGACCTCGTCGAAGAGCACGACCGAGAAGGGCTTGCGGCGCACCTTCTCCGTCAGCTGGCCGCCCTCGTCGTAGCCGACGTATCCGGGCGGGCTGCCGAAGAGACGGCTGACCGTGTGCTTCTCGGAGTACTCGGACATGTCGAGGGTGATCAGGCTGTCCTCGTCACCGAAGAGGAACTCCGAGAGCGCCTTGGCCAGCTCGGTCTTCCCGACGCCGGTCGGGCCGGCGAAGATGAACGAGCCGCCGGGGCGGTGCGGGTCCTTCAGGCCGGCGCGGGTGCGCCGGATCGCGGCGGAGAGTGCACCGATCGCGTCGTCGTTGCCGACCACGCGCTTGTGCAGCTCGTTCTCCATGTTGAGCAGCCGGGTCGACTCCTCCTCGGAGAGCTTGAAGACCGGGATGCCGGTCGAGGCGGCGAGCACCTCGGCGATCAGCTCCTCGTCGACCTCCGCGACGACGTCCATGTCACCGGACTTCCACTCCTCCTCGCGCTTGGCCTTCTCCGCGAGCAGGTTCTTCTCGTCGTCGCGCAGACCGGCGGCCTTCTCGAAGTCCTGGCCGTCGATGGCCGACTCCTTCTCGAGGCGGACCTGGGCGATCTTGTCGTCGAACTCCTTCAGCTCCGGCGGAGCCGTCATCCGGCGGATGCGCAGCCGCGCGCCCGCCTCGTCGATGAGGTCGATCGCCTTGTCCGGCAGGAAGCGGTCGTTGACGTACCGGTCGGCCATCGTCACCGCGGCGACGATCGCCGGGTCGGTGATAGTGACCTTGTGGTGGGCCTCGTAGCGGTCGCGCAGCCCCTTGAGCATCTCGATGGCGT
>CAYLUX010000152.1:0-4894 GCA_964386935.1 uncultured Janibacter sp.
GGTCAGCCACACGCCGAAGCGGGGATTCGTCCCCCGAACGTCCTGGCTGCTCACGTCCGGTGTCTATCACCCATGGGCGGTGGTGGGCACATGCGTCCCGAGGGGCAGGCCGTAGGATCACCGGCGATGACCAGCGCACCCGCCGTCCCGGTCCCCGGCTGGGACGAGTACTTCCTCGGCATCGCCGACGCCGTCGCGGCCCGGGCCAAGTGCACCCGCCGTCGGGTCGGAGCGGTGCTGACGATCGAGCACCGGATCATCGCAACCGGCTACAACGGGGCGGCCCCCGGCGAGCCCGACTGCCTCGAGGGCGCCTGCCCCCGTGGGCAGCTGGACTACGAGACGGTCCCCGGATTGGGTGACTACGACCGGCCGGGGACGCCCGGCTTCTGCATCGCCATCCACGCCGAGGTCAACGCCCTGCTCTTCGCGACGAGGGACACGAAGGGGGCCACGGCCTACATCACCGACCAGCCCTGCCCGGGGTGCCGGAAGGCGCTCGCGGCAGCGGGCATCGTGCGTGCGGTGTGGCCCGACGGGGACTTCGACCGACACGGACTCACAGACTGGTGACGTTCCCTTCCACGGCCCGGTGGGGGATGGGATGCTGGGAGCATGGTCGACGAAGCGAGCATCGATGACACCCCGACACCGGCCGGCGCGATCGTGGCCGGTCTCGACGGCAGCCACCGCGACCCCGCGGTCCTGACGTGGGCGGCCACCAGGGCGCGTGACCTGGGGATCCCCTTGCACCTGGTGCACGCCGTCGACCTCGGGACGCCGCTGTCCGCCTACGGGGAGCTGCTGACCAGCCCCGACATCGTGGACAAGGTCGAGGAGGAGTCGACCCGGGTCGTCACGGACGCCCGGGAGGTGGTGGCGAGGGACTTCCCCGACGTCCCCCTCACCTCCAGCATGCCGACGGGGTCCCCGGCCGGCGCGATCATCACGGCCTCGGAGGGCGCCCACGAGCTCGTCGTGGGCTCGGCCCGCAAGAACCGCGCCGAGCGCGTCGTCCTCGGGACGACCTCGCTCAGCGTCGTCGCGCACGCGCCGTGCCCGGTGGTGCTCGTCCCGCAGGGGGCCTCGCTCACCGGCGACGGCCGGATCGTCGTCGGCGTCGACGGTAGCCAGCACAGCCGGCTGGCCTTCGAGTTCGCGATGGAGACGGCCAAGGCGCTCGGCGGCTCGGTCACGACCGTGACCTCGTGGAACGTCGAGGTCGTCGACGGGGTGGTCGTCACCGAGCCGGACACGCCCCAGTGGGAGCGCGTGGAGCGCCGCTACGGAGCCATGGCCCAGGACACGGTCACCGCGATCCGGGAGAAGTACCCGGAGGTGCCGGTGGAGGTGCGGGTCCTGCACGGGCGTGCCGCCGAGTCGATCACGGGCGTCGGCGACGGCGCGGACCTCGTCGTCATCGGCTCCCGTGGCCGCGGTGGCTTCCGCGGGATGCTGCTCGGCTCGGTCACCCAGCGGGTGCTCGCCCTGGCCAACTGCCCGGTGGCGGTGCTGCACCACCGCGGCTGAGGTTGGGCGACGGGGCTTCGCTCAGTGCCGGGCCCAGAAGTCCCGCATCGCCGCCAGGCCCTCCTCGGTGTCCTGGGGGCGGTGGCCGGCCCGGGGGAGGACGAGACGCTCGGCCCCCTTCGCCGCCAGCGCGGCCGCGACCTCCTCGTACATGCTGCACTCCTCGCCGGTGATGACGAGGGTCGGCACGATCCGGGGGGTGTCGCCGCGAAGGTCCACCTCCCACGGTGCGGGGGTGGTCCGGATGCGCGCCGCGACCTGCTCGGCCTTGTCCGGGTCGAGGTCGGGCGGCGCGTCCCCCATCCCGGCGGCGAAGCGGGCGAGGAACTCCGGCCCGTCGACGCTCGGGTCGTCGGCGACGGCGAAGACGGGGGCCATCGCCCGCACGTGCCGCTCGACGTAGCGGCCGCCGCGGGCCAGGTCGTAGCAGGCGGGCTCGATGAGCACGAGGCTGCGCAGCCGGTCGGGCCGGCGTTGGGCGGCCAGCACGGCGGTCACGGTGCCGTAGGAGTGCCCGACGACGTGGCCGGGGGTGGTGAGCAGGTCGATGACCCGGTCGGCGTCGCGCTCGGGCTGGTCCGAGGTGCCGATGCGCTCGAGGAAGACGTGGTTCGGGTCCTCCTCCCGCGCCGGGAGCGGCCAGGCCTGCGCCCCGCTGCGGCCCCGGCCGTGGACGAAGACCGTCCGCGCCTGCGGGGTGATCATCGGCATGCGGGTCTCCTCGGTCGAAGTCGTCCGCCCGGCAGCGAGGGTGCGGGCAGGGGCGCCGGCGCACCGGCGGGGACGGGGCCGAAACGCTGCTCGGCCGGCGGCTCGGGTCCGGTCTCGGCCAGCCAGGCCTCGCGGGCGAGCACGATCTCCTCGTGGCTGCGCCCGACGAAGCCCCACCACATGACGAAGGGCTCCTCGAGGGGCTGCCCGCCGAGCACCAGCACCCGGCAGCCCCCTGCCGAGGTCAGCCGCAACCGCTCCCGGCCGGGCGGGGTGTAGCCGATCTCCCCGCGGCCGACGGGCTCGCCGTCGACGGAGACGTCGCCGTCGTCGAGGAGGACCGCGTGCTCGTGGTCCGCCGGCACGTCGAGCACGATCTCGGCGTCGGCGACCAGGAGCAGCTCGGCACCGAGCAGCGGGGTGGGGGTGAGGACCGGGGACTCGATGTCCAGCAGCCGGCCGAGGAAGACGTAGGCGATGCCACCCGGCACGTACATCGGCTCGGGGACGTGGTGGACGAAGCCGGGCTCGGTGTCGGAGAGGTGCTCGGGGAGCACGAACCACAGCCGGACCCCGTGCAGCGACTCGGTGCCGGGCGCGGAGCGCTCGAACTGGCTCACTCCCCGGCCGGAGGTCGTCAGCCCCAGCTCTCCGGGGCGGATGCGGGAGTGGCTGCCGGTGGAGTCGCCGTGCTCCAGCTCCCCGGCGAAGAGCCACGAGACGGTCGCCAGCGAGGTGTGCGGATGGACGGGCACCTCGAGACCCCCGGCGGGGACGTCGTGGGGACCGTAGTGGTCCAGCAGGCACCAGGCGCCGACGAGACGCCGGTGGCGCGAAGGGAGCGTGCGCCGGACCTCCACCCCGGAGGGGTGCCGCGGTGGCACCTCTCGCGGCGCCACGATCTGCAGGTCGCTCACACCGGCGATGCTACCCACCGGCCGCGTGAGGGCCCACGACCATCGCTGCGGGGGCGCTTTGCCGCAAGGTTTCCGCGATTCGAGGGTTAACCCTGCATCTCCTGCGACGAGTCCGGATCAGGTCACCAAAGAGTCACAGTTGTGTCTCACCACACACGGATTCGTGGTCTTCAACGCCCAACGGGTCTTAGATGTTCCGAGCAGCCGCTGATGTGCTGCTCACCAGGAGGTGGAGCCGGGAGAAGCCGGTGACGCCGGTTCACCCGCCCACGGGCGGCAGACGTAGGAGGACATCCATGCGAGTGAAGTCTCGCTCGATGGCAGTTGCCAGTATCTCGGCGGTCGCGCTCCTCGCGACCGCCTGCGGCGGCAGCGGCGATGACGGTGGCAGCGGCGGCGAGGGCGGCTCCGGCGGCGAGATCGTCGTCAACGGCTGCACCCCGGAGAACCCGCTGGTCGCGGGGAACACGGCGGAGACCTGTGGTGGCGACGTGCTGGACCCGCTGACGGCCAAGCTCATCCACTACAACACCAAGACGGCCGAGCCGGAGATGGACATCGCCAAGTCCATCGAGACCAAGGACAACAAGCACTTCACGGTCAAGCTCAAGGAGGGCTACAAGTTCCACGACGGGACCGAGGTCAAGGCCAAGAACTTCGTCGACGCCTGGAACTACACCGCCTACGGCCCGAACGCGCAGCAGGGCTCCTACTTCTACGAGCCGATCAAGGGCTACGCGGACACCCAGTGCACGGGTGAGGACGAGGAGGACCCCTGCAAGGGCAGTGGCAAGGCCAAGTCCAAGAAGCTGTCCGGTCTGAAGGTCGTCGACGACCACACCTTCACCATCGAGACCACCGAGAAGGTCTCCAACCTGCCGCTGCGCCTGGGCTACACCGCCTTCGCCCCGCAGCCGGACTCCTTCTTCAAGGACCCGGAGAAGGCCGGCCAGAACCCGGTCGGCGCCGGCCCCTACAAGTTCGACTCCTGGACCAAGAACCAGTCGATCAAGCTGAGCAAGTTCGAGGACTACTCCGGTGACTTCGGCGGCAACGCCGACAAGATCACCTTCAAGATCTTCAAGACCCAGGAGGCGGCCTACACCGCGCTCCTCGGCGGCGAGATCGACATCATCAACCAGATCCCGAGCAACGCCCTCGTCGGCGACAAGTTCAAGTCCGACCTCGGTGACGGCAAGTACCTCGAGGAGCCGAACTCCACCTCGCAGTGGATCGGCATGAACCCGCACGTCGACAAGAAGCTCTCCGACGTCAACGTCCGTCGCGCCATCTCGATGGCGATCGACCGCGAGACGATCACCAAGCAGATCTTCGACGGCGCCTTCGAGCCCTCCACCGGCGTGGTCTCCCCCGTCGTCGACGGCTTCAAGAAGGGGCAGTGCGGCGAGTACTGCGAGTTCGACCCGGCCAAGGCCAAGAAGCTGCTCAAGAAGGGCGGCGGCTACGACGGCAAGCTGACCCTCACCTACAACGGTGACGGCGGCCACAAGGAGTGGACCGAGGCGGTCTGCAACCAGATCAAGAACAACATCGGCATCAACTGCGTCGCCACCCCGACGGTGGACTTCGCGACCATGCTGACCAAGCTCGGCGAGAACGAGCTCAAGGGCATGTGGCGCATGGGCTGGGTCATGGACTACCCCTCGATCGAGAACTACCTGACCCCGATCTTCAGCAAGGGCGCGTCCTCGAACTACTACCAGTACGACAACCCG
>CAYLUX010000153.1:0-4882 GCA_964386935.1 uncultured Janibacter sp.
TCCCCCGGGCCGAAGGGGGTCAGCTCGGGCAGCTTGGCCGTCACCGAGTCACCGGAGGAGCGGCCGGTGAGGCGGCGCTGCACCCACGGCACCGCGTGGGTGCGGGCCCACCGCAGCCGCTCGGTGCGCCGCTCGGCGCGTGGCCGGGGCGGGGCCGCGGGCAGCGGCTCGTCCCAGTCCTCGGGCACCTCGAGGCCGAGTGCGCGCATCGCCGCCCAGCGCAGTCGGCGGTGACCCTCCGGGCTCGGGTGGATGCGGTCCTCGCCCCACATCCGCGAGTCGTGCATCGAGCGCATGCCCCACAGGTCGAGCACGCGGGCGCCGTGGCGGGCGGCGATCGAGTGCAGGTTCGCGGTGTGGACCGCGTGCCGGGTCAGCAGCGTGCCGAAGACCCCCGCCCCGCGCGGGTCCGTCGGCGTCGCCAGCAGCACGTCCGCACCCGTCGCGCGGACGGTGGCAACAGCCTCCTCGAGCCGGGCGGCGATCGAGTCCAGGTCGACCCGGGGACGGAGGATGTCGTTGCCGCCGCCGACGAGCGAGACCAGGTCCGGCTCGAGCCGGAGGGCCAGTCCCAGCTGGCGGTCGACGACGTCACCGAGCTTGCGGCCGCGGATGGCCAGGTTGGCGTACCGGAACTCCTCGCCGCCGGTGGTGGCCGAGAGCTCGGCGGCGAGCCGGTCCGCCCACCCGACGAAGCTCCCTTCGCGCTGTGGGTCGGCATCGACCATGCCCTCGGAGAAGGAGTCGCCGATGGCGACGTAGCGGCGCCACGGGTGGGCAGCGGTCATGGGAGTCTCCAGTCGATCGGGGTGGCGCCCTGGCGGGCGAGGAGGTCGTTGGTGCGGCTGAACGGGCGGGAGCCGAAGAAGCCGTGGCGCGCGGACATCGGCGAGGGATGGGTGCTCTCGACGCGGGGCACGTCGCCGAGGGCGGGTGCCAGGTCGCGGGCGTTGCGGCCCCAGAGGATCGCGACGAGCGGGCCGCCGCGCGCGGCGAGCACCTCGATGGCCCGGTCGGTCACCGCCTCCCAGCCCTTGCCGCGGTGGCTGTTCGGGCTGCCGGGTCGCACCGTGAGGCAGCGGTTGAGCAGCATGACGCCCTGCTCCGCCCACGGGGTGAGGTCGCCGTTGCTCGGCCGGGGCACGCCGAGGTCGTCGACGAGCTCGCGGTGGATGTTCTGCAGCGACTTCGGCAACGGCCGCACCTCCGGCGCCACCGCGAAGGACAGGCCGATCGCGTGGCCGGGGGTGGGGTAGGGGTCCTGCCCGACGACGAGCACCCGCACCTCGTCGAGCGGGATGGTGAAGGCGCGCAGCACGCGCTCACCGGAGGGGAGGTAGCCGTGGCCCTCGGCGAGCTCCCCGCGGAGGAAGTCGCCCATGGCGGAGATGTCGCTCGCGACCGGCGCCAGGGCGTCCGCCCACGAGGGGTGGATCAGTTCCGTCAGGGGTCGCGCGGGCACGCCCACACGTTACCCACCGGCTCTAGAGTGGCCTCTCGTGCATGGCTTCCCCGATGACAACACCTCCCTGGGCGACCTCGCCCGGATCGTGCTCGACTACTCCAAGGAGCGCCTCGAGCTCGACCCCGTCCCGCTGGACCGACCGCTGAGCCCCGAGGAGCTCGAGCAGCAGGCCGGCGAGACGATCACCCCGGACGGGCTCGGTGGGCACCGCGCGATGGACCTCTTCGCCGAGGTGCTCGCGCCCGCCTGCCTCTCGGTGGACCACCCGCGCTACCTCTCCTTCATCCCGTGCGCGCCGACCGAGGCCGCGGCCATGTTCGACCTCGTCGTCGGGGCCAGCTCGATCTACGGCGGTTCGTGGCTGGAGGGCTCGGGGGCGGTGTACGCGGAGAACCAGGCGCTGCGCTGGCTCGCGGACCTCGCCGGCATGCCGGCGGAGGCCGGCGGTGTCTTCGTGCCGGGCGGGACGATCGGCAACCTCTCCGCGCTCGTCGCGGCTCGCTGGTCCGCCCGGCGGGAGGCGGCCGAGGGGGCCCGGCCCTTCCGGGTGGCGGCCAGCTCCGGCGCGCACAGCTCCATCGGTTCCGCCTGCGAGGTCATGGACGCCGAGTTCACCCCCGTCCCCACGGACGAAGGGGGCCGCCTCACCGGACCCCGGCTGCGCGAGGTGATCCTGGAGCACGGTCCGGAGAACTTCTTCGCCGTCGTCGCGACGGCCGGGACGACGAACTTCGGGACCGTCGACGACCTCGCCGGGGTCGGCGAGGTGTGCCGCGAGTTCGGCATCTGGTTCCACGTCGACGGCGCCTACGGCGGCGCCGGTCTCGCCGCGCCGTCGGTGCGCGGGCTCTACGACGGCATCGAGCGGTGCGACTCCTTCATCGTCGACCCGCACAAGTGGCTCTTCGCCCCCTTCGACTGCTGCGCGCTGCTCTACCGCAGGCCCGCGATCGCCCGGGCGGCGCACACCCAGCACGCCGGGTACCTCGACGTGCTGACCGAGGCGCCCGAGTGGAACCCCACCGACTACTCGGTCGGGCTCACCCGGCGCGCCCGCGGCCTCCCGCTGTGGTTCTCCCTCGCGACGCACGGCACGCAGGCCTACACCGACGCGGTCGAGCGGACCCTGTCGGTGGCGGCCTTCGCCGCCGAGGAGATCGAGCGGCGCGAGGAGCTGGAGCTGGTGCGTCCCCGGGAGCTGACCGTCGTGGTCTTCCGGCGCCGGGGCTGGTCACCGGAGGACTACAAGCGGTGGTCCGACCGGCTCCTGGAGGAGCAGGTGGGCTTCGTCGTGCCGACCTCGCACGAGGGGGAGACCCTCGCCCGCTTCGCCATCGTCAACCCGCAGACCACTCCCGAGGACGTCCTCACCCTCCTGGACTCGATGCGCTGAGGCTCACCTCCCGAGGTTGCCGCGGCAGGCGGTGCCGGGGTGCTCCTCCGGGGAGACCGGGATCCCCTGCGACATGAACTGCCCGAAGTTCTGCACGCCGCGCCACTTCACGGGGTTGGGCTTCCTGGTGATCGCGTCGTCGTCGAACCCGGGCGGGTTGTCCTCGGTGCCTCCGTTGGTCACGTCCTGCATGTCCAGGCCGGAGAACATGCAGACCGAGGCCGCGTGGCCCCTGGCCGAGGTGGTTCCCCCGTTGCCGGTGTACTCCCCCGCGACAGCCGTGCCGCTTCCGGCAAACATCATGCCGGTGGCCAGGAGGCCACCGAGGATGAACTTCTTCATTGGACTGCCTTCTTCCGAAGCAGCGCCCCACTCTTCTGCTCCCCCTGGGGGCGCGCGGCGCGGTGCGCCGTCGGGTTCAAAATTTACTCCTCCCTTACTCTCTTGTGCACTAGTTCTTCGGTGCCGGATCGAACGTGACGGATGGGACGAAGGGGGCGTGCGTTGCCTTTCGTGACGCCGGTGTCCAGTCGACGCGCCGAGGCGAATGACATGTGTGTCATTTCGTGGGTAGAGTTCCGACCGTGAACCTCGCGAACCAGTCCGCACAGCCGACCCCCTCGGTCCCGCTCACGGACCGGGATCGGGAGATCCTCGCCTTCGAGCGCCAGTGGTGGAAGTACGCCGGCTCCAAGGAGCAGGCGATCAAGGAGCTGTTCGACATGAGCTCCACCCGCTACTACCAGGTGCTCAACGGGCTGATCAACAACCCGGCGGCGCTCTCCGAGGACCCCATGCTCATCAAGCGGCTGCGCCGACTGCGCGACCAGCGCCAGCGCACCCGCAGCGCGCGCCGCCTGGGCATCGAGCTCTGAGGCCCGGCGGGTCCGCGTGCGCATCGTCCGGGCCCGGCCCGAGGACGCCTTCGTCCTCGCCGCCCTCTCCCTCCAGCTCGCCAGGGCCGTGGGCGCCGGGGGCGAGGAGGGGTATCTGGATCGCGCGGCGGACCACTGGCTGCGCCACCGCGACCGGCTGCCGTCGTGGATCGCCGAGCACGAGGGCGCGCACGCCGGGTACCTGCAGGCGGTGGCCCTCCCCGAGACGACCCGTCCGGGGCAGCCGGTGGGTACTCGTGGCCGGCTGTGGGTCGACGCGCTCTTCGTCGCGCCCGACCACCGGCGGCGCCACATCGGCACCGCCCTCCTCGGCGCCTGCGAGAGCTGGGCGAAGGGGGCCGGCGTCCGGGTCGTGGGCCTGCGCTGCGAGGCCGGCGCGGAGGAGTTCTGCGAGGCGGTGGGCTTCGCCCCCGCCGCCGGGGTGCACGAGAAGCGCCTCTGAGTGCGCCCTGGCCGCTGGCTGAGGCAGATGGCTGGCGAAACTGGCGGAGCGAGCCAGCCACCTTCTGACCGTGGTGATGCTGCGGAGGTGACTCGCGGGTACGACACCACCCTCCTGGGTTCGCGGACGGACATCCCCGGGATGTCGGGGTTCTCGAGGGGCTCGGTGCCCCAGTGTGGTGTCGTACTCGCGAGTACGACGGCGGTGTCGTATCGCAAAGGTCACGGAACGGTAACGGATCGCCCGGGCGGCGAACCCACCCCGGACCAGCCGCGTCTGCGGATGTGGGAGGGCCAAGAGGCGGCTCCGGCGCGCAGGGGGTGCCGGAGTCGCCTCCCTTTTGCCTCGAGCCGCGCGATCCGGTCGTCGCCGTTTGCACTCGACCATCGAGAGTGCCAATAATGTGCGTTAGCACTCTCCATCGGGGAGTGACAGTCCTGACCGGTCAGGTGAGGGGCCCGTGAGCACGGGGACATGAACCGTGCGATCGGCTCCGTCCGTCGCGGGCACCCCCGGTCGCACCCTTCGATTCGCGCGTGGAGGACCACCCGAATGGTCAAGCTCATCAGTTTCGACGAGGACGCCCGCCGCGGCCTCGAGCGGGGGATGAACACCCTCGCCGACGCCGTCAAGGTCACCCTGGGCCCCAAGGGCCGCAACGTCGTCCTGGAGAAGAAGTGGGGCGC
>CAYLUX010000154.1:0-4807 GCA_964386935.1 uncultured Janibacter sp.
CGGGGGACGTCCTGGCCACCCTGGCCTATGTCGTCAACTGGCGCTTCGTCGTCGGTGACGAGGCCTACTTCGGGCAGATCGCCTCCCCCTCGCCCCTCCGGCACGCGTGGTCGCTGGCCGTGGAGGAGCAGTTCTACATCGTCTACCCGCTCCTGCTCATCGCGCTGCTGGCCCTCATCCGCAGCCGTCGCACCCTCGCCCTGGTCCTCATCGCCATCGCCGGGGTGTCGGCGCTCCTGATGGCGGTGCTGCACCACCCCGGGCTGGAGCCGAGCCGGGTCTACTACGGGACCGACACCAGGGCCCACCAGCTCCTCGTCGGCGCCGCCGTCGCCACCGTCATGGCCAGTGGCCCCGGCGAGGTGGGCCGCAGGTACGTGCGGTCCATCGACCGCTGGTGCCGGAGGCTCGCCCTGCCCGCCCTGCTGGTCGTCCTGTCCGCCTTCTGGTGGGCCGGTGCGGCGCAGAGCGCCCTCTTCGAGGGGGGCCTCATGCCGCTGTCCCTGCTCATCGCGGTGGTCCTCGTGGCGGCCACCAGCCCGTCCGGGTCCTGGACCCAGCGACTGCTCGCCCTCGAGCCGCTGCGCCGCATCGGCCTGGTCTCCTACGGGCTCTACCTCTGGCACTGGCCGGTCATCGTCTACCTCAACGACCGGGTCCTGCCCCTGCCCGAGTGGCAGCGGGCCGTGATCCAGGTCGGCCTCTCCGGCCTGCTCGCCTTCCTCTCCTACCGGTTCGTGGAGCGACCGATCCGCAAGCAGGGGCTCGGGGCGCTCGTCCCGCGCGTCCCCGCCATCGGCAAGGTCGTGGCCTGGGCCACGGTCCCCCTGCTCGTCGCCGGGAGCTTCGCCATGCCGAGCGCGGCCCGGACGATCGACGAGACCACCGGGTCGAACAGCGGGGAGATCGCCGTCCCGGAGACGAGCTACCGGCCCGGGTCGCGGATGACCTCGGTCATGTTCATCGGGAACTCCATCCCGAAGAGCCTGATCAGCACCTTCCGGAGCTCGGACCACCCCGATCTGGAGCTCATCGACCACACCAACGTCGGCTGCGGGTCCCTCGGGTCCGCACGCGTCAGCGACGGCAAGCGGACGCCGGAGCTGGAGGAGTGCCCCGAGTGGCGCAAGGGATGGGCCGAGTCGATCTCGACCCAGGAGCCGGACGTCGTCGTCTACTTCACCGCGCAGAGCCTCGTGTCCGACCGGGCCGTCGGCAAGGACGTGGTCGAGTTCGGGTCGAAGAAGTGGGTCACCCTCCTGGAGGAGCACCTCGACGAGACGAAGCGAGCGGCCCGGGGTCGCCAGTTCGCCGTGATGAACCTCGCCTGCCACGACATCCCGACCTTCGGCAGCGAGGAGATCGAGCGCGTCGACGACGTCGAGTACGTCAAGGAGCTCAACAAGGCCGTCGGCCGCTGGGCGGAGCGCGAGGACGTCCCCGTGATCGACCAGTACTCGCTGCTCTGCCCGGGCGACGAGTACCACGACACCATCGACGGCATCCCGCTGTACGCGGACGGCCTCCACTTCACCGGCGAGTCCGGACCCATCTTCTGGACGTGGTTGGCGCCGCGCATCCAGCGGGTCGCCGAGGGCAGGGAGCTCTCCTGAGCCGCCTCGACGCCGTCATCCTCGCCGGTGGGCTGGGTCAGCGGATGCACCCGCTGACCCTCGACTGCCCGAAGCCGCTGCTGCCCGTCGGGGCGCGATCCCTCGTCGAGCACCAGATCGACCGGGTGGTGGCCGCCGGCGCCGAACGGGTCGTGCTCGCCACGGGGTACCGGCACGCGGACTTCGCCCATGTCGTGGCCCGCGCACGCGCAGCCGGTACCGACGTGGCCACGGTCGAGGAGCAGCAGCCCCTGGGCACCGGCGGCGGCCTGCGCGAGGCCCTGCGCGCGCTGCCGGACGCGGACGCCGTCGTCGTCCTCAACGGTGACCTGCTCACCGGCCACGACCTGCCCGCGCAGGTTGCCCGGCTCACCGCCTCCGGGGACGGCGCCCTGGCCTGCCTGCACGTGCGGGAGGTGCCGGACCCGGAGCGCTACGGCAGTGTGGTCCTCGACGACGACGGACGCGTCACCGCCTTCGTGGAGAAGTCCCCGGCCCCACCCTCGTCGTGGATCAACGCCGGCACCTACGTGGTCCGGCCAGCCCTGCTCGAGGTGATCCCGCCCGACGGGGCCGTGTCCCTGGAGCGTGAGGTCTTCCCGCGACTCGTCGATGACGCCGCGCTGGTGGCCCACCCCGCGGACGGCTACTTCCTCGACGTCGGCTCACCGGACGCGCTGGTGGCGGCCAACCGTGACCTGGTCCTGGGGCGGTCCCCGGGTGCCCCTGCGGCGAAGGGGGACCCCGGCCCCGAGCGCCTGCTGCTGCCCGGAGCCCGGCTCGACCCCACCGCCGTCGTGCGCGACGGCTCCGTGGTCCATCCCGGCGCGGTCGTCGGGGCGGGGGCGGAGGTCGTGGGCTCGGTCGTGCTCGCGGGCGCCCGCATCGGCGCCGGCGCCCGGGTGGTGGGCTCCGTCATCGGGCGCGACTCCCGGGTCGGTGCCGGCAGCATCCTGACCGGCTGCGCCCTGGGCACGGGCACCGTCATCGACCCGGCGGAGCGCCTCGACCGGGTCCTCCGACCCCCGCGGGAGTCGCCGGCGGGACGCTAGTGGGCCGCCTCGTGCCAGCTCCTGCCCAGCCCGATCGACACGTCGAGGGGGACGTCCATCTCGATGGCGGCGCCCATCTCGGCCCGGACCAGCGCCTCCACGGCGGGGGCCTCCCCCTTCGCGATCTCGAGGACGAGCTCGTCGTGCACCTGGAGGAGCACGCGCGAGTCGAGGCCCTCGCGCTCGAGACCGGCCCGCACCCGGAGCATGGCGGCCTTCATGATGTCGGCGGCCGAGCCCTGGATCGGGGCGTTGAGGGCCATCCGCTCGGCCATCTGCCGACGCTGCCGGTTGTCGCTGCCGAGGTCGGGCAGGTAGCGGCGCCGACCGAGCATCGTCTCGGTGTAGCCGGTGGCCCTGGCCCGGTCGACGACCTCCTCGAGGTAGTCCCGCACCCCGCCGAAGCGCTCGAAGTACTCCTCCATCAGCCCGGTCGCCTCGCCCGTGCTGATCCCGAGCTGCTTGGACAGGCCGAAGGCGCTCAGCCCGTAGGCCAGGCCGTAGGACATCGCCTTGACCTTGCTGCGCATCTCGAGGGTCACGTCGGCCGGCTCCACGCCGAAGACCCGGGCCCCGACGAAGTTGTGCAGGTCCTCGCCGGTGCGGAAGGCGTGGATGAGTCCCTCGTCACCCGAGAGGTGGGCCATGACCCGCATCTCGATCTGGCTGTAGTCGGCCGACATCAGCGACTCGTAGCCGTCGCCGACGACGAAGACCTCCCGGATCCGGCGGCCCTCCTCGGTGCGGATGGGGATGTTCTGCAGGTTCGGGTCCGTCGAGGACAGCCGCCCGGTGGCGGCGATCGTCTGCTGGTAGGTGGTGTGGATCCGACCGTCGTCGGCCACCGACTTCAGCAGGCCCTCCACGGTCACCCGCAGCCGGGTCGCGTCCCGGTGGCGCAGCAGCGCCTCGAGGAAGGGGTGCTCGGTCTTGGCGTAGAGGTCGGCCAGGGCATCGGCGTCGGTCGTGTACCCGGTCTTGGTCCGGCGGGTCTTGGGCAGGCCCAGCCGGTCGAAGAGCACGGTCTGCAGCTGCTTGGGCGACCCGAGGTTGATCTGCTCGTCGTCGATGGCCGCCCACGCGTCCGCCTGGGCGGTGGCGACCTTGTCGGCGAAGTCCGCCTCGAGCCCGGTGAGCGCCTCACCGTCGACGGCGATGCCGGCACGCTCCATGGCCGCGAGCATGTCGACGACCGGCAGCTCGATCTCGCCCATCAGCCGGGTGCCCCCGGTCTGCTCGACCAGCTCCTCGAGGACCGCCGCCAGCTCCACGGCCGCGGTCGCCCGCACCATCGACGTGCGGCCCGCCTCGCCGTCGTCGGCGGAGAAGTCGAGCATCCCCTGGTCCGGCTCCTCGCCGCCCGTGCTCAGGTCGCGGCCGAGGTGGCGGACCGAGAGGTCCCCGAGGTCGTAGGAGCGTTGGTCGGGGCGCACGAGGTACGCCGCGATGGCGGTGTCGATCTCGAGCCCGGCGAGCGGCAGGCCGGACGCGGCGAGCGCCAGCATCGGCCCCTTGGCGTCGTGCATGACCTTGGGGCGGTCCGGGTCGGTGAGCCAGGCCCGAAGGGCGGACTCGTCACCCGCGCTCAGGTCGGCCACGACGACGTGGGCGGCCTCCCCTTCGTCGGTGGCCAGGCCGAGGCCGTGGGCCTCGCCGGTGCCCCGGCCCCACTCCCCCACGACCTCCAGGCCGAGGCGGCTGCCGGACCGCTCGGCCAGCCAGCCGGCGAGCTCGTCCTCGCCCAGGACCTGCCCGGACACCTCGACCCCACCGCTGACCTCGGTCTCGTCGGTGTCGAAGGTCTCGAAGAGCCGGTCGCGGAGCACGCGGAACTCGAGGCTGTCGAAGAGGGTGTGCACCCGCTCGCGGTCCCACGCCCTGCGGCCGACCTCGGCCACGCCCACCGGGAGCGGGACGTCGCGCACGAGGGCGTTGAGCCGACGGTTGCGCAGCACCTGGTCGAGGTGGTCCCGCAGGGACTGCCCGGCCTTGCCCTTGATCTGGTCGACGTCGGCGACGATGCCGTGCAGGTCGCCGTGGGCGTTGATCCACTTGGCGGCGGTCTTGGGACCCACCCCCGGCCCCCCGGGCAGGTTGTCGCTGGACTCAACGACGCGGGCCGCGAGGTCGCTGTAGCGATCC
>CAYLUX010000155.1:0-4789 GCA_964386935.1 uncultured Janibacter sp.
GGAGCGGCGGGCGCGCTCGGGGCTGCTCTCGCGTCAGGTGACGCTGCGCTGATGTGCGGGTAGGAGGTACGAGCGTCAGTACGGCGACGCGTCGTCCGACCAGCGGACATCGACCTTCCCGTCGGTCAGCATGACGGTCCACCCGTAGGTGTCGACGTAGTCGGTCGTCTTCTCGGTCTCACCGCGGCTGCACCCGAAGGTGACGTCACGGGTGCACCGCGCCTTCTCCGTGACCTCGGCGTCTCCGCTGCTGTCCAGGTCGAGACTCTGGCCGATGCCTTCCGTGATGGTGAAGGTGTCGCTCGGCGTGAACTGCGGGTACTCGCCGATGGAAAAGGTGGGAGCACCCATGCCCGACTCGTTCGTGTACGTCGAGTCGAAGGGGCACTCGTCCTGCGCGGCGTAGTCATCGATGCAGGTGTCGATGCGATCGGCGATCTGCTGATTCACCTCGTCGATGAACTCCTGTGTGGGGACAGCCTGCACGGTGCCGCCCGCATCCGCACTCCCTCCCTCGCCCGGGTCGGCGCTCACCCGCACCTCGACGGGCTCCGAGCGCACGTAGTCCGTCTCCGGAATGCCGAAGGTGTACGTCCCGGGCAGGGCCGGCACGGCCAGGGTGTACCCGGACGGCACGCTCGAGTCCGTAGGCAGGGGCGCGATCTCCTCGTCGCCGGGGCGTGCCAGCTTGGCCACGTCGATCTTCTGCCCGTTCACCGTCATGGTGTCGCCCATGACGGTCACCTCGGCGGTCCCCGGATCCACCGGCTCGAGCTCCCACTCGCTGAAGAAGAGCATGGTGTGGCCCGTCCGCGTTGCGGTGAGGTCTTGGGTGTACCTCTTGCCGTTCTGCTCGAACTCCACCTCCACAGTCGCGCTGTCCCCGTCATCGGACTCGGTGACGTCGACGACCTCGGCCGAACTGGGGCGGTTCTCCGCGTGCTCGTACACCTCGTCGGCCATCAGGACCCGATCGTCGTTCTCGATGTTCATCCGTCCGACCTCGACCGCTTCCTCGGCGTGGCCGTTGACGACCGAGCTGGCGTAGTCGAGCGCGACGCCCTCCGGCCCGAAGTAGCGCTGGTCGACCTGGTGAATGACGAACCAGGCCACGACGAAGAGGCCCACCACTCCCGCGCACCCGCTGAGGACGAGCTTTGTGCGCCGGGACATCGGCTGCGGCTGGCCTGCGGGTCCACCGGGGGCGGCGGACCACACCGAAGGCCCGCCCGTGGCCGTCGCGGCCGCCGGCAAGGCCGTCGTGGCAGCATCGGAGTCGGTGGCGGTGGCCTCATACCCTGTGGAGGGCTGAGCGGCCCCGGCCGGCTGCCCACCGGTGAGGTAGCGCGCCCACTCAGGGTGGGGCGTCGGAGCCAGCCACCGCAGCAGACCGCGGGGAAGGCGCTCCACGAGCTGCACCCCGGCAAAGACGTGCACGAGCTCGCCGACGACGCCCGCCAGCGCGAGCATCACCAGGGTCCACCACGAAGGGGAGATCGACAGGCTCCCTTCGCCGCCCTCCGATCCGTAGTCGAAGGAGAGACCGGTGCTGACCACGCCGACAATCCTGCCGATGAGGAACCACACGACGAGGAAGGTGGCGAAGGTGATCGCCAGCTGCCGGAGGTCGACCTCGGCGCCGGGGCGCCGACACAGTGTCAGCCGCACAGCCAGCCCGACGATGATGGCTGCCGCCACAATGACGAGAAGCCATGCAGCCCAAGGGGTTCCCTCGGTCCAGAGGGCCACATGGATCTGCTCGTCCAGCTCGTCGGGAAGGAAGCCGGTCAAGCCCTGCTCCCCCGAGGCGCTGGCGCCCACGGCACCGAAGTGTCCCAATGACGCCAGGAGCGGAACGCTGCTGCTCAGGAAGGACAGCGACAGCCCGAAGGGGATGTCCCCCCGGATGACGATCGCGCCGACCAGCCCGACGACCAGCCCGACGACCGTCCAGGCAGCGACATGCCAGAAGGCCAGGTCCAGTGACGACATGAACGGCCGGACGCGATCTGCCACCCGTGTACCCAGCAGGGCCTGCAGACGCTGGTCCCGCTGGAGGGTCAGGAGCGCTCCGATCAGCAGCGACACCCACACGAGCAGCAGCATCCGCACCACCGCCCAGAACCCAAGAGCGGACAGCGTCACCCCGTCGGTCGAGAGCCGTCCGACTGCTCCTATGACCAACAGCACGACGAGAGCCCCGAGTGTCGCCAACGCCAGCTGGATGTGCAGGTTGCGGGTGCCGGTCGGCGGGAACCGGCGCGTCAGCACCCATGACGCCCACGCAAGGCCGGCACAGGCCAACAAGGTCCACAGGAGGACCGGCGCTGTGACGCCACCGCCGCCCGAGACACCGCTATCCTCGACCGCAATACCCAGTCGTGAGGTCCACCCGAAGACCGCGACCATGGCGAGGACCTGAATGGTGCTGCCGCTGTCCTCCAGGCCCTCGTCCTCGATGTCCGATCCCGTGTCCGAGACGGCCGACATCACGATCATGAGGAGGATGGTCAACAGAACCGTCACTCCGAGGAAGGCCGAGACGGCTCCGCCGACCCACCTCCATACGCCCGCGGGGAGCGCTGCCAGCGGGGCCGGCAGCGAGATCGCGTTCCGCGGTGCGGCGGGCCCCTGCTGCTTCCGAGGCGCGACAGGTTCCTGCTCCTCGCCCTTCGTGGCCTCGGAGTGCGAGTCGTCTCCAGTCGGAGGTGGCGTGGTAGTCAAAATTCCCCCCAAGAACGTGCGGCGTCGCCGAAGCGAGGCCGGTCGTGTGGCGTTGCGCGGCCACCGTAACTCTGTCGAAGGACAACCGCAGGTGATGGATCCCCCTCATCTGTCGGACTGCGGCACTAGGCTCCTCGACATGAGTGAGGGGGCCGGATCCAAGTACTGTCCATCATGCGGTGCGCCCGCTTCGGGCCGATTTTGCGCCGAATGTGGGCAAGCATTGATGCACGATGAGGCGCAGGGGGCCGCCGCCGGGCCAGCCGCAAATGCCGTTCAGGACCGCCGCCCTTCGAGGCCTCGTTGGCGATGGATCTTCGGCGGACTAATCGTGGTCGTGTTATTTGGGCTGGCTCTGCTCTGGATGTTCACGGCTCCGGACAACAACGTGCACGCAGGAACCACATCCACCACGACTGCCACTGCAGACTCGGCCTCGAAGAGCTCCGGGGACCAGAGCCAGGCATCAGAACCCACCAGTTCCAAATCGTCCGCGTCCAGCAGTTCATCCACCAGCAAGTCCCCGAAGGACCAACTCTCGAACGCCCGCAAGTCTTCATTGCAGTCACTCGATCTCGACAGCAGTTATGCCGTCGTGCTGTCCGCGAAATTCGATGGTGTCACCGACGATTTCCAGACCACCCATTCGGGCTCGAGCACGTTCCATCTGCCCGACATCCTCGATCTGCACCGTGACCTGAAGAACTCCTACAGTTCTGACGGTGATGTGTACCTCCTGACCAGCACCGATCTGGAGGGAACGAGTGATATCGACAAGCCGAATACGGTGTGGATGACGGTTCTGGATCCGGGGCGCCTGGCCGACAAGGAGGATGCCCGGGACTGGTGCGATTCCAACTTCGCCGGCCTCTCCGATGCCGAGCAGGCCAATTCGTGCGCGCCCGTCCAGCTGACGAGCCCGTGAGCTGTCGGCGCCCCGCTGCCGCATAGGCTGCCGACATGACAAATCTTTCGGCGGATGTGCGGGCGCAAGCGTGAACGGGTACGCCTACCTCGGGCCCGAGGGAACCTTCACCCAGCAGGCACTGCTCACCTGGGGCCCCTCCGAGGACGAGCCCCGGGTGCCGCTCGGCTCAGTTGACGCGGCCCTGGAGGCGCTGCGCTCCAAGGAGGTCGACGCGGCCGTCGTCCCGATCGAGAACTCCGTCGAAGGGGGTGTCTCGGCCACCCTCGACGCCCTCGCCTCCGGCGACCCGCTCGTCGTCATCGGCGAGGTGCTCGTCCCGATCACCTTCGTCGCGTGCGCCCGGCCGGGGACGTCACTGGACTCGGTGCGCGCGATCGGCACCCACAGCCACGCGTGGGCGCAGGTGCGCGGCTGGGCCGAGTCGACGGTGCCCGAGGCGATCTACGTGCCGACGCTCTCGACCGCGTCCGCGGCGAAGGACCTCCTCGAGCACCCGGACGAGGTCGGCTACGACGCTGCGGTGTGCGCGCCGGTGGCGGCCGAGCGCTTCGGTCTGGAGGTGCTCGCCTCCGACATCGGCGACATGGCCAATGCGGTGACGCGCTTCGTCGTCGTCGCGCGGCCGGAGTGGCTGCCCGCACCGACGGGCCGGGACAAGACGACCGTCGTGCTCTACCAGCGCGCGGACCGGGCCGGTGGCCTGCTCGAGCTGCTCGAGCAGTTCGCCGTGCGCGGGATCAACATGACCCGGCTGGAGTCGCGGCCGACGAAGGAGTCGATGGGCTCCTACTGCTTCTCCATCGACTTCGAGGGGCACGTGCAGGACGAGCGGGTCGGCGCGGCGCTGATGAGCCTGCACCGGGTCTGCGCCGACGTGCGCTTCCTCGGCTCCTACCCCGCGGCCTCCGGGGCGGAGATCCAGGTCGACCCGATCACTACCGATGAGGCCTTCGTCGAGGCGCGGGGCTGGCTGGACTCCCTCCGCTCCCTGGGCAAGCCGTCCTGAGCTGAGCTGGGGCAGGGCTGTGGGCAGACGGACTGCACCACGCCTCACAGGTACTCCCGGTCACTGATCCGCTCCGCCACCCAGTCGTTGACGCCGGTCCACTGCTCATCGAGCCACCGGGCGACCTCCTC
>CAYLUX010000156.1:0-4728 GCA_964386935.1 uncultured Janibacter sp.
CGCCGTCCTCGCCGCCGCCGGCCTGACCCCGGTGCAGCTGGAGGAGAAGGAGGGCCTCGCCCTCATCAACGGCACCGACGGCATGCTCGGCATGCTGTGCCTCGCGATCCACGACCTGCGCCGGCTGCTCACCACCGCCGACGTCGCCGCGGCGATGAGCGTCGAGGGGCTGCTCGGCACGGACGACGTCTTCGCCGGCGACCTGCAGGCGCTGCGCCCGCACCCCGGCCAGGCCGCCGCCGCGGCGAACATGCGCCAGGTCATCGCCGGCAGCCCGATCCGGGACAGCCACCGGGACCCGGAGGCCTGCACGCGCGTGCAGGACGCCTACTCCCTTCGCTGCTCGCCGCAGGTGCACGGCGGGGCCCGGGACACCCTCGACCACGCCGCCCGCGTCGCCGGGTGGGAGCTGGCCGCGGCCATCGACAACCCCGTGGTCACCCTCGACGGCCGGGTGGAGTCCAACGGGAACTTCCACGGCGCGCCCGTGGCCTACGTGCTCGACTTCCTCGCCGTCGTCCTCGCCGACGTGGCGAGCATGAGCGAGCGGCGCACCGACCGTTTCCTCGACGCCAAGCGGTCCAACGGGCTTCCGCCATTTCTTGCAGATGACCCCGGTACCGACTCCGGCCTGATGATCGCCCAGTACACCGCCGCCGGGATCGTCTCCGAGCTGAAGCGCCTCGCCGCCCCCGCCAGCGCCGACTCCATCCCGAGCAGCGCGATGCAGGAGGACCACGTCTCGATGGGGTGGGCCGCCGCGCGCAAGCTGCGTCGCGGTGTCGACGGGCTGACCCGCGTCCTGGGCATCGAGCTGCTCACCGCGGCCCGCGGCATCCGGCTGCGGGCCCCGCTCGAGCCGGCACCGGCCAGCGCCGCGGTCATCGCGGCGATCGACGCCGCGGGTGAGGCGGGGAGCACGGAGCCGGGGCCCGACCGTTTCCTCGCCCCCGACATCGAGGGGGCGGTCGCCGCCGTCACCGACGGATCCGTGGTCGCCGCCGCCGAGACCACCGCCGGCCCTCTGGCCTGAACCCCCTTCGCCCCCACGACACAAAGGAGTATCGACATGGAAGGCGCACGCCCCGTCCGCGCACCGCGCGGCACCGAGATCACTGCGAAGAGCTGGCAGACCGAGGCGCCGCTGCGCATGCTCATGAACAACCTCGACCCCGAGGTCGCCGAGCGCCCCGATGACCTCGTCGTCTACGGCGGCACCGGTCGCGCGGCCCGCTCCTGGGCCGCCTTCGACGCCATCGTCGACACGCTGCAAGACCTCGAGCCGGACGAGACCCTGCTCGTCCAGTCCGGCAAGCCTGTCGGTGTCCTGCGCACCCACGAGTGGGCGCCGCGGGTGCTGCTCGCGAACTCCAACCTCGTCGGCGACTGGGCGAACTGGCCCGAGTTCCGCCGGCTCGAGGCCGAGGGACTGATGATGTACGGCCAGATGACGGCCGGCTCGTGGATCTACATCGCCACCCAGGGGATCCTCCAGGGCACCTACGAGACCTTCGCTGCGGTCGCCCGGAAGCGCTTCGGCGGCACCCTCGCCGGCACCCTGACGATCACCGGTGGTTGCGGCGGCATGGGTGGCGCCCAGCCGCTCGCGGTCACCCTCAACGGCGGCGCCGTGCTCATCGTCGACGTCGACCGGTCCCACCTCGAGCGCCGCGTCGCGAAGCGCTACCTCGACGAGATCGTCGAGGACCTGGACGAGGCGCTCGCCCGGGTGACCGCGGCGAAGCGGGAGCGCCGTGCCCTCTCGGTGGGCCTCGTCGGCAATGCCGCGCGCGTCTTCCCCGAGCTGCTGCGTCGCCACCGCGCCGGCGAGATCGAGGTCGACGTCGTCACCGACCAGACGAGCGCCCACGACCCGCTGAGCTACCTGCCCGGCGAGATCCCGCTCGAGGACTGGCAGCAGGAGGCCGAAGGGGACCCCGACGGCTTCACGAAGAAGGCCCAGGAGTCGATGGCCGCCCAGGTGCAGGCGATGGTCGAGTTCCAGGACGAGGGAGCCGAGGTCTTCGACTACGGCAACAGCATCCGCGACGAGGCCCGGCACGCGGGCTACGGCCGCGCCTTCGCCTTCCCCGGCTTCGTCCCGGCCTACATCCGCCCGCTCTTCTGCGAGGGCCTCGGACCCTTCCGCTGGGTGGCCCTCTCCGGTGACCCGGAGGACATCCGGGTCACCGACGAGGCCCTCAAGGAGCTCTTCCCGGAGAACGAGCACCTGCACCGGTGGCTCGACGCCGCAAGCGAATTCGTCGAGTTCGAGGGTCTGCCCGCGCGTATCTGCTGGCTCGGTTACGGCGAGCGGCACCGGGCGGGACTGCTCTTCAACGAGCTCGTGCGCGACGGGCGGGTCAAGGCCCCCATCGTCATCGGCCGCGACCACCTGGACTCCGGCTCCGTCGCCAGCCCCTACCGGGAGACCGAGGGCATGCTCGACGGCTCGGACGCGATCGCCGACTGGCCGCTGCTCAACGCCCTCACCTCGACCAGCTCGGGTGCCACCTGGGTCTCGATCCACCACGGCGGCGGGGTGGGCATGGGGCGCTCCATCCACGCCGGTCAGGTTGGTGTCGCCGACGGCACCGACCTCGCGGCGCAGAAGCTGGAGCGACTCCTCACCAACGACCCGGGCATGGGCGTGCTGCGCCACGTCGACGCCGGCTACTCGCGGGCCGTCGAGGTCGCCGCGGAGCGCGGCGTCCGGGTGCCGATGCCGGCGAAGGTCCGCGACGGGCAGGAGTGAGGCGAGTGACCCCCTTCGCATCGATGTGGCGTGACCTCGCCGGGGTCGGTCGCCACGGGGAGACCGGTGGCTACCGCCGCTACGCGTGGACCGCCGAGGACGCGACGCTGCGGGAGTGGTTCGCGGGCGAGGCGGCTGCGCGCGGGCTGGACCTCGTCGAGGACCGGGTCGGCAACCAGTGGGCCTGGTGGGGTGACGTCGACGCCCACCTGCGGGAGACGGGGGAGGGCGGCATCGTCACCGGCAGCCACCTGGACTCTGTGCCGGACGGCGGCGCCTTCGACGGTCCGCTCGGCGTGGTCTCCGGCTTCGCGGCGATGGATGCCCTGCGGGCGAAGGGAGTTCGCCCCACCCGCCCGTTGGCTGTGGCGAACTTCGTCGACGAGGAGGGGGCGCGCTTCGGCGTCGCCTGCGCCGGCTCCCGGGTGCTCACCGGGGCGATGACGGCGGAGCGTGCGCTCGGGCTGCGCGACGGCGACGGGGTCTCGATGGCGGAGGCGCTGCGGTCGGTCGGCCGTGACCCCGGGGCCTACGGCGCCGACTCCGAGGCGCTGCTAAGGGTCGGTGCCTTCGTCGAGCTGCACGTCGAGCAGGGGCAGGCCCTCGGCGACGTCGACCGGCTCGCCCGGCTGCGCCTCGACGGGCCGGTGTCCGAGGGGTCGCGTGGCGAGGACGCCTGGGGCGGAGCCGTCGCCGTCGGCACCTCGATCCACCCGCACGGCCGGTGGCGGATCGACCTGCCCGGCGTGGCGAACCACGCCGGCACGACCGCGCTGGAGGACCGCAGCGACGCGATGCTGCTCGCCGCCGAGATCACCCTCGCGGTGCGGGAGGCCGCCCACGCCCACGGTTGCGTCGCGACCTTGGGCCGGGTCGAGGTCACCCCGAACGGGATCAACGCGATCCCCAGTCACGTGCGGCTGTGGCTCGATGCCCGTGGGTCCGACGAGTCGCAGGTGCGGCGGACGGTCGAGCGTGTCGAGTCCCGGGTCACCGACGTCGGCGGCACGCTCGTCGAGCAGTCCTGGACCGGGCCGACCCCTTTCACCGAGGACCTGACCTCGCGGGTGCACGGGGCGCTGCGCGGTGGTGCGGGTGGATCGGCCGGTGTCGGTGGCGCGGTGCCGCTGCTGTCGACCGGCGCCGGCCACGACGCGGGGGTGCTCGCGACCGCCGGGGTACCCGCGGCGATGCTCTTCGTGCGCAACCCGACCGGTGTCTCTCACAGCCCCGCCGAGCACGCCGAGGAGGCCGACTGCCTCACCGGCATCGAGGCCCTGACCGCGGTGCTCGAGGACCTGGTGTTCGAGGACGCGGTGGGCGACGGGGAGGCGTCGTGAGGAGCTGGCACGCCCCCTTCGCCCGGCTCCCGGAGGGGGTCGCGGAGGACGTCCGGATCACCGTCGAGGATGGACGGATCACCGCCGTCGAGACCGGCGCATCCCCTGCGGGAGCGGACATCCGGCTCGGCGGGCTCGTCCTGCCAGGGCTGGCGAATGCGCACAGCCACGCCTTCCACCGGGCACTGCGTGGGCGCACCCACGGCGACGGCGGCAGCTTCTGGACCTGGCGCGAGCGGATGTACCGGGTCGCCGCGACGCTGACCCCGGAGAACTACCTCGACCTGGCGCGCGCCACCTTCGCGGAGATGGTGCTGGCGGGCTTCACGGTCGTCGGCGAGTTCCACTACGTCCACCACGCCCCGGACGGGAGCCCCTACGAGCGGGACGCGATGCGCGAGGCGATCGTCACCGCGGCCGCGGAGGCCGGGATCCGGCTGACCCTGCTGGACACCCTCTACCTCGCGGGCGGCCTCGACGGCGACGGGCACGCCCCGCTGGACCGGGTGCAGCAGCGCTACTCCGACGGGTCGCTGGAGGCGTGGGCGGAGCGAGCCTTCGCCTCGCCCGTCGACACACCGCTCGCGCGGACCGGCGCCGCCGTGCACTCGGTGCGGGCGGTGCCGGAGGCGG
>CAYLUX010000157.1:0-4642 GCA_964386935.1 uncultured Janibacter sp.
GCCGCCGACCCGGTCGAGGTCCACGAGGTCCCCGAGCAGCGGGTCGTCATGGCCCGGGTCGAAGGGCCCTACACCCTGATCACCGAGGCGCACTCCCGCATCGACGAGTTCGTGCGCGCCGAGGGGCTGACGCTGGCGCCCCGCACCGGCCGCGAGGACCCGATCGAGGTGCTCGGCTCCAACCGGTACCTCTCCGACCCGACCACGACTGCGCCGGAGGACCTGCTGACCGAGGTGTGCATGCCGCTCGCGTGAGCAGCCCTCCGGGACGAAGGGGGCCGGCCGGCCCCCTTCGTCCTGATGGACCGGCCGGGCGGCCGTGGGAGGATCGCGACCATGGAGAACCCGGTCCCCGACTACCTCGACGAGGTCGTGACTGCCTGCGCCCCGAACCAGCGGGGCGAGCCGGCCTCGTACATCCCCGAGCTGGCCAAGGTCGACCCGAACCGCTTCGGCCTGGCCGTGGCGACCGTGGACGGCGAGGTCTACGCCGTCGGTGACGCGGAGCGGGAGTTCACGATCCAGTCCATCTCCAAGGCCTTCGCCTACGGGCTGGCGGTGCGGGAGCGCGGCCTCGCCCACGTGCTGGAGAAGATCGACGTCGAGCCCTCCGGTGAGCCCTTCGACGAGATCTCCCTCGAGGAGGGCTCCGGCCGACCGCTCAACCCGATGATCAACGCCGGGGCGATCACCGCCCACACCCTCGTCGGTGACGAGACGACCAGCCCCCAGGGACGCGTCGAGCAGATCATCCAGCTGCTCTCCGACCTGGCCGGACGCGAGCTCTCGGTCGACGAGCAGGTCTGGCACTCCGAGATGGCCGCGAGCGACCGCAACCTGGCCATCGCCCACATGCTCCGCAGCCACGGCATCATCACCGACAGCGCCGAGGACGTCGTCGACGCCTACTCGCGGCAGTGCTCGGTGCTCGTCACCTCGCGCGACCTCGCGGTCATGGCGGCGACGCTGGCCAACGCGGGCGTGCAGCCGGTGACGGGCAAGCGGATCTTCGACGGGGACCAGGTCCGGCACCTGCTGTCGGTCATGCTCACCTGCGGCATGTACGACTCCGCCGGTGACTGGGTCTCCTCGGTCGGCATCCCGGCCAAGAGCGGTGTCGGCGGCGGCATCATCGGCGCGCTGCCCGGGCAGGTCGGGATCTCGACCTTCTCGCCCCGGCTGGACCGGCACGGCAACAGCGTCCGGGGGGTCGCTGCCTTCGAGCGGCTCTCGAAGGACCTCGGGCTGCACCTGATGCGGGTGGCCCCTCCGGCGCGCTCGGTCATCCACTCGACGACGGTCCTCGGCGAAGGGGAGGAGGCGGTGCGGATCTACCACCTCGCCGGGACGATCGGCTTCACCGGCGCCGAGCGGGTGGTCACCCGCCTCACCGAGCACCCGCCGCACGAACGCCGCCTGGCCCTGGACATGACCGGCGTCCACTCGATCTCGACCATTGCGCGCCGGATGCTGCTGGAGGCCACGCGCCGCCTCCGCGAGGACGGGCACGAGGTCTTCCTGGCCGACGGCGAGGACGTGCTGCCGAGCCCCGACCCGGGCGACGGTCGGGAGCTCGAGGACGTGCCGGAGCTGTAGATGCTGCGTCGACTGATCTACCCGGTGCCGAAGTGGCCCGGCGAGGAGGGCCTGCCCATCGAGCGGGCGAAGGGAGGCGCCCACCTCCTGCACCGACCGGCACCGGAGGGAGCGCGCACCGTCGTCTACCTGCACGGCAACGGCTCGGACCTGGCGTCGATCGATCCGTTGGCGCGGCTCTTCGCCTCCGTCGGACTCGGATTCGCCGCGATCGAGTACCCCGGCTACGGGCCCGCCGGACGTGAACGCATCAGCCAACGGGCCATCCTCGCCGCCGCCCGCGACGGGTTGGCGCACCTCCACGACGGGGGTCTGGGGCGGTCGGAGACGGTCCTCGTCGGTGAGTCGCTCGGCTCCGCGGTGGCGGCCCAGCTCGCCGCGGAAGGGGTCCTCACCGGGGATGACGGTGAGGGGCGGCTGGTGCTCGTCTCACCCTTCACCTCGATGACGGCGATGGTGCGTCAGGTGGTGCGGGTCTTCCCGCGCCGCCTCGTCCCGGACCGCTGGGAGACCGATCGTGTCGTGGCGCGGATCGAGGTGCCCACGCTGCTCGTGCACGGCTCCCGCGACGGGCTGGTGCCCCCTTCGATGAGCGAGGCGCTCGCCCGGCAGATCCCGGGAGCCCGCCGCGTGGTCATCGAGGGCCGCGAGCACGGCAACCTCTGGGAACCCCCGAGCGAGTGCCTCGACGTCGTGGCAGGTTTCGCGGCCGAGTGACCGACCCCGGCGCTACGGGCGGGTGGGGAGGACCGTGCCGCGGGCCTCACCGAAGCCGAGCCGCCTGCCGCCGGGGGCAGGGGCGGTCGCGGAGAGGACGACCTCGTCACCGTCCTGCAGGAAGGTGCGCTCCTCACCGGCCACGGTCACCGGCTCCGCTCCGCCCCAGGTGAGCTCGATGAAGGCGCCGCGCTGGTCTTTCTTCGGACCCGAGACGGTGCCGGAGGCGAAGACGTCCCCGGTGCGGGCGGGGGCGCCGTTCACGGTGAGGTGGGCGAGCATCTGCGCCGGCGACCAGTACATCTCCCGGTACGGCGGGCGGGAGACGACCTGACCGTTCCAGCTCACCTCGAGGTCGATGTCCAGCCCCGCCGACGGGCCGCCCTGCAGGTACTCCAGCGGCGTCGGGTCCTGCGTCGGGAGCTCGACGTGCGCCCCCTCCAGCGCGAGCATCGGCACGACCCACGGGGAGATCGTCGAGGCGAAGGACTTGCCGAGGTTCGGCCCGAGCGGCACGTACTCCCAGGCCTGGATGTCACGCGCGGACCAGTCGTTGAAGAGGACGGCGCCGAAGAGGTGCTCCTCCGCGGTGCCGACGTCGATCCGCTCGCCCATCGCGTTGCCGGTGCCGACGACGAAACCGACCTCCGCCTCGATGTCCAGCCGGGTCGAGGGCCCGAAGACCGGTGCCTCGTCCTGGGGCCCCTTGCGCTGCCCGCTCGGCCGCACGATGTCGGTGCCGGAGACGACGATCGAGGACGCGCGGCCGTGGTAGCCGACCGGCAGGTGCTTCCAGTTCGGCATGAGCGGGCTCGGGTTGTCCGGCCGGAAGAGCCGGCCGAGGTTCGAGGCGTGGTGCTCGCTGGCGTAGAAGTCCACGTAGTCGGCGACCTCGACGGGCAGGTGCAGGGTCACCTCGTCCAGGGAGTGCACGGCCTCGTCCGGCACCTCCGCGCGAAGGGCGCGTGCGATCGCCTTGCGGACCGCGATCCACCGCTCGTGCCCCTGCGCCATGAAGGTGTTGAGCGACCCCTGGGCGAAGGTGTCCTCGTCCCCGAGCAGCATCGCCAGGTCGACCACGTGGTCGCCGTAGCGGACCGCGACGCGCGGCTGCGACCCGGCGGTCGAGTAGACGCCGTAGGGCAGGTTGTGCAGGCCGAAGAGGTGTTCGTCGGGCACGGACAGGGTCGTCATGGCAGGTCCTTCTTCGCGTCGGGGGTGAGGATTCCGAGGTCGACCAGCTCGGTGGTCGGGTCGGTGATGGAGCAGGTGCCGAAGGAGCGGAAGGTCCGCCGCACCTCCGGGTCGAGCGCCCGCACCCGCTCGGTGACCGTGGCGCCGTCGCGCTCGCCGAGCAGTCGGGCGAGCTCGTCGGCGTTTGCCCCGGCCACGGCGGCGTCGGCCGCGACGAGCAGGTTGAGGTACCCGTGCTGCTCGAAGCCGGTGTCCGGGTCGGTGTTGCGCAGCGCGTGGTGCAGCCCGGCCGTGGCCTTGAAGGGCACGCCCGCGGCGACGAGCGCCTCGATGGCTCCGGCCAGCTCCGCCTCGTCGGGGTAGAGCTCGGCACGCACGCCGCCGGTGCGCAGCTTCGCGGCATACGGGGTGCCCGCCAGGGCGGAGATGACCTCGGCCCGGCGCTCGTCGCGCGGTACCTCCACCGCGACGGAGAGGTCGCGGCCGGCGAGCACGGTGTCCAGCGTCGGCACGACCTCGCCGGGGGCGGTGCCCTCCGGCAGCGCGATCTCCAGGGCCACCACCCGCACGGCGGGAAGGGTGCCGGCGTGCTCGAGGGCGCCGGCGAGATCCGGCAGGGGTGAGGTGAGTGCCAGCTCGAGGCCCGCCTCGGGCAGGTCGGCGGTGACCTCGGCGAGCGAAGGGAGGTCCTTCGCCGCGAGGACGAAGGGGCCGACGAGGGCCGCGTGGGCTCCCTTCCCGTGGTTCAGATGTGCCGGGACCGCCTCCGCGAGAGGGAGATTGCCGGGAGGGAAGACGGCGGCGTCGTCGCACAGGCCGGCCAGCAGCGGGTGCTCGGGGGTCAGCGTGCTCATCGGTCGGCGGCCCCCTTCGCCGCGCGGTCCCAGGAGTAGGCGTAGACCCCGTCGTCGGCGGCCCGGCCGCCCTCACCGATCTCGAGCGGGCGGAAGGTGTCGACCATGACCGCCAGCTCGTCGAAGTACTCCGCGCCGATCGAGCGCTCGTAGGCGCCCGGCTGCGGGCCGTGCGGGTGGCCGCCCGGGTGCAGGCTGATCGAGCCCTGCCCGATGCCCGATCCCTTGCGCGCCTCGTAGTCGCCGCCGCAGTAGAACATCACCTCGTCGGAGTCGACGTT
>CAYLUX010000158.1:0-4622 GCA_964386935.1 uncultured Janibacter sp.
GCCCGCAGGTCCTCGACGTCCTCCAGCCCGACGGAGAGGCGCAGCAGGTCATCTCCCGGCTTCGCCGACTCCTCGACGGGGCGGTGGGTCAGGGACGCGGGGTGCTGGATGAGGGTGTCCACGCCACCCAACGAGACCGCATGGGTGATCAGCTCGCACCGCGTGACCAGCTCGGCCGCCGCCGCGGGGCCGCCCCGCGGGCGGAAGGCGATCATCGCGCCGGGGCCGCTCATCTGCTGCTCCGGCACGCTCGAGCCGGGCAGGCCCGGGTAGCGGACCTCCTCGACCAGCTCGTGCTCCGCCAGCCAGGCCGCGAGGACACGCGCGCTCTCCTGCTGGGCGCGGACCCGCACCGGCAGGGTCTGCAGGCCACGGTGCAGCTGGTAGGCGGCCATCGGGTGCAGCAGGCCACCGGTGAGCGCGCGGACCTGCCGCAGCCGGCGCGCCCACGCGTCGCCGGTGGCCACGACCCCGCCCATGAGGTCGCCGTGACCGCCGAGGTACTTCGTCGCGGAGTGCATCGACAACGCGGCCCCGAGCTCGAGCGGCTGCTGCAGCACTGGGGTGGCGAAGGTGTTGTCGACCATGACCGGCACGTCGCCGGCGGCGTCGACGACCGCGCGCACGTCGACGATCTCCAGCGACGGGTTGGCGGGGGTCTCGATGAGCACCAGGCCGGTGTCGTCCGGCCGGGAGGCGACGGCCTCGGCCACGCCGTCGGGGGTCGCCCAGGTGACCTCGGTGCCGAGCATTCCGGTGGCGAGCAGGTGATCGCTCCCCCCGTAGAGAGGACGGACGGCCACGACGTGCGGGGTCCCCGCGAAGGTGCAGGCGATGAGGGTGGCGCTCAAGGCCGCCATCCCGGAGGCGAAGGCGACCGCCTCCGGTGCGTGCTCGAGATCGGCGACGCCGCGTTCGAAGCGGTCGACGTTGGGGTTCCACAGCCGCTGGTAGACGAGCGAGCTCACGCCCCCTTCGTCCGGGCGCCCGCCGGTGGCGAGCGTCTCGTAGGAAGCGCCACCAGAGTCCAGGTCGGTGACCGGGTAGGTGGAGGAGAGGTCGATCGGGGGGACGTGCACTCCGAGGGCTGCGAGGTCCTCGCGCCCACCGTGCACCGCCATGGTGTCCGGGTGTGTCATGTCTCACATCATGACAAGGACTTGCGCCCGGCCACGAATCGCCCCCTGTCAGGCCGGCGTGACGTGCACCCGCCCGCCCTCGCGGACGAAACGCACCTCGTCCAGTCCCCCGACGACCACGTCGGCCGCGGTCAGCTCCTCGGCCGGTGAGGTCGTCGTGACGGCCAGGACGGCGCAGCCCGCCGCCTTCGCCGCGGTGATGCCGCTCGGTGCGTCCTCGCAGACGAGGCAGTCCGCCGGGTCGACACCGAGCCGCTCCGCCGCGAGCAGGAAGGGGTCCGGGTTGGGCTTGCCCCGCTCGACGTCCTCGACGGTGACGAGGAGCTCCGGCTCCTCGATACCAGCGGCCGCGAGCCGGGCCCGGGCCAACGGCCGGGTCGCCGAGGTCGCGATGGCGAACACCGTGGGATCGCCCGCCGGGGCGGCGAGCGCCGCGAGCGCCTCGGGCACGCCGGGCAGGGCGTGGACCCCGTGGAGGTCGGCCAGCTCCAGGGACTCGATGTGCTCCAACGTCGCCACCGGGTCCAGGTGGGGCGCCACCCGCTCGATGATCGCCGCGGCCGGCACCCCGTGGGAGCCGGCGAGCAGCGTGGGGTCGACGTCGTTCTCCCGGGCCCACCGCAGCCAGGAGCGTTGCACCGGCCCGGCGGACTCCACCAACGTCCCGTCGTTGTCGAAGATGACCGCGGCGAAGGTCCGGTCGACGAGGGGAGAGCTCATGGCGCCATCCTCCCCCTTCGCCGGCACCGACCCGCGCCGAACCCGCTGTGCCACGATGCCCACATGATCGACGCTGCGGATCGTGGGCACCTGGAGCGTGCGGTGGACCTGGCCGAGCGGGCGCTGGATGCCGGCGACGAACCCTTCGGCTCCGTCCTCGTGGCCGCCGACGGCAGCGTGCTCCTCGAGGACCACAACCGGGTCTCCGGCGGTGACGCGACCCGGCACCCGGAGTTCGCCATCGCCCGGTGGGCGGCCGAGCACCTCACGCCCGAGGAGCGCGCCGCGGCCACCGTCTACACCTCCGGCGAGCACTGCCCCATGTGCGCCGCCGCCCACGGCTGGGTCGGGCTCGGCCGGATCGTCTGCGCCAGCTCGACCGAGCAGCTGCTCGCCTGGAGCGCCGAGCTCGGCCTGCCCGCTGCCCCCGTCGCGCCGCTGCCGGTCACCCGGGTCGTCCCGGGCGCCGTGGTCGATGGTCCGGACCCGGTCCTCGCCGAGCGGGTCCGGGTGCTGCACTCCCGCCGACTGCGCTGACCGGCCGGTAACCGGAGACGAACGGCGCTGCGCGCGAACCCCCCTCCCGCACAGGCCAACAAAGGGCTACGGTGTGGCTACCGTCACGTCAGGTCGGTGAGGAACGGAGTCGACGATGGCACCCAAGGATTCGAGCTTCCTGGGATGGCCGGTGCTGCGGCAGCTGGCCACCGGTGACTTCCTCGGTCGCGGTTCGTCCGTGACCTCCCGCCGGACCCGAGAGGTGGAGGCCCGCACGAGCACGGCAGACCGCGTCGTGCAGAGCGTGTGCCCCTACTGCGCCGTCGGCTGCGGGCAGAAGGTCTTCGTCAAGGACGAGAAGGTCGTCCAGATCGAGGGCGACCCGGACTCCCCCGTCAGCCGGGGTCGGCTCTGCCCGAAGGGGGCCGCCAGCGAGCAGCTGGTCAACTCGCCTTCGCGCCGCACCGACGTGCTCTACCGTGCACCGGGCGCGAGCGTGTTCCAGAAGATCGACCGCGACACCGCCATCGACATGATCGCCGAGCGCTACGTGCGCACGCGCGCCAACACGTGGCAGGACACCGACGAGCAGGGTCGGCGGCTGAACCGCACCATGGGGATCGCCTCGCTCGGGGGAGCCACCCTCGACAACGAGGAGAACTTCCTGATGAAGAAGCTCTTCACGGCCTCGGGGGCGATACAGATCGAGAACCAGGCGCGTATTTGACACTCCGCCACGGTTCCCAGTCTGGGATCCTCGTTCGGCCGGGGTGGCGCCACGCAGTACCTGCAGGACATGGCCAACTCGGATTGCATCATCATCGAGGGCTCGAACATGGCCGAGTGCCACCCGGTGGGCTTCCAGTGGGTGGCCGAGGCCAAGGCCCGCGGCGCGAAGATCATCCACGTCGACCCGCGGTTCACGCGGACCTCGGCGGTCGCCGACCACCACGTGGCGATCCGTGCCGGGACCGACGTGGTCTTCCTCGGTGCGCTCGTGAACCACGTGCTGAGCAACGACCTGTACTTCCACGACTACGTGCTCGCCTACACCAACGCGGCGACGCTCGTCAGTGAGGACTTCGAGGACACCGAGGACCTCGACGGGGTCTTCTCCGGGTACGACCCGGAGACCGGCAAGTACGACACCTCCTCGTGGGCCTACGACGGCGACGAGCGGGACGAGACCCTCCAGGACCCGCGGACCGTCTTCCAGATCCTCAAGCGGCACTACGCCCGCTACACCCCGGATATGGTCGCCGACGTGTGCGGCATCCCGGTGGACCAGTTCCAGCTGGTGGCCGACGCCGTGGCCCACAACTCCGGGCGCGAGCGCACGACTGCCTTCGCCTACGCCCTGGGGTGGACCCAGCACAGCCTGGGCGCGCAGTTCATCCGCACCGCGGCGATCCTCCAGCTGCTCATGGGCAACATGGGTCGCCCCGGCGGCGGGATCATGGCGCTGCGCGGTCACGCGAGCATCCAGGGGTCGACGGACATCCCGACGCTCTTCAACAACCTGCCCGGGTACCTGCCGATGCCGATGGCCGGCCAGCACGACACCCTGGAGGACTTCCTCGGGAGCATCGCCTCCCCGACGCAGAAGGGTTTCTGGACCGAGGGACCCGCGTACACCGCGAGCCTGCTGAAGTCCTGGTTCGGCGACGCCGCCACCCCGGAGAACGACTTCTGCTACGACCGGCTTCCCCGCCTCACCGGCGCGCACGGGACGTACCAGACGACGATGGCGATGCTCGACGACGAGGTCGAGGGCTACTTCGTCGTGGGTCAGAACCCGGCCGTCGGCTCCGCCCACGGGCGGATGCAGCGCCTCGCGATGAGCCACCTGAAGTGGCTCGTCGTGCGCGACTTCCAGCTCATCGAGTCCGCCACCTGGTGGAGGGACTCCCCGGAGATCGCGAGCGGCGAGCTGAGGACGGAGGACATCGACACCGAGGTCTTCTTCATGCCGGCCGCGACCCACGTCGAGAAGTCGGGCACCTTCACCCAGACCCAGCGGATGCTGCAGTGGCACCACAAGGCCATCGACCCGCCGGGCGACGCGCAGAGCGAGCTGGACTTCTACTACCAGCTCGGCGTGCGCATCCGGGAGCTGCTCGCGGACTCCGACCTCGAGCGGGACCGCGCCCTGCAGGACCTCACCTGGGACTACCCGACGAACGAGAAGGGCGAGGTCGACGCCGAGGCCGTGCTCCGGGAGATCAACGGCTACCACCTCACCGGTGAGAAGGCGGGCCAGCTGCT
>CAYLUX010000159.1:0-4612 GCA_964386935.1 uncultured Janibacter sp.
GCGCCGAGCAGGCTCTTGCAGCGCTCGATGGCCAGCTCCTCGGCCTTGTCGACCTCGGAGCAGCCGCCGTAGTAGCGCCGGCCCGGGTAGCCCTCGGCGTACTTGTTGCTCAGGGTCGAGCCGAGCGCGGTGAGCACCTCCGGGGAGCAGATGTTCTCGCTCGCGATGAGCTGCAGCCCGCCACGGATGCGCTCCAGCTCGCTCAGCAGGATGCCGCTGACCTCCGGGTCGAAGGCCTCCAGCGCCCCGAAGTCGGAGCCGTAGAAGGTGTCGTCGGTCATCGCTGCTGTGCCTCCGTGTCGGTCGTGCTCTGCTCTGGCGTGCCCTGCTCTGGTGCAGGATCCTGCCACCCCGGTGACTCCGGCGCGGCATCGGTGGGATCGGTCGGTGCGTCGATGGCGGATTCGGTGGCCTCGTCCGGCTCTGTCACGTCCCCGACGTCCTCCCCCGCGTCGGCGGGCCGGTCGAAGCCCTCGCCGAGCACGGCGACGAGCTGCTCGCGGCTGATCGCGCCCTGGCGCAGCACCTCGGGTCGCTCGCCGGTGCAGTCGATGATCGTCGAGGGTGCCTGGGTGGTGCGCGGCCCGCCGTCGAGGTAGACGGTCACGGACGGGCCGAGCTGGACGGCGGCCTCGGTGACGGTCGTCGCGGCGGGCTGGCCGGTGCGGTTCGCGCTGGTCACGGCCAGCGGCCCGGTCTCACCGAGCACCTCCAGGGCCACCTCGTCGTCGGGCATGCGAAGGGCGACGGTCCCCGCGGTCTCGCCGAGGTCCCAGTGCAGGGTCGGCTGGGCGAGCAGGACGAGGGTCAGCGGGCCCGGCCAGAACTCCTTGACGAGCTTGCGGGCGTAGTCGGGCACGGCGCGGGCCAGGCCGTCGAGGGTGCGGACCTCGGGGACGAGGACGGGCGGGGGCATGTCGCGGCCCCTCCCCTTCGCCTCGAGGACGTCGGCGACGGCGGCCGCGTCGAAGGCATCGGCGCCGATCCCGTACACGGTGTCGGTGGGGATGACGACCACCTCACCGCGCCGGACGGCATCGACGGTGCGCTCGATGCTGGGGCCGCGGTCGTCTCCGGTGGCGTCGACGACGGGACTCATGGCCTCCACCCTACGTGCGTCGACCGGGGTCAGTCGGGGCGGCGGGTCGCGGTGACGGTCCGCGGGCGGTCGGCGAGGTCGAGGTGGTCGGTGACGTCGGTCCAGGCACCGGTCGCCTCGAGCGCTGCGGGCAGGCTCTCGCCCTGCTCGTCGGCGTGCTCCATGACGAGCCGGCCGCCGGGGCGCAGCAGCCGGGCGGCGGTGGCGGCGACGGCCAACGGTATGGCCAGCCCGTCCGCGCTGCCCCCGAAGAGCGCGACATCCGGGTCGTGCTCGGCCACCTCCGGGTCGACCGGGACCATCTCCTGCGGGATGTACGGCGGGTTGCTGACGACGAGGTCGACCGCCCCGAGCACCTCGGCGAGCGCCGGCTCGTCCTGCGGCGGTGCCGTCGCGTCGGCCGCGACCACCTCGACCGGCAGCCCGGTCTCCGCCGCGTTGCGGGCCGTCCACGCCAGGGCCAGGTCGTCGACCTCGACGGCGAGCACCCGGGCGCCGGGCACCTCATCGGCGATCGCGAGGGCGAGCGCCCCGGAACCGGTGCACAGGTCGACGGCGACCGGCGCCTCGTGCTCCGCGAGCGCCTCGATCGCGAGCCCCGCCACGCCCTCGGTCTCCGGGCGCGGGACGAAGACCCCGGGCCCGACGTGCAACGTCAGCCGGCGGAAGGCGGCGCGGCCGGTGAGGTGCTGCAGCGGCACCCGGGTCGCGCGCTCGGCCACGAGCTCGCGGTAGCGCGCGGCGTCCTCGTCGGAGACCTCCTCGCCGAGGACGAGGCGGCGCTCGAGCTCACCCCGCGTCACGCCGAGCACGTGCGCGGCCAGCGCCACGGCGTCCGCTCGCGGGGAGGCGACCCCGGCCCCCGTGAGGGCGGCCTCGGCCTCCCTCAGCAGCGGGCGAAGGGGGTTCACCCCGCGTCCCCGGCGAGGGCGGCCAGCTTGGCGGCCTCGTCGGCGGCGACGGCCGAGTCGATGACCGGGTCCAGCGCACCGTCGAGGACGGCGTCGAGCTGGTGGGCCTTGTAGCCGGTGCGGTGGTCGCTGATCCGGTTCTCCGGGAAGTTGTAGGTCCGGATCCGCTCGGAGCGGTCGACCGTGCGCACCTGGGAGGCACGCACCTCGGCCTCGGCGGCGGCCTTCTCCTCCATCGCCATCTGGTGCAGCCGGGCACGCAGCACGCGCATCGCCTGCTCCTTGTTCTGCAGCTGGGACTTCTCGTTCTGGCAGCTGACGACGAGGCCGGTCGGCTGGTGGGTGATCCGCACGGCGGAGTCGGTGGTGTTCACGCTCTGCCCGCCGGGCCCGGAGGATCGGTAGACGTCGATCTTCAGGTCGTTGGGGTCGATCTCCACCTCGGCGACGTCGCCGACGTCGGGCATGACCCACACGCCGGCGGCGGAGGTGTGGATGCGCCCCTGGCTCTCGGTGACGGGGACGCGCTGGACCCGGTGGACGCCCCCTTCGTACTTGAGGCGGGCCCACGGCGCCTCGCCCGGCTGCGGGGTGCCGGTCGCCGAGACCGCGACCCGCACGTCCTTGTAGCCGCCGAGGTCGGACTCGGTGGACTCGAGGACCTCGACCTTCCAGCCGTGCTTCTCCGCGAGGCGCAGGTACATCCGCAGCAGGTCACCGGCGAAGAGGGCGGACTCCTCTCCCCCTTCGCCCGCCTTGATCTCCAGCAGCACGTCCCGGTCGTCGTCGGGGTCACGCGGGATGAGCAGCCGGCGCAGCCGGTCCTCGGCCGCGGCGACCGCCTCCTCCAGCGGGGGGACCTCCTCGGCGAAGGCCGGGTCCTCCTCGGCCAGCTCCCTGGCGGCCTCGAGGTCGCCGATCGCGGCCTCGTGCTCCCGGTGGGCGTTGACGACGGGGGTGAGCCGGGCATAGCGACGGTTGACGTCGCGCAGCCGGTCGTGGTCCCCGATGACCTCGGGGTCGGCCAGCGCGGCCTCCAGCTCGGCGTGCTCGGCGAGCAGCGCCTCGACCGACTCGATCATCTTTCGCCTTCCGATCTCGCGTGACGCGTCGCAGGACCGGGCGCGCCGACAGACACAGATGCGCCGGTCAACCCGGGTGGGCTGACCGGCGCATCGGGTGGGCTACTTGCTGGCAGCCTTCTTGCCGTAGCGCTTCTCGAAGCGGGCCACGCGGCCACCGGTGTCCATGATCTTCTGCTTCCCGGTGTAGAACGGGTGGCAGTTGCTGCAGACCTCGGCGCGGATCTCGCCGCTGGCAGCGGTGCTGCGGGTGGTGAAGGTGTTGCCGCAGGTGCACGTGACCGTGGTGGTCTCGTACGCGGGGTGGATGTCCTTCTGCACGTGGTGCTCCTTGGGTCTTCGTCTGGCCCGGGTCGGCGCTGCGCCCTCGTCGGGAACCCACAGCTGCGGTCTTCTGTCCCGCCGGCCGTGAACCGGGACCAACAGTGAAGTGTGCCAGACCTGTGGCACGCCACCCAAAACAGTGGCCGGGGACAATTTGTTCCCGCGGCGGCGAAGGGGGCTACTCCCCCTCCTCCTCGACCGGCGTGCGGTCGATCCGCAGCCGCATCTCGGGGAAGGCGGCCTCCGTGAAGCCGAAGCGCTCGTAGATCGAGCGCCCGTCCTCGGTGGCGTTCACGGAGACGACCTCGACGTCGGTCTCCTCGCGGAACCAGGTGAGCACCGCCTCGATGATCGCGCCGGTGAAGCCCAGGCGCCGGTGGCGCGGGAAGGTCGCGACATTGCTGACGTGGCCGCCGGGCCCGCTGCGGTGGGGCGAGGGCATGAGGTCCACGACCTGCCCCATGACGCAGGAGACGACGGTCCCGTTGGCCTCCGCGACGACGACGTGGGCGTCGCCGGAGGCCAGACGCAGCTGCAGCCACCGGGCGGCGTCCTGCTGCCAGGCGGTGTCGGAGACAACCTCCGGCGGGGCGCCCGTCGCCTCGAAGAGCAGGGCACGCAGCGCGACGATGGTCGCGATGTCCTCCTGCGTGGCGGGGCGGATGATCGAGCCCTCGACCGGGCCGGGTGGGTGCTCCGGCGTCTCCTTCGAGCGGCGCGGGAGCCGGGGCGGGCGCGGTGACATGGCACCCATGATGCCGCCCGGGCGGCTCTACCCGCGAGGCAGGTCGGGGTCGGGGACCGCCGACCCGAGCCTGCGCGGGAGGGACGAAGGGGGTGCAGCCCGACTCAGGGCCCGAGGAACGAGGGCCCAAGGGCTGACCCCCTTCGTCCCCTCCCGCGTTAGGCGCTCTCGTCGTCCTCGAGCTTGATCGACGAGGTCTGCTGGACCTGGCGGAGGAACTCGTAGTTCGTCTTGGTCTTGCGCAGCCGGTCCAGGAGGAGCTCGACGCCCTGCTGGGTGTCGAGGGCGGCGAGCACGCGGCGCAGCTTCCACATGATCTTCAGCTCGTCGGGCGCGAGGAGGATCTCCTCCCGGCGGGTGCCCGAGGCGTTGACGTCGACCGCGGGGAAGATCCGGCGGTTGGCCAGGCCACGGTCGAGCTTGAGCTCCATGTTGCCGGTGCCCTTGAACT
>CAYLUX010000160.1:0-2350 GCA_964386935.1 uncultured Janibacter sp.
GCCCGGGACCTCCCGGTGGAGGTCGCGGCAGACCTTGAGGAGGTCAACGATGACCATCACAGAGCGCGTAGTTCCCGTGGTCGACCGCCGTGGGGCCACCAAGTCCGTGGCCCTCTTCTTCAGCGTGGTCCTCCTGGCCGTCGGCATCCTGGGTTTCGTCCCCGGAGCGACCGCCCACCTCGATCAGATCCAGTTCCTCGGCGACGCCAGCGGTGCCATGCTCTTCGGCGTCTTCCAGGTCTCGATCCTGCTGAACCTGATCCACGTGCTCCTCGGTGTCGCCGGTGTCTTCGCCTCCCGCGCGGGGCTGGCCTCGGTGGCCCACCTCATCCTCGGCGGCATCGTGCTGCTCGCGATCTGCTTCTACGGGGTGATGATCCTGCCGAACACGTCGATCGACTTCTTCGCGGTCAACGGCGCCGACGGGTGGCTCCACCTCGTGCTCGGTCTGGGGATGCTCGTCACCGGCCTGTACGGCCAGCGTCACCTGCCGATGGATCAGGAGCGGCCGGTGGTGCCGCCCCTGATCCCCTGACCCTCGCGGGCCGCCGCAGCGGCCGGCTGGGCCGACCTCAGGCCAGGGAGTCGGCCAGCGAGATGCTCGCGTCGCGCGTCTTCTCGGTCGCGGTGCGACCGAGCCAGGCGCGCAGCGAGTCCGTGGCGTCCCAGTCGTTGGCGTGCATGCCGGCCACGACGACGCCGTCCTTGATCCAGAGCGCGTTCAGCACCCGGGTGTCGCGGTCGCCGCGGATGACGACCTCGTCGTACCCGTCCACACCGACGTGCCCGACGTACTCCATCCCCAGGTCGTACTGGTCGGAGAAGAAGAAGGGCTGCTTGTCGTAGTCCCCCGCCTTGCCCAGCATGCTCGAGGCCGCGTGGCGCCCCTGGTGGATCGAGGTGTCCCAGTGCTCGACGCGCAACCGGCCGAGCGTCGGGTGCTGCTGCGCGGCGATGTCACCGGCGGCCCAGACGTTCGGGTCGCTCGTGCGCAAGGCCGCGTCGACGAGCACGCCGCCCTCGACCTCGAGACCGGCGTCGGCCGCGAGCTCGGTCGCCGGCTCGGCGCCGATGGCCACGAGGACCAGGTCGGGGTGCGGGACGTGGCCGTCGGCCAGGCGCACCGTCGTCCCGGAGTCGTCGTGGGTGATCGACTCCACCGACGTGGACAGGTGCAGGTCGACCCCGTGCGAGCGGTGCAGCTCGGCGAAGACCTCGCCCAGCTCCTCGCCGAGGACGTGCTCGAGCGGCTGCGCGGCGGTGTCGACGATCGTGGCCGTGCCACCGGCCTGCCGGATGGCGGAGGCGACCTCGAGCCCGATCCACCCCGCGCCGATGATCAGGACGTCCCCGGTGAGGTGCTCCTTGAGCGCCGTGCACTCGTCGAGGGTGCGCAGGTACGCGACCGGCGCCCCGGACTCGTCGACCGACCGCAGGTGGCGCGAGCGGGCCCCGGTGGCCAGGAGCAGCTTGTCGTACCCGATGGTCTCCTCACCGACCCGGACGGTGCGGGCCGCGAGGTCCAGCGCGCTCGCCGTGGTGCCGGTACGCACGTCGATGTCGTGCTGGGAGTACCAGTCGGCGTCGTGGGCGTAGACCGAGTCCGGCTCGGACTTCCCGAGCAGGATCTCCTTGGACAGCGGCGGGCGCTCGTAGGGCAGGTGGTCCTCGGACGCGACCAGCGTGATGCCACCGGTCCAGCCGTCGGTGCGCAGCTGCTCGGCGGCGTTGATGCCGGCGAGTCCACCACCGATGATGACGATGTTCTGCGGGGTGTCCTGACTCATGGTGTGCTCCTTGTGAGGTCGAGGAACTCGGCGCGGCTGCGCGGGTCGGTGCGCAGCCTGCCGAAGAGGGCTGAGGTGGTGGTGCGGGTCCCGGGTGCCCGGGCGCCGCGCAGCGTCATGCAGGTGTGCTCGGCCTCGATCACGATACCGACGCCGCGAGGGACGAGCATCTCCTCCAGGTGCGTCGCGACCTGCTGGGTGAGGCGCTCCTGGGTCTGCGGCCGGTGCGAGTGCAGCTGGACCATCCGGGCGAACTTGGACAGTCCGAGGATGCGCTCACCGGGCAGGTAGCCCACGTGCGCGACACCGACGAAGGGGAGCATGTGGTGCTCGCAGAGGGACTGGACCGGGATGTCGCGGACGAGGACGAGCTCGTCGTAGCCCTCCTCGTTGGGGAAGGTCGTCAGGTCGAAGTCCTCGCTGGTCGTCAGCTCGGCGAGCGCCTCGGCCATCCGTCGGGGCGTCTCGAGGGTCGACTCCGAGGTCACGTCCAGGCCCAGCGAGGTGAGCAGCTGGGTCGCGGCCCGCTCCGCGGCGACCATGTCGACCCGGCCGCGCTCCCC
>CAYLUX010000160.1:2450-4562 GCA_964386935.1 uncultured Janibacter sp.
TCGTGGGTGTGGGGGTGGCGGATGTGGCGCTCATGACAACTCCTTCTAAACAAGAGACTCTTAGATACTAGACCTGCGACAGCCTCTTGTATCAACTGAATTGTGTTTTAGAATGGAGCCATGAACCTTCGCGCGCTGGCCTCGGGCATCGGGGCCCTGACGGACGACACCCGACGCTCGCTCTACGAGTACGTCGCGAGCCGGCCGGAGCCGGTCGGTCGGGAGGAGGCCGCCCGTGCGCTGGGCCTGCGCCCCCACAAGGTGAACTTCCACCTCGACCGACTCGTCGAGGAGGGCCTGCTCACCGTGGAGTACAAGCGCCTGACCGGGCGCACCGGCCCGGGAGCGGGCCGCCCGAGCAAGCTCTACCGCCGCTCGGACCGCGAGTTCGCCGTCTCCCTGCCACCACGCCGCTACGACCTCGTCGGGCAGATCCTCGCGACAGCCGTGACGAACGCCGGCACCTCGGAGGACCTGGACGGTGCCGTCGAGCGCTCGGCGCGCGGCCACGGCGTCGACGTCGGGCGCGATGCCGCGACGGGCGAGGAGAGCACGATCGAGCAGCTCGCAGCGGCGCTGGCGGAGCAGGGCTACGAGCCCATCGAGCGCGACGGGGTGCTCGAGCTGCACAACTGCCCCTTCGACAGCCTCGCGAAGGAGCACACGGACCTGGTCTGCGGGCTCAACGAGCACTACGTCAGCGGGGTGGCCGAGGGCATGGGGTGCTGCCGGGCCGATGCCCGCCTCGAGCCGGGCAAGGGGCGGTGCTGCGTGCGGGTCCATGACCGCGCCCCGTCGGATCAGTGACAGGAGTTGTCACCGAAGGAGGTCAGACTGAGGTCATGACACAGATCCCGGACTTCCGACCCGACCTCGACGCCGCCCAGCAGTGGGTGGCCGGCCTCATGGAGGCCGTCACGACCGACCACCTCGGCGGTCCGACGCCGTGCCCGGACTTCGACGTCCGCGCACTGCTGGAGCACCTGTTCGCCGTCACGGACAAGGTCGCCGCGGTCCCCGGCGGTGCCAACCCGCGCGACCTGCCCTCCCGGGTGGCGATCGACGCCGACGGCCTCGCTGGCGACTACCGCGCCCGCGCCGAGGCGGCCGCGAGCGCCTGGTCCGACGACGAGCTGCTGACGAGGACGGTGACCGCCCCGTTCGGCCCGGCCCCCGGTGGCGTGACGGTCGGCGCCTTCTTCATGGAGACCCTCACCCACGGCTGGGACCTCGCCGTGGCCACCGGTCAGGACGCCGAGGCCGACCCCGCCCTCGCGGCGAAGGCGATGGCCGTCGCCGAGCGCGCCCTCGACGACGACTCCCGTGGCCCCGGGATGCCCTTCGGGCGCCAGGTGGAGGCCCGCGACGGCGCCGGGCCGACCGAGCGGCTCGCCGCCTTCCTCGGTCGCTCCCGCCCCTGAGCCCGGAGTCAGGGCGCGAGCTGGCAGCGCCACCCGTCGGGCATGGTCTCGTCCGCCAGCGCCATGGCCACGGTCTCCTGGGTCTGCGGGTCCAGCTGCTCGGCCGCGGCCCGGTAGATGATGGCCTCCTCCTTCTGGTTGTGCGCCTCCAGCTGCTCACCGAGTCGGTCACAGGCCGCACGAAGGGCGTCGAGGTCGGGTGACGTGCCGTCGAGCAGCCGGTCGATCTCGTCGAGCGTGCCCCACAGCTCGCCGTGCTCCCGGAGCATGACGAGCACCGGCGGGATGAGCCCGATCTCGCGCAGCGGCGGGAAGAGCCACCGCTCCTCGACATAGATGTGCTGGCGCAGCTCGCCCGCCGAGCCACGGTAGGTGGCCGGGCGCGCCTCCCCCGTGTCGATGCTCGCGACGAATTCGGCGAGACGGGCGTCGATGCTGCGGTGCTCGACCTCGAGCTCCTCGGCGATGGACATGTGGATCAGTCCTCCCGGGCGGGGTGGGATGCGACGAGCGCGGTGTCGCCGTCGACGGCTCCCATCTTCGCCGCACCGCCCGGTGACCCGAGGGCCTCGTCCGCCCCGGGCAGGGGCTCCTCGAAGAAGCGGGCGTTGTCGGCGAGATAGGGAGTGAAGTCCTCGGGGAGGTCGTCCTCGTAGTAGATCGCCTCGACGGGGCAGACCGGCTCGCAGGC
>CAYLUX010000161.1:0-4521 GCA_964386935.1 uncultured Janibacter sp.
CTCACCGGGTCCAGCCCGTCGGACTTCCCGGCGGAGCACTACGAGCGGGACTGGACCGGGCGCTTCACCCGGGAGTCGCTCAACGAGACCGGCCGGCGGGGCCTCGACCTCTCCTGAGCGGTCGGCGCGACCCGGTCGGAGGCGAGGCGGTCGCCCGGCTCAGAACCAGGCGTCGGCGAGCAGCCGCAGCGAGCGCTCCCGCACCGTCGGGTCGTGGGAGTAGGTGACGGTGATCAGCTCGTCGGCGCCGGTGCGCTCGACCAGCGCCCGTAGCTGACCCGTCGCCGTCTCCGGGGCCCCGACGGCGGAGATCCGCAGCATCGGGGAGTCCAGGCCCGGGGTGTCCGGGTCGACCGGCGGGGCCAGCTTGCCGCGCTCGCCGCGGCCCATGGCGGCGAACATCTGGCGCACGGTCGTGTACTGGCGCCGGGCCTCCTCGTCGGTCTCGGCGACCATGACGTTGACCCCCACCATGACGCGGGGGGCCTCGATCTGGGCCGTCGGGGCGTCCGGGGTGAAGCTCTCCCGGTAGACCTGCAGCGCCTGGTCCAGCTGGTCCGGGGCGAAGTGGGAGGCGACCGAGAAGGGCAGGCCGAGCTGGCCGGCGATCGAGGCGCCGTTGACCGTGGAGCCGAGGACCCAGATCGGCACATTCGTGCCTGCCGAGACGACCGAGGCGATCGGGGTGGAGTGGGCCCGGCCCTCCGGACCGAACCATCCCTGCAGGTCGTAGATGTTCGACGCGAAGGCCTGCGGCTCGGCGGAGGAGCGGCTCAGTGCCTGGGCGGTCATCATGTCGGTGCCCGGCGCCCGACCGAGGCCGAGGTCGATCCGGTCCCCGTGCACGTTCGCCAGGGTCCCGTACTGCTCGGCGACCATGAGTGGGGCGTGGTTCGGCAGCATCACACCACCGGAGCCCAGTCGGATCCGCCGGGTGACGTTCGCCGCCTGGGCGATGATCAGTGCGGTCGCGCTGGAGGCGATGCTCTCGGTGTTGTGGTGCTCGGCGTACCAGATCCGGTGGTAGCCCAGCTCGTCGGCGAGGCGGGCTGCCGACATCGAGTCGGCGATGGCTTCCGCGGCGGTCGATCCTTCGGAGATGGAGACGAGGTCGAGGATGCTCAGGGGGACGGGCACGGCCGGGGATGCTCCTTCACGCGGGTTCAGGTCTCTCCCTGCAACACGGCCGCAGTCGGATTCAGTCCCCGGCGCCCGAAGGTGAGCGGGTCACCCTTCGTGCTGGTGACCGCCGAGCACGTCCAGCGCCAGCGTCGAGTGGGCGTAGGCACCACCGGCGCGCATCTCGGCGGCGACCCAGATCGCCTCCATGATCTGCTCGTCGCTCGCGCCGGCGCGGTGGGCGAGCTTCGTGTGGCCCTTGATGCAGTACGGGCACTGGGTCACGTGCGCGACGGCCACGGCGATGAGCTGCTTGGTGCGGCCATCCAGCGCGCCGTCCTCGAAGACGGCCGCGCTGAAGGCCTCGAAGGCGTCGTTGACCTTGGGCGCGAGCTCCTTCCTCCGGGCACCGACGGCAGGTGTGGCCTTGGGGTAGGTCGAGTCGGACATGATGCTCCTTCGCGCAGACGCTCTCCTTGTTTCGCACCATAGACCCGGCCCCGCGCCCCCGGCCGGCGCCCCGTTCGTCGCGCGGGCGGGTCTGCGCCCCACGAACCCCGCTGTGGGAGTAGCGTTCATTGGTCACGAACCGAATGCTCCCGGGAAGGGATGAGCACATGATCATGGAGGCGAGCACACTTCGGCTCGACGCCAGCTGGGTGGACTACCTGCTGATCGCGATCTACTTCGCGTTCGTCCTGTCCATCGGCCTCGTCGCCCGCCGGTCGGTCTCGACGAGCCTGGACTTCTTCCTCTCGGGGCGGTCCCTCCCCGCGTGGGTGACGGGTCTGGCCTTCATCTCGGCGAACCTCGGTGCCGTCGAGATCATGGGGATGTCCGCCTCGGGCGCGGACCTGGGCATGCCGACCTTCCACTACTACTGGATCGGCGCGATCCCGGCGATGCTCTTCCTCGCCGTGGTGATGATGCCCTTCTACTACGGCTCCAGGGTCCGCTCGGTGCCGGAGTTCATGCTCCGCCGGTTCGGGCCGGGCGCGCACCTGGTGAACTCCATCAGCTTCGCCGTCGCGCAGGTGCTCATCGCGGGCGTGAACCTCTACCTCCTCGCGACGATCATCAACACCGTCCTCGGCTGGCCGATCCTCGTCTCGACCGTCGTCGCGGCCGCGGTCGTCCTCTCCTACATCACCCTCGGTGGTCTCTCGGCGGCGATCTACAACGAGGTCCTGCAGTTCTTCGTCATCGTCGCCGCGTTGACCCCGCTGACCGTCCTCGCGCTGAACAAGGTCGGCGGCTGGGACGGCCTCACAGCGAAGATGACCGCCGCCGGGAACGAAGGCCAGCTCAGCTCCTGGCCGGGCACCTCGCTGACGCAGTTCGACTCGCCCGTCTGGTCCGTCATCGGGATCATCTTCGGGCTGGGCTTCGTGCTCTCCTTCGGTTACTGGACGACGAACTTCGTCGAGGTCCAGCGGGCCATGGCGAGCAAGGACATGAACGCCGCCCGCCGGGCGCCGATCATCGGTTCCTTCCCCAAGATGTTCATCCCCTTCGTCATCATCCTGCCCGGCATGATCGCCGCGGTGATCGTGCCGGAGCTCTCGAAGTACAAGGCCAACGGCGGCACCGGCGGCAACGTCACGTACAACGACTCGCTCCTGCTGCTCATGCGCGACCTGCTGCCCAACGGTCTGCTCGGTGTCGCGATCGCCGGCCTCATGGCGGCCTTCATGGCAGGCATGGCGGCGAACATCTCGGCCTTCAACACCGTGATGAGCTACGACATCTGGCAGACCTACGTCCAGAAGGACAAGCCGGACCACTACTACACGGCCTTCGGACGGTGGGCCACGGTGGTGGCGACGGTCATCGCGATCGGGACGTCCCTCTTCGCGGGCCACTACAGCAACATCATGGACTACCTGCAGACCCTCTTCGGGTTCTTCAACGCGCCGCTGTTCGCCACCTTCATCCTCGGTATGTTCTGGAAGAAGATGACGCCGGCGGCCGGCTGGATCGGGCTCGTCGCCGGCACCCTCGCGGCGGTCTTCGTCGCGATCCTCTCCCAGGACGCCCTCGGCCCGGCGAGCATCGGCGCGCTGCCCCTGAACGGTCAGGGTGCCGCCTTCGTCGCGGCCGGCGCGGCCTTCGTCGTCGACGTGGTCCTCTCCATCGTCGTCACCCAGTTCAGCCGCGCCAAGGACGAGGCCGCGCTGCGCGGCCTCGTGTACTCGCTGACCCCCAAGGCGGACCTCGCCGGCGAGCCGGTGGCGCACGCCTGGCAGTCCCCCGTGAAGCTCGCCGGGCTCTCCCTGGTGTGCGTCATCATCCTCAACGTGATCTTCAGATGAGGAAGGCACCAATCACATGAGCAACGAGCAGACCCCCGCCGCGAACGGCGCCCGACGGCACACCGCCGGTGCCTTCGACATCCGCAACATCATCGGCGCGCTGCTGACGATCTACGGCGTCATCCTGCTGCTGGTCCACTTCCTCCAGGGCAGCAGCGACGCCACCCGCGGCCAGACCCACGACATGGCCAACCTGTGGACCGGCCTGATCCTGCTGATCGTCGGCATCGCCTTCTTCGTCTGGGCGAAGCTGAACCCGACCATCGTCGACGAGGACGAGCTGGAGACGCACGAGAAGCGCGAGCTCGGGACCCCCGGGTCCACCGGCTCCGACTGACGTGCCCGCGGAGCACATCGAGGCGGCGCTGCGGGTCGCTCGGGCCGACGGCGCGACCGATCCGGAGCTCTCCAGCCTGCGTCGCCGGCTGGACCAGCTCGCCGACCCCGGCGCCGGGATGATGCCGGGCGAGAGCCTCATGCCGCTCCCGGACCTGCCGCGGCTCGCGGAGCTGCCGGAGCCGGGGGACCCGGGGGCACTCCTGGACCGCGTGGCCGTCGTCAAGGTCAACGGCGGCCTCGGCACGAGCATGGGCCTCTCGGCGCCGAAGTCCCTGCTGCAGATCAAGCCGGGCAACAGCTTCCTGGACGTCCTCGCCGCGCAGGTCCTCGGGGTCCGCGAGCGCCACAGCACCCGGCTGCCGCTGCTGCTGATGAACTCCCGCACCACCCGGGAGTCCTCGCTTGCGGCGCTCGATGCGTATCCGGCTCTGGCGCAGGAGGACTCGCTGCCACGGGACTTCCTGCAGGGCCGGGAGCCGAAGCTGCGCGCCTCTGACCTGATGCCGGTGCAGTGGCCCGCCGACCCCTCGCTGGAGTGGTGTCCGCCCGGGCACGGCGACCTCTACACCGCGCTGGCCGCGAGCGGCACGCTCGGTGCGCTGCTCCGCGCCGGCGTCCGGTGGGTCTTCGCCTCCAATGCCGACAACCTCGGAGCCGTCGTGGACCCGCGGATCCCCGCGTGGATGGCGGCGGCGGACGCCCCCTTCGTCATGGAAGCGGTGCGCGGCACCGCGGCCGACCGCAAGGGCGG
>CAYLUX010000162.1:0-4501 GCA_964386935.1 uncultured Janibacter sp.
GCGCCGTCGATGGCCACGTGCTCGATGTTCGGGTTGAGCACGCTCATCAGGTTCAGCGCCTGGACGACGTCCGGGCAGTTCTGGCAGCTGAGCGAGAAGAAGGTCTCGAAGCGGTGGCTGCCCTCGAAGCCCTGGATCTGCTCGATGAGGTCCTGGGAAGCCTTGCTCGGGTGGCCGCCGACCTGCAGCAGCGCGAGCACGAGAGAGGTGAACTCGTGCCCCATCGGCACGCCGGCGAAGCGCACCGAGACCTCCGGGGAGGCGGTGCGGGTGATGGCGAAGGACGGGACGCGCGCGTCGCGCTCGGTGTCCTCGGCGAGCCGGCGAGTGATCTTCTCGCTCATCCCCTCGATCTCGAGGAGCAGCTCGTCGAGCTCGGCGGACTTGGCGCCGTCGTCGAGGGAGGCCACGAGCTCGATCGGCTCGCGGAGGTTCTCCAGGTATGCCTTCAGCTGGGTGGCGAGGTTGGGATCGAGGGCCATGGGGACGACTCCTGTTTCGGGCGAAGGGGGTTTGCGGGCGGGAAATGGGTGAGGGGCGACTGCCGGGAGCCGCCCCTCACCCGAGGAGATGCGGCTCGATCAGATCTTGCCGACGAGGTCCAGGCTCGGGGCCAGGGTGTCCTCGCCCTCTTCCCACTTGGCGGGGCAGACCTCGCCCGGGTTGTTGCGCACGTACTGGGCGGCCTTGACCTTGCGGACGAGCTCCTTGGCGTTGCGGCCGATGCCCTCGGCGGTGACCTCGGCGAACTGGATGACGCCGTCCGGGTCGATGAGGAAGGTGGCGCGGTTGGCCAGGCCCTCGTCCTCGCGGAGGATCTCGAAGTTGCGCGCGATGGTCGCGGTCGGGTCGCCGAGCATCGGGTAGGTCACCTTGCCGACGGCGTCGGAGGTCTCGTGCCACGCCTTGTGCGTGAAGTGGGTGTCGGTCGAGACGGAGAAGACCTCGACGCCCAGGTCCTTGAGGGTGCCGTCGTACTCCGCGGCCAGGTCCTCCAGCTCGGTCGGGCAGACGAAGGTGAAGTCCGCCGGGTAGAAGAAGAAGATCGCCCACTTGCCGGCGATGTCCTTGTCGGAGAAGTCCTTGAACTCACCGTTGACGTACCCGGTGGTCTCGAAGGGCTGGACCTGCGTGTTGATGAGCGACATGTGTGTCTGTCTCCTCGATGTCGATTGCGGTGACCCAAAGGACTCTAACTGGAGTCGTGCGCCCTTTGGAATGATTCCAGTTTAACGGGCGGTGATGGGCAACTCAAATCCGGGGTCGGGACGGGTCACCGTCCCGGCGCACATCCGTCTGGATCTGGTCAGGACTCCATGGATTCACCCTGCTCGCGTGGCGGGCGGACGCCCCCTTCGCCAGCCTCGGAGCGGGCCGGACACCCCGGCCACTCATGATTCAAAGGAGAAGCATGAACCTGCGTAGCACCCTGACCATCACCGGAGCCCTGCTCGGCGCCGGAGCCCTGCTGGCCCCCGCCGCCACCGCTGCGGACTCCCCCGGCAAGGACGTCTCGAAGGTCGACCCGATGACCTCCTACGTGATGGAGCGCGACGGCCGGACCCAGCAGCAGGCGGAGGACTACCTCGCGGCGAAGGGGGACCAGCAGCGTTCGCTGCGCGCCCTGGAGCGCAGCGGGGTCGCGACCGACGGGGCGTGGTTCGACGGCTCGAAGCTCGTCGTCGCCGTGGCACCGAAGGACGCCGCCGAGGCTCGTCGGGCCGGCCTGCGGCCGAGCACCGGCCTCGGTCAGAGCGACCTCGACGCGCTGGCGGAGAAGGTCCTGGGGCGCGCCGGCGAGAACGCCCTCACCGTGGGGGCCAACCTGCCGGACTCCCGCGTCGACGTGCGGGTCTCCCCCGACACCCCGGCCTCGCTGCGCAAGGAGCTCGAGGCGATGGACCGAGTGCACGTCAGCGAGGGAACCGCCCTCCGGCCGCAGGCGAACGTCGTCCCGGGCCGGATCATGGACCTCTCCCCCGGCACCAACTGCTCGCTCGGGTACCCCGGAACCACCGCAGGCGGCAACAACGTCCTGCTCACCGCCGGGCACTGCGTCGAGGGCCTGCCGGACATCCTCGACGGCGCCGGCACCCACATCGGGCGGGGCGTGGACAGCCGCTTCAGGTCCGGGTCCGCGAGCGTGGACATGGGCCTGATGGACATCGACTCCGAGGACACCGGCGTCGCCCAGGTCGACAGCCGCGGGCACTCCGGCTACTACCCGGTGGAGGGGATGAGCAAGAACCCGATCGGAAGCGAGATCTGCAAGGCCGGCAACACGACCGGGTGGACCTGCGGGACGATCCAGGCCTACAACCGCACGGTCAACTACGGCGGCACCGTGGTCTCGGGACTGGCGGAGGCCACCGTGTGCACCGAGGGCGGTGACTCCGGCGGCGCCTACATCGGCGTCGGCAACCTCGCCCAGGGCATGACCTCCGGCGGCCCGGTCGGCGCCGAGTGCGGCTGGAACCAGGACTACGCCGCCGGCTCGTACAGCTTCTACCAGCCGGTGGTCGACGCCGCGAACTACTACGGGGTGACGCTCAAGACCGCGAACTGATCCCACCCTGCCGGGACGGTCCGACGGCCTCGTGCGTCAGAATCACCGCGTGAGGATCTTTACGTCGCTGCCCCTGACCGCGGCTCTGCTCTCGCTGAGCGCCTGCGGCGTGCTGGGCACTCAGCCCGGTGAGGAGAGCAGCAGCACCGACGAGGCCGTCGGCCCGGACCCGGCGAAGGTGGAGGTGACGGTGACCTGGATGCCACCGTCGACCGAGGAGTCCTACCAGGACACGAAGCGGATCACCCTCTCGCAGGAGGAGATCGAGCACCAGGAAGCGCAGAACGAGCCGACCACCGAGCCGATGGACCGGGAGGAGTGGGAGGACTTCGTCGCCGACCTCCCGGAGCAGCTCGACGAGATCGGCACGGACCCCCAGCCCTCTCCCTGCGTGGGTGCCGGTGGGGTCAGCCTCGAAGTCACCGGCGCCGGGGAGTACGACCGCGAAGTGATGACCACGGTGTGCGGTGGGGAGCTGCCGGAGGCCGGCGAGCAGATCGAGGACCTGGTGGCGGACTTCCGCTGACCTAGCGGGAGTGGGTGAGCCGGCCGCCGACGAAGGTCGCCAGCACCTGCGCGGACCGCAGCCGGGCCGCCTGGGCGGCGGTGCCCCCTTCGCCCGCGGTGGGGTCCTCGTCCAGGAGCACGAGGTCGGCGGGGCCACCGACCGCGACCTCGGCCACCCCGTCGGTCGAGGCGAGCAGCGCCTCCCGCGGGGTGAGCGCCTGCTCCGGCGCCCACGGCTCGCGTTCGTCACCGCTGCGGTGCACGGCCGCGGCCATCGCCAGCCACGGGTCCAGCGGGGCGACGGGTGCGTCCGACCCGAGGCGAAGGGGGATCCCCGCCTCCGTCATCGAACGCAGGGCGAAGCACCGCTCCAGCCGATCGGGCCAGAGGGCCTCGGTGGAGTCGCGGTCGTCGAGCAGGTGGGCCGGCTGGACGCTCGCGACGAGACCGAGGTCGGCCATGGTCGGCAGGGCTTCGGGGCGGATGAGCTGGGCGTGCTCGATGCTGCCGCGCGCACCGCTGGCGGAGAAGGCCTTGAGCGCTTCGACGAGGGCGGCGTCGCCGATGGCGTGGACGGCACCTGTGAGTCCGTGCGCGCGCGCCCGCGCGAGGAGCTCGGTCAGCTCGGCGAGGTCGACGTTCTGCTTGCCGTGCGGGTCCCCCAGCACGTCGTCGGTGACGAAGGGCTCGCAGCACCAGGCGGTCCGGGTGTTGAGCGAGCCGTCGGAGATGACCTTGAGCGGGCCCATCGTCACCAGGCCGGACGCGTCGAGGACGTCGCCGGTGCGCACGCCGGCGGCGATCGTCTCCTCGAGGCCGGCGGGGTAGGTGCACGGCCGCACCCGCAGCAGGTCATAGCCCGCGGCGATGCGCTGCGGCCACAGCTCGCGGCCGCTCTCGAACTCCATGTCGGAGATGCCGACGACCCCCTTCGCCGCGGCCCGGCGCATCGCGAGCTGCAGGCTGGAGTGCACCGCGCGAGGGTCCTCGGGCAGGTCGGCCAGGCCGGCGTAGACGGGGAACCAGTCGTCCTCGTCGATGTGCCCCTCCCGCACCGGCAGGCCCAGCGCGCGGAACGCGGCGCTGCTGAGCCATCCGGCGTGGCAGTCCCCGGAGATGAGGACGACCGGACGGTCCCCGGCGACTTCGTCGAGCTCGGCGGTGGTCGGCAGCCGGTCCCAGCCGGCCACGCGCCAGCCGAAGCCCTGCACGACCGTGCCCGGCTCGGGCTGCTCGGTCGCCAGGTGGACCGCGATCCGGGCGGTGACCTCCTCCGGGCCCTCGGTGTCGGCCAGGTCGACGCGGCGCGACATGGCGGCCCACTGCGCGAAGTGGACGTGCCCGTCCCAGAGGCCGGGCAGGACGAGCGCCCCGCCTGCGTCGTGGAGCTCCGCGCCGGGGGCGGTCAGGCCGGTGCCGATCCGCTCG
>CAYLUX010000163.1:0-2408 GCA_964386935.1 uncultured Janibacter sp.
GAGTACTTCGGCACCCGGAAGGAGACCCGCATGCCGGCCCCGGGGGCGGTGTCCACGACCAAGCCGCGCTCCTCGCCGTAGACCTGGCGCAGCCTCGCGTCCACGTTGCCCAGGCCGATCGAGTCGCTGCGGGCCTGCCCGTCGAGGATCTTGCGGATGGACTCCGGCTGCGCGCCCACGCCGTCGTCGTCCACCGCGAACTCCGCCTCCGTCCCGTGGTCGATGGCCACGAGGGTGACGGTGCCGGGGCCCTCCTTGGGGGCGAGGCCGTGGCGGACGGCGTTCTCCACCAGGGGCTGGATCGTCAGGTAGGGGAGACGCACGGGCAGCACCTCGGGGGCGATCTTCAGGGTGATCCCGAGACGCTCGCCGAAGCGCGCCTGCTCGAGCACGAGGTAGCGCTCGACGTTGTGCAGCTCCTCGCTCATCGTCGTGAAGGCGTCCTCGCGGCGCAGTGCGTACCGGGTGAAGTCGGCGAACTCCAGCAGCAGCTCCCGGGCCCGCTCCGGGTCGGTCCGCACGAAGGAGGCGATCGCCGCGAGGCTGTTGTAGATGAAGTGCGGCGAGATCTGGGCACGCAGTGCCCGCAGCTCGGCCTCCATCGCCCGGGTGCGCTCGTGGGAGAGCTCGACGAGCTCGACCTGGGTGGTCACCCACCCGGCGAGCTCCTCGACGGCGCGGGCCAGGCCGGGGGTCACGGAGGGGCCGTAGGCGGCGAGGGCGCCGAGGACGCGTCCCTCGACGCAGATCGGGGCGATGACCGCCGCCCGCACGGGGCACTCGGCCGAGGTGCAGGTGACCGTGTCCGGGCCGAGGACGAGGGTGTGGCCGGAGGTGAGGACCGGCTCGGCCTGGTCCATGACGGCGGGCAGGTGGTGGCCCCCTTCGCCCTCCCAGACGATGACGCTGCCGGTGTCGCAGATGGCCAGGGCCGGGGTGGCGAGCATCGCCTGCAGGTAGGGGGCCGCGCGCTCGCACCCGTCGTCGGTGAAGCCGTCCGCGAAGTGGCGTGCCGCCACCGAGGCGGTGTGCAGGGTCTCGTAGGTGGCCTGGTCGGTGACCGAGAGGAAGCCTCGGCGGGAGCGGCGGCGGTGCAGGAGGAGACCGAGGACGACCACGACGAGCAGCACGATCGAGACCATCATCACGGTGGTCAGGGTCGGGCCGGCGTCCATGGGAGGACCTTAGTGCGAGAGGCTGGTGGGGTGCCTGAGACAGACCGCATCGTCAACGCCCTGACCAGCCTCTCGCAGCTCCCGGAGGTGAGCGAGGCCTCCGACCGCGTCCGCGAGGTCTGCACCCAGCTGCGGTGGCACGAGGCGCTGCGCCGTCGGATCCCCGAGGCCGCGGCGGAGTCGCGGGTGCGGGGAGCGTGGGCCAGCGCGGAGCTGGACGGCGCCCGTTCCACGGCGTCGATCGTGCGCGACCTCATGCGTGGGGCCCAGGAGCGAAGCGAGAACCCGGACCCCGCCGAGCGGGTGATCCACGGGGCGATCTCCGCGACGGCGGAGACAGAGCACCTCGGCGCGCTCGTCACCCGGGCGCCCGGGCAGGCGCTGGCCCGGCTGCACACCGCGGCCGCCGCGGACCTCCTCACGGACCACGACCAGCTCGGGCGGCCCCGGCGTGACGGGGAGGGCTGCGAGGAGTTCGCCGACTTCGGTCCGGCGCCGACCGGGCTGCAGCTGAAGGAGCGGCTCGCGGGGATCATCGACATGATGCAGATGGCGAGCGAGGCCCCGGCCTTCGTCGTCGCCTCGATCGTGCACGCGGAGATCGCCGCGGTGCGCCCCTTCACGATCGGCAACGGCCTCGTCGCGCGCGCCGTGGAGCGCGCCCTCATCGCCGAGACCGGGCTGGAGCCGACCGGCGTCGCGGTGCCGGAGGCGGGGCACGGGCACGAAGGGGGACCGGCCTACCTCGGCTCCCTCAACGGCTACGTGCTCGGCGGTACCGAGGGCGTGAAGCTGTGGCTGAGCCACTGCGCGAACTCCCTGATCGCGGGTGCCGAGGAGGGCTGGCGGGTCGCCGACTCGGTGCGTGCCGGACGCCTCGGATAGTCGACACGACACCGCCGACGGTGACGAATTGCGCTCATGCGCATGACGTCTAGACTGGTATCACCGCTCCCCGGAAGGGTCGAGCGGATGGCGTGAGGCTCCCTCCCCCGGAGTCCGAGCGTCGACGGCCCCGGTGCTCCCCCGCCGGGGCCGTCTCTTTGCCCGAGTGGGTTTTTGTCCACACCGGGGGAGCGGCCCGCGCGGCCGTCCACAGCCTCGCTCCGGCCGCGGTGAAGGGGGCCCGCCCCCCGGCAGTCTCGAGGGCATGCATCCCGTCATCCTCATCGCCGGCGCCTCCGGTGGACTGGGCGCCTCCACCCTCGCCGTGGTCACCGCGACGGTGCTCTC
>CAYLUX010000163.1:2508-4458 GCA_964386935.1 uncultured Janibacter sp.
GAGCTGCGGGCCGGGCTGCTGGGCATGGGGCCGCTGGAGCCGCTGCTGGAGGACCCGGCCGTCACCGACGTGCTCGTCAACGGGGACGGCTCGGTCTGGGTCGACCGCGGTGGCGGGGTGACCTGCGAGGACGTGGTCGTCGGCGACGCAGCGGCGGTGCGGCGCCTCGCCACCCGCCTCGCGGCCTCGGCCGGTCGCCGGCTGGACGACGCCCAGCCGTGGGTCGACGGGCTGCTCCCCTCCGGCGTGCGGTTGCACGCGGTGCTGCCGCCGCTGGTCGCCGAGGGCCCCCACGTGAGCCTGCGCATTCCACGGCACCAGGGGCGGGGACTGGACCAGCTCGTCGAGCTGGGCATGGCCACGCCTGGTCAGGCGGACCAGCTGCGGGAGCTCGTCGCGAGCCGGCGGGCACACATCGTGACCGGCGGTACAGGCACCGGCAAGACGACCCTCCTGGCCGCCCTGCTCGCCCAGGTGCCGCCGGCCGAGCGGCTCGTCGTCGTCGAGGACGTGGGGGAGATCCTCGTCGACCACCCCCACGTCGTGCGGCTGCAGGCACGCTCGGCCAACACCGAGGGAGCCGGCGAGGTCACGATGGTCGACCTCGTCCGGCAGGCGTTGCGCATGAGACCCGACCGGCTCGTCGTCGGCGAGGTCCGCGGGGCCGAGGTCCGCGACCTGCTGCTGGCTCTCAACACCGGGCACGAAGGGGGCTGCGGCACTCTCCACGCCAACCGGGCCGAGGACGTCCCGAGCCGGTTGGAGGCGCTGGGGGCGCTCGCCGGCATGAGCCGCGACGCCGTCCGGGCCCAGGTGGCCAGCGCGCTCGACGTCGTGGTCCACCTGCGCCGGGAGGGCGGCCGTCGGGTGGTCGAGTCGATCACCCGGCTGGACGGGAGCCCGACATGACACTCACCGTCGCCGTGCTGCTCCTCGTCACCGTCGCCCTGTGGCCGGGAGCCCGGGTCGCGCCCGCCCCGGCCGGTGTCGATGCGGCCGGGGCCGACACGGCCGGCTTGTCGGGCCTGACACCGAGTCACTGGTGGCCGCGACTCTCGGGCGACCCGGAAGACCTCGAGGGCCTCGCGGAGGTCGCCGAGCTGCTGGCCATGTCGCTGCGCTCGGGGGCGACCCCGGTCACGGCGGTGCGGGTCGTTGCAGGTCGTGCCCGTGAACCCTGGGCGGAGGTGCTCCGTGACGTGGGCGAGCACCTCGCCACGGGTGACGACGTGGGCGGTGTCTGGCGGCGGCGGGCCCGCGAGCGGCCCGAGCTCGCGCCACTGGCCAGCGCCTGGCAGCTGAGCGACGACCTCGGTGTCCCGCTCGCCCCGTCGATGAGCACGAGCGCCCAGGTGCTGCGGGCCCGGGTCCGGGGGCAGCAGCGGCTGGACGCCGCCACGGCCGGAGCGCGGGCGACGATGCGCATGCTCACCCTGCTGCCGCTCGCGGGGCTGCTCACCGGTACCGCCTTCGGGCTGACGCCGTGGGAGGTGTACGGCCACAGCGCGCTCACCCTGGCCTGCGCCGGCCTCGGGCTGCTGCTCACCGGCGTGGGCTGGGCCGTCTGCCGGTGGGTGCTGCGCCGCGCCGCTGCCCCGGAGCGTCACCCGTGAGCGCCACTGTCGTCCTGCTGCTCCTCGCGGCCGTGCTGCTGTGGCCGGCCCGTCGGGGGAGGGCGCTGCCCCACGAGGTCCTGCCCCTGGTTCGAGGTACCTCCGATCGAGGTTCGAGCGCGCGGATAGGCGGTCGCTCGGACTTCGAACCGAGGTCGAGGTGGCGGCGGTCGAGGTCCCTGAGCCCGTCGGCCGTCGAGGACCCGCCACCGCTCACCGTGGAGGAGGTGGCCGACGCGACGATGCTGCTCGCGCTCGCACTGCGGTCGGGGCGGGGGCTGACCGAGTCCCTCGACGACGTCGCCGGGGTCAGCCCGCCGGCACCCCGGACCGACCT
>CAYLUX010000164.1:0-4445 GCA_964386935.1 uncultured Janibacter sp.
CCAAGCTCGACGGGACCGCCAAGGGCGGCATCGTCGTCGCGGTGCAGCGCACCCTGGGCGTGCCGGTCAAGCTCGTCGGGCTCGGTGAGGGCGCGGACGACCTGGCCCCCTTCGTCCCGGAGGCCTTCGTCGACGCCATCGTCGGCTGAAACGCGGACGAAACACTGACGGACCGATCGTGAAACATCGGTCCGTCAGGTTGTCCGCATGGAAACAGCACTCGACTCCGGCCTCACCGCCTGGATGCTCGTCAGCGCCTCGTTCGTGCTGCTGATGACTCCCGGCCTCGCCCTGTTCTACGGCGGGATGGTCCGTACCAGGTCCGTCCTCAACATGATGATGATGTCCTTCGGCGCCATGGCCGTCGTCGGCGTCGTCTACGTCCTGTGGGGGTGGTCGATGTCCTACGGCAGCGACTCCGTCGCCGGGCTCTTCGGCAACCCCTTCACCAACTTCGGCCTCGCCGGCACGATCACCGACGCCACGGGGGACTTCGTCATCGACGGCGGCCTGCCCGTCGTCGTCGACGTCGGCTTCCAGGCGACCTTCGCGATCATCACCGTGGCACTGATCAGCGGTGCCATCGCCGACCGGGCCCGGTTCGGCACGTGGCTGGTCTTCTCCGCCCTGTGGGTGACGCTGGCCTACTTCCCGATGGCCCACATGGTGTGGGGCGGGGGTCTGCTGAGCGGCGACGGCCCCTTCGCCTCGATCGCCGACCCGATCGACTTCGCCGGGGGCACGGTCGTGCACATCAACGCCGGCGCCGCGGCGCTCGTCCTGGCGATCATCGTCGGCCGCCGACAGGGCTTCGGCACCGTCGCGATGCGTCCGCACAACCTGCCCCTCGTCATGCTCGGTGCCGCCCTGCTGTGGTTCGGCTGGTTCGGCTTCAACGCCGGCTCCGCCTACGGCGCCGACGGGGCCGCGGGTCTGGCGTGGGTCAACACGACGACCGCGACCTGCGCGGCGATCCTCGGCTGGCTCACGGTGGAGCGCATCCGTGACGGGCACCCGACCTCGCTGGGCGCCGCCTCCGGTGTCGTCGCCGGCCTCGTGGCCATCACGCCGGCCGCCGGCTCGGTCTCCCCGGTGGGCTCGATCGCCCTCGGTGCCTTCGCCGGTGTCTTCTGCGCGATGGCCGTCGGCCTGAAGTTCCGCCTGGGCTTCGACGACAGCCTCGACGTCGTCGGGGTCCACCTCGTCGCCGGTCTGTGGGGGACGGTCGCCATCGGCCTCCTCGCCACCGACACCGGTCTGCTCTACGGCGGCGGCCTCGCCCAGCTCGCGGTCCAGATCATCATCGCCGCCGTCGCCGTGGCCATCTCGGTCGTCGTGACCGCTGTCATCGGTCTGGCCCTGGCTGCCACGATGGGGTGGCGGATCAGCGAGGACGACGAGTCCGCCGGGATCGACGCCACCGCGCACGCCGAGTCCGGGTACGACTTCGGTGGCCTGGGTGCTCCGCGCTCGACCGCCTTCCTCGGGGCCTCCGGCCCCGTGCCCGCCCCGGCCGCTGAGGCCGCCAACTCCTCGGAGGTCCCTTCATGAAGCTCGTCACGGCCATCGTCAAGCCCCACCGGATCGACGACGTGAAGGAGGCGCTGGAGACCTTCGGGATCACCGGCATGACCGTCAGCGAGGCCAGCGGCTTCGGTCGGCAGCGCGGTCACAGCGAGGTCTACCGCGGGGCCGAGTACGTCGTGGACTTCGTGCCGAAAATCCGTCTGGAGGTCCTCGTGGACGACGTCGACGCCGCTCCGGTCGTCGAGGCGATCGTCACGGCGGCACGCACCGGCCGGATCGGTGACGGCAAGGTCTGGGTCGCTCCCGTGGACGAGGTCGTCCGTGTCCGCACGGGGGAGAAGGGAGGGGAGGCCCTGTGAGCCTCCCGCCCCGATGACCGCGACGGACATCAGGGCCCAGCGCCTCGACCTCGCCGGCACCCGGGCGTTCTCCACCCCGGGTGCCGGTCCGGCGCGCCGGGCCGCCATCACCGGGGCGACCCGGGACTGGCTCACCGGCCTCTACTCCGATGCCGTGGGGGAGCGCGACGGGGTGGCCCTCGCCGCCGTCGGCTCCCTCGCCCGCGGCTGGACCGGGCCGCTGAGCGACCTCGATCTCGTCCTGGTCCACGACGGGCGCAGCATTCCGGCGGCGGAGCTGCCCGAGCTGGCCGACCGCCTCTGGTACCCGGTGTGGGACTCCGGCCTCGCCCTGGACCACTCGGTGCGTTCGGTGGCCCGGTGCCGAGCCGTGGCGGGAGAGGACCTCTCCGCCGCCACCGGCCTGCTCGACCTCACCGTCGTCGCCGGTGACGACGCCCTCGTCGAGACCGTGCGGTCCGCGGTGGGGCGGGACTGGCGCTCTCGTGCGCGGACCCGCCTGCCCGCCTTCGTCGAGACCGTCCGCGAGCGGCACCGTCGGCACGGCGACCTCAGCCAACAGCTGCAACCGGACCTCAAGGAGGCCCTCGGCGGGTTGCGCGACGTCACGGTGCTCCGGGCCCTGACCCGGGCCTGGCTGGCGGACCAGCCGCACGGGAGCATCGACCCGGCGCTGGAGTGGCTGCTGGACGTGCGCGACGCGCTGCACGTGGTCACCGGTCGTGGCCGGGACCGGCTCGTCGCCGAGGAGCACGACGCGGTCACCGCCCTGCTGGGCCTGACCGACCCCGACGAACTGCTCACCCGGGTCTCCGGCGCTGCGCGGACGATCGCGTGGGCGCTGGAGTCGACGATGCGGCGGGCGGGGCAGAGCCAGCGCGCCCGGACGCTGCGGGTGGGGCCACGCCGGCCCCGCCTGACGCCGCTCGGGCACGGACTGCACGCCCACGACGGCGAGGTGGTCCTCGGCGACCCGCGGCGGGTGAGCGCGGAGGCGAGCCTCCCCCTTCGCGCGGCCGTGGTCGCGGCCCGGAACCAGCTGCCCCTGGCCCCGACGACGCTGGCCAACCTCACGCGCTCGCCGGAGCCGGCCGAGCCGTGGGCGCCCGAGGTCCTCTCCCTCCTCACCGACCTGCTCGCCACAGGGACCGGTCTCGCCCCCGTGTGGGAGGGGCTGGACCAGGTCGGGATCATCGAGCGGTGGCTGCCCGAGTGGGCCGGCGTGCGCTGCCGACCGCAGCACAACCCCGTGCACCGGCACACCGTCGACCGCCACCTCCTCGCGACCGTGGAGCAGGCCGGCGCCCTCTCCCGGGACGTGGCCCGGCCGGACCTGCTGCTGCTCGCGGCCCTGCTGCACGACATCGGCAAGATCGCCGGGTCGCGGGACCACTCACGCACCGGCGCCGGTCGCGCCGGCCCGATCCTGCAGCGGTGGGGCCTGCCCGACGGGGAGCGTGACCTCGTCGTCCTGCTGGTGCGCGAGCACCTGACCCTCATCGAGCTCGCCACCCGGCGCGACCTCGCGGACCCGGCCACGGCCCGCGCGGTCTGCGACCTCGTCGGCGAGGACGCGGAGACCTTCGAGCTGTTGCGCGCGTTGACGATCGCGGATGCCCGCGCGGCGGGACCGGCCGCGTGGACCGACTGGCGCGCCACCCTCGTGGACACGCTCACCGGTCAGGTGCGCGCCCACCTGACCGGGCAGATCCCCGCCGCGGAGCCGGTGCTCTCCGACCCGGTGGGGGACAGGGAGGGGCGGCTCGCGGCCGCAGAGGGCCGGGCCCACGTGCGCGTGGAGGCGTCGCCCCTCGGCTGGACGGTGACCGTCCAGACATCCGATCGCCGGGGCCTCTTCGCCGACACGGCCGGTCTGCTCGCCACCCAGGGATTCGTCGTCCGTCGGGCCAGGCTCGTCACCGTCGAAGACCTCGCGGTCGACGAGTGGTTCGTCGAGTCCCCCGGAGGGGACGGCCCGGAGCCGGAGCGTCTCGCGGCCGGTCTCCACCGGCTCGCCGCGGGGGACCGGTCGCTGCTGGCCGGTCTGTGGCGACCGCGACGCCCCCGTACGGCCCGGGAGCGGACCTCCACGATCCCACGGTCGGGTGCGCGGGCCTTCGTCGTGCCGGGGACGCACGAGGCGACGCTCGTCGAGGTGCGCTCGGCGGACCGCCCGGGCCTGCTCCACGACATCGGGCGTGCGCTGGGAGAGGCGGATGTCGACGTCCGCTCCGCGCACGTCGCCACCGTCGCCGACCAGACCCTGGACACCTTCCGGCTGAGCGACCGGCACGGGGAGTCGCTGGCTCCCGCGGCCGTGGCCCGGGCGATCTCGGCGATCATCGACGCCTGTGACGGGTAGGGCCCGTTGCCCGGTGCTCAGCTGTACTGGTTGAAGGTGAAGTACGCGCGGACCCGGCCGTCGTCGATGACGGCCCACTCCACGGTGACGTAGATGTTGGAGGTTCCGGAGCCGCTGCGGGCCGGGCCCTCGCAGGTGGCGCTGCGGCCCTCGACGTAGACGAGGTCGTTCGAGCAGGAGACCTGGGAGAGGGGGTA
>CAYLUX010000165.1:0-4408 GCA_964386935.1 uncultured Janibacter sp.
CGTCTCAGGAGTGGGCGTCGATGATCGTCGCGACCATCCACGCGAGGTGGTCGGCGACCTCGTCGGGGGTGCCGGTCGGGTGCATCACCTGGGAGAGGGTGACCCGCACGATCACCTCGATCGTGGCCTCGATCCGCTGCTGCGGCACCGGCAGGTCGAAGGGTGCGACGAGCGCGATCACCGTGGCGCTGGCGAGCTCCAGGAGCTGCCCCGGGCGGGTGGTGAGCAGCGGCAGCAGCTCGGTGTCGGCGCCGTGGGAGGCGCCGACGACCCCGCGCACCAGAGGGGAGTCGGCCGAGCGCCGCAGCACCCCGCCGACCGCACGCCGGATCGCCTGCGGGATGTCGGTGGCCCCGTCGAAGCCCGCGCTCACCTCGGCGAGGAAGGCCTCGACCTCGCGGATGACGAGTGCCTCGGCCAGGTCGGACTTCGTGCCGATCTCGGTGTGCACTGTCTGCCGGCTCACCCCGACCGCGGCCGCGACCCGTCCCATGGAGACCGCCGCCCAGCCGCCGCCGATCGCCAGGCCCGCGGCCGCGTCGAGGATCCGCTCCCGCAGCGGCGAGTCGGTCACGAAGCCGGCTCCAGCACGAAGTCCAGCTTCTCGCGCACCCCGCAGTCGGGGCAGGGCCAGTTGCGGGGGATCTCCGCCCACGGGGTGCCCGCTGCGAAGCCCTCGTGCTCGTCGCCCGCGGCGACCTCGTAGCGGTAGCCGCAGCCCGGGCACGTGGCGGCGCTGACGTCCGTCCTCTCGGGGGCCTCGAGCGTGGCCGTGGCGGAGGACCCACCCGCGGCGGGCGTGACGGCGTGCGCGGCGAGGATCTTCTCCCGCTTGCGGGGGTCGATGTTGGCGCGGGTGAGGTCACCCTCGAAGTGCGCGGCCACCCGCGGGTCCATGACGCGCCGCCAGAGGGGAGGCAGCAGCGCGAGCACGATCATCCCGGCGTACCCGGTCGGCAGCACCGGCGCCTCGTCGAAGGTGCGCAGCGCCTGGTAGCGCCGGGTCGGGTTGGCGTGGTGGTCGCTGTGGCGCTGCAGGTGGTAGAGGAAGACGTTCGTGGCGATGTTGTTGGAGTTCCACGAGTGGCGCTGCTGCACCTTCTCGTAGCGCTCGACGTCGCCGTGGTGGACCTTCTCGCGGAGCATCGCGTAGTGCTCGAGGTAGTTGACGACCTCCAGCAGGGACAGGCCGATGAAGCCCTGCAGCAGCAGGTAGGGGAGCAGCCCGGGGCCGAGCCACACGACGAGCGCGGTCCACAGCACGAGCGTCATCGCCCACGCGTTGAGCACGTCGTTGCCGAGCCGGAAGGGGTGCTGACCCCGCCGGGCGAGCCGCTTGGACTCCAGGCGCCAGGCGTTGCGCAGCGAGCCGATCACGGTGCGTGGCCAGAAGGCGTAGAAGCTCTCGCCCATCCGCGAGCTGGCCGGGTCCTCCGGCGTCGCGACGCGCACGTGGTGGCCGCGGTTGTGCTCGATGAAGAAGTGGCCGTAGCCGCTCTGGGCGAGGGCGACCTTGGAGAGCCACTTCTCGTGCTTCGGTCGCTTGTGCCCCAGCTCGTGCGCCGTGTTGATGGCGATGCCGCCGACGCAGCCGATGGAGATGGCGGCGGCGACCTTCTCCATCGTGCTCAGCTCGAAGGGGGTTCCCAGCTGGCCCGGCAGGTGGGCCGCCCCCCAGTCGGCCAGCCCGACCGAGCCGAGGAAGTCCGCCAGCGGGTTGCCCCGGGCGATGAGGTACATCGCGGCGACGAAGCCGAGGTACTGGACGGGGATGTAGGCGTAGACGATCCACCGGTAGTAGGGGTCGGCCTCGAGCGCCTTGACCGCCTCCGCGGGAGGGTTGTTCGGGTCCAGACCCAGGCAGAGGTCGGCGAGGGGGATCACCCCGAGGATGAGGATGGGGCCGAGCCAGAGCCACGCGGCCCAGCCGGTGACGGCGAAGCCGAGGAAGGCCACGAAGGCGAGTGAGGGAACCACCAGGCCGATGAGCCAGAGGTATCTCTTGCCGTCCCGCCAGGTGGATTCGGTGGTCGCGGCGACCGACGTCATGGCGAACTCCTCGTCGTCGAGTGATCGATGTCGGCGAGCGTAATGACTCGCGAGTCACTTGACAACTGGTAACGAAATGTCAAGCAAAGGGATCGGTCGGGCCGTGGTTCCGCGAAGCGGGGCCACGTGTGGGAAGATCCACGACGAATCCTCATCCGATCCCAGGGAGCGCGACCGTGACCGAACAGACCACCCCCGAGGGACGTCGCAGGGTCCTCCTCAAGCTCTCCGGCGAGGTCTTCGGTGGCGGCAAGGTCGGCGTCGCGCCCGACGTCGTGCGGGGAGTGGCCGACCAGATCGCCGCGGCGGTACGCGACGGCGTGCAGGTCGCCATCGTCATCGGGGGAGGCAACTTCTTCCGCGGTGCCCAGCTCCAGGAGCAGGGCATGGACCGCACCCGGGCGGACTACATGGGGATGCTCGGCACGGTGATGAACTGCCTGGCGCTGCAGGACTTCCTCGAGAAGGTCGGCATCGACACCCGCGTGCAGACCGCGATCACCATGGGGCAGGTCGCCGAGCCCTACATCCCGCGCAAGGCGATCCGCCACCTCGAGAAGGGCAGGGTCGTCATCTTCGGTGCCGGCGCGGGCATGCCCTTCTTCTCCACGGACACGGTGAGCGCCCAGCGCGCGCTGGAGATCAAGTGCGACCAGGTGCTCATGTCCAAGAACGGCGTGGACGGGGTCTACGACGCCGACCCGCGCAAGGACGACAGCGCCCAGCTGCTGCACCGGATCACCTACGAGCAGGCCCTGCAGGAGGACCTGAAGGTCGTCGACGCGGCCGCCTTCAGCCTGTGCCGGGAGAACGACCTGCCGATGGTCGTCTTCGGCATGGAGGGCGAGGGCAACGTGACGCGCGCGCTCCGCGGCGAGCCCATCGGCACGCTCGTCACCGCCTGAGTGAGAGACTGCCACCAGACCGACGCGGCGAACAGCCGCACCAGCTGTGACGGCCGCAGGAGGCCGCAGAAGGAGCCATCGACATGATCGAGGAAGCCCTGCTCGAGGCCGAGGAGAAGATGGACAAGGCCGTCGAGGTCCTCAAGGAGAACTTCGCGGGCATCCGCACCGGCCGGGTCAACCCCGGTCTCTTCGCGAAGGTGATGGTCGACTACTACGGCGCGCCCACCCCGCTGCAGCAGCTGGCCTCCTTCCAGGCCCCGGAGGCCCGCACGCTGCTCATCACCCCCTACGACAACTCCTCGATGGGCGCCATCGAGTCCGCGCTGCGTGAGTCCGACCTCGGGGCGAACCCGAGCAACGACGGCACCGTCATCCGGATCACGATGCCGGAGCTGACCGAGGAGCGCCGCAAGGAGTACGTCAAGCTGGCCAACTCCCAGAGCGAGGACGCCCGGATCTCCATCCGCCACGTGCGTCGCCACGCCAAGGACGTCATGGACAAGGCCGTCAAGGACGGCGACGTCGGCGAGGACGAGGGCTCCCGCGGGGAGAAGGACCTCGACGCGCTGACCAAGAAGTACGTCGACACCGTCGACGGCATGCAGAAGGCCAAGGAAACCGAGCTCACCGAGGTCTGATGTGAGCGATCCCGAGGCAGCGAGGCACGCCGCCCCGGCCGCCTCGGGCGGTTCCGGGCGGGCCGGACGCAACCTCCCCGTGGCCATCGCCGCCGGCGTGTTCCTCGGGGTCGTCGCTCTCGCCTGCCTGCTGATCCACCCGGTCGCCTTCGCGGGTCTGGTCGCGGTCGCCCTCGTGCTGGCGGTCTGGGAGCTGCGCCTGGCACTGCGGCAGGGGGACCTGCACGTCCCCTTCGTGCCGGTCGTCGCCGGTGCCCTCGGCATGGTCCTGGCGGGGCGGATCGACGGAGCCCAGGGTCTGGTCCTTGCCACCACGCTGGCCGTCGTCGTGGTCGTGGTCTGGCGGGTGGCCGAAGGGGTGACCGGTGCCCTGCGGGACAGCGCCGCGGGTGCCTTCGTGCTCCTCTACCCCTGCTTCCTCGCCGGCTTCGCGGTCCTCATGGTCTCCGAGCCGCAGGGACGGTGGCGGATCTTCCTCTTCATCCTCGTCACCGTCTTCTCCGACATCGGCGGGTACGCCTTCGGGGTGCTCTTCGGCAAGCACCCGATGGCCCCCCGGCTCTCGCCGAAGAAGTCCTGGGAGGGCTTCGCCGGGTCGGTCCTGACCTGCGCGGTCGTCGGCGCGATCGCCGTGCCCCTCGCCGTCGACGGGCTCTGGTGGCAGGGTGCCCTGCTCGGCGCCGTGATCGCACCGGTGGCCACCATCGGTGACCTCATCGAGTCCAGCATCAAGCGCAACCTCGGGGTCAAGGACATGTCGAACCTCATCCCGGGGCACGGCGGTCTCATGGACCGGCTCGACTCGCTCGCGCT
>CAYLUX010000166.1:0-4402 GCA_964386935.1 uncultured Janibacter sp.
GACTCGAACCGACAACCCTCTGCTTGCAAAGCAGCGAGATGGGCGATGTCTTCGCAGGTCAGAGGGGTTTGTGGATGCATCGAGGCGCACGTGGGGCGCACGCGGTCGTCGGTCCCAGCCACGAATGGGGCTCGAGGCACGGCCTGAGATCATAGCGACCGAGCGGGGCTCCAAGACAGTTTGCCCGAGCACCGCGTGGGGGCTCGACGACCACCCCCAGCGCTTGGTAGAACATCAGGGAGAACGGGTTGCCTACCTGCGCAAACGGAGCTCTGTCGGCGGTGCCGATTACTGTTCCGGATGTCTCACACGGCGACGGAACCACGAAGCGAGGGAGCCACTTCACATGACCCGATCCGGGAGGCGCGCCGCACAGGCCCGCGCAGATTCGGAGCCTGCGGCATCTCGAGCGGCGCTCGGAGCAGCCAGCATCAGCTTGCTGGCTGATTGGGAGCCCGACCTTCTCGAACCACGTATGAGCTTCACTCCCGGGGACGCGCGGGAGACCGGCCTTTCCGACAACTCGGTGGACCTGATCGTCACGTCTCCTCCGTACTGGAACAAGCGGGACTACGGCCATAGCGACCAGATCGGCCAGGAGCCCACGCCCGATGGCTATGTCGCCTCGATGATGGACTGCCTCGCTGAGTGGAAGCGTGTCCTGCGACCGCATGGCTCAGTGTTCCTCAACGTCGGCGACACCTACTTCAACAAGTCCCTGCTCGGTATCCCCGGTCAGATCGAGTGGCAGGCCGCCAAGGGGGACTGGCTGATCCGAAACCGGATCATCTGGGCGAAGGAGTCGGGCATGCCCGACCCGGTGAAGAATCGGCTAGCCAACCGGCACGAGTACGTCATCCACCTCACGTACAAGCCGACCTACTACTACGACCTCGCCGGCTACTCGGACGAGTTCGGCAACGGCGCGAACCCGGGTGACGTGTGGACCATCAACCCCGAACGCAACATGGGCCGCCACCTGGCCCCCTACCCGCGCGAGCTCGTTCGTCGGGCGATCGCACTCGCCGCGCCGCAGCAGATCTGCACGACATGCGAGGTTCCGCGTCGACGCGTCATCGAACGCACGGCCGAGCTCGACCCATCGCGGCCGCAGGCCAAGCGGGCGATGGAGTTGGCCAAGGAGAAGGGCCTGACGCCAGAGCACATCCGGGCGGTACAGGCATTCGGCGTCTCGGACGTGGGCAAGGCGACCAAGTTCCAGACCGGCACCGGGCGGAACAGCCTCGAGGTCCAGCGCCTGGCCGCGGAGGCAAAGGCGGCTCTCGGCGGCTACTTCCGAGAGTTCACCTTTGCGAAGAAGCGCACGGTCGGCTGGACGGACTGCGGTCACGGCACACCGGCTCGCGGAGTCGTCCTGGACCCGTTCGCAGGCACCGGCACCACGCTGAAGACCGCCGTCGAAGAAGGCCGCGACGGAATCGGCGTCGACCTCGTGAACTGGATGGATCAGAGCTGAGGCGTCGTCTGAGCCAGCTCGATCCCTGCGAGCCGGACCAGCGTCGTAGCCATGTCCGCGAGGGCCTCGTCCAGACCTTCCTCACTCGACATGTCGAGCCGGTAGTCGTACACGTCGATCGAGCGGACTCTCCCCGCATAGAGCAGACCCTTGGCACCTCGCTTCCAGGGGTGGATCAGCAGCGCGAAATCGAGCCCGTAACGGACCGCGTAGGTGATGGCTTGCTCGACGTGCCCACGATCAGGCAGCGAACTGTCTGACGTGGGGGTGTTCTTGATCTCCGCAATCAGCGGCTCCGTGCCGTCCGGTGTCCGCTGGACCACGTCCGGCTGCGCCGCGCCGGCGTCGCGGGTCGCCATCGCCTCCATCGGTTCCCCGAGCGGTGCAGGGAGCGGTTCGGGGATATCGTACAGCGCGACCTTGCCCTCGGTGTTGCCGTCGAGGACTTCCAGCGCCCAACCATGGTTACGGGCGTGCTTGGAGAGGCTCACCCGCACGAACTTCTCGAACAGCGTGTTGGTGTCGACCAGCATCGAGCCCATCTGGACGTCTCTGCCACCGATGTCCAGGGCGATGCCGACCCCGCGCACGATCAGCATCGAAAGGTCGAGCACCGGGCGGTAGTACGACCGCGAGTCGGGCAGGGGTGCCATCCCAAGCACCTCGGGGTCGTTCAGGAAGCGGTAGTCGGCATCGTCTCCGACCTCCTCGAACGCCGCGAAGTGGCCAGCCAGTCGTCTGACACGTGCCATGTCGCCCTTCCGGGGCTTCGCTCTCGCTCTGGTCAGATGCTCGTAGACGACCTCCATCGCGGCCTTGATGCAGCGGTTGGCTGCCGTGTCGACGGTGCGTTCGAACCACGAGTGCGCCACCTTGTTCGGCACTCCCTTTGCGGCGAAACGCTGCACCGTTCGGGCTAGATCGATCCGACCATGTGGAATGCGTCCTTCGCCCTCGCGACGCTCGTAGACCCGCATGAGCCCCGCGTCGAGGAGGTCGTCGAGGAAGTCGAGCAGCGCATCGGTGTAGCGCTCCATGGCCCAGTCATCAGCCGTGCCGTGACCGGCATACTCGCGCAGCGCCGACAGAGCCATGACGCCGTGACCCGTCTCGATCACCATCCGGGTCAAGCTCTTCATGGGAACGCGGGGCCGGACCCGAACCACCAGTCGGTCGTTGATGGGGATCACCCCCACGAACGACGTGGCCTGTAGCTTCAGGACACCGCGTGAGAAGTTGGCTCGCAAGACGTCCTTGCCGTCGATCTCCGAGTTGAAGATCATCCGGTTGCCATCGCCGAACCAGAGCGCAGGGTCGACGTCGATCTGTGCGTACTCGACGCACTCCGCCACGTGGACGTCATCGGAGGGCACTTCGGGCACGTTCAGTCCTCTGACGGGGAAGCGTCCCCTGATCGGCCCGTCTCGTTGGACGTCTCCGGAGGCTCCGGCGTCGCGAAGATGTGCTGCCACCCGGTCTCAAGTGTCGCCCGGGTGTTCTGGTCACGCCGGAAGGCGCGCTCGACCAGGTACTTGAGCTGGTACTTCCAGATGTCGCCGAGCGAGCGCTCATCGCTGGCGGTGGAGAAGTAGGCATGACCCACGGCCGCGGCCGGGACGCTCTGTGCGTGATTGTTGATCCGCTCGAACCAGATCACAACCCTCCGTTGCAGATCCGGGTCCATCCCGTTCGACTCGAGGATGGCTTCCAGCAACTCCCGGTCGGGATCCATGGACATCTTCGCGAAGCGCCGCTCGAATGCAGCGTCGACCTCGTCCACGCCTCGGTCGAACGGGTTCATCGTCGCGAGGATCACCAGGTTGCCCGGGACCTTGATCTGCTCGCCGTTGGCGATGGTGAAGGGGAGTTCACGCTTGGTGTTCTCGATGTAGGTGAGGGCCTCACCGAAGACTCGACCAACGTCGGCTCTCGAGAGTTCATCGATGACGAGGACGTACGTGTCGTCAGGGTGATCGGCAGCCGCCTTCGCCACCTCAAGGAACGGACCCTCCTTGACCTGGAAGCCGCTGTCGGTGGGCGTGAAGCCCAGCATGAAGTCCTCGTACTGGTAACTCGCATGGAACTGCACGAACGTGACGCGACTCTTGGACCCAGCGATGATCTCGGCGGCGGCGCTGGCGTAGAACGACTTCGATGTCCCAGGTGGGCCGGAGAGGATCACCCCGCCGTAGATCCCAGCGAGGCGACTGATCTCCTGGACGTAGGGGTCGTCGCTCGTGATCACTGGAGCGTCGGGGGCGCTCGAGGCGTGACTGGTCCTGGCCTGGTCCTTGACACCGATGCCGAGGTCTTCAGCCTCCAGCATGCGGACGCCCGGCACGAGCTCCTCAAACATCAGCAGGCTCCTCGTCGGTGTTGCCAGAGGACACGGGTTCGGGAGCCACGTAGTCCTCGAACCAGGCGAACTCGACATCCGGGATGTCCGTGGTGAAGAGCTTGGTGAACTCCGATTCGGTGGTGGATGGGTAGTCGAACTTGGCCCGGAAGCCCGCAAGCACGTCCTGTGCGCTCGGCTCCGCTGAGAGGACGAAGCCATCGTTGCGGAGAAAGTAGGCACCCATGGCCAGCGCCGAGACTGGCTGACCGTGGAGCATCTCGGTGAGTGCCAGATCGACGTGGTTCGTCGGCCAGGCGTATGTACCCCTCGAGGCCTGCAGCCACGGCATTTGCCGACCGATCGACCCAGGTGACCAGGACCCGGGGATGTTCTCGGACCGCCAGAATGTCGGCAACGGCTTCCCCGTTCGCTTCCCGCGGGCTATCAGCGGGAAGTAGTAGGGCTTCGAGCGATGTCCAGGCATCCGGATCAGCGAGAGCAGTTCCTCGGAAGATGCCGACGCCTGCCCAAGCGTCCCTGCCCGCTCCTGGGCCCGGAGGTAGAGGTACATCGGAAATGTCGGGTGC
>CAYLUX010000167.1:0-4393 GCA_964386935.1 uncultured Janibacter sp.
TCAACGCCGACCTCTCGGCGGGGCCGGGCACGCTGCGCGAGGTCGTCGGCGCCGGTGAGCCGCTCAACCCCGAGGTCATCGACAAGGTCCGCGAGCTGTGGGGCATGGAGCTGCGCGACGGGTACGGCCAGACCGAGACGACCGCGTCCGTCGGCAACCCGCCGGGCTCGGAGCTGCACCCCGGGTCGATGGGCAAGCCGCTGCCCGGCGTCCCCGTCGTCCTCGTGGAGCCGGTGTCCGGCGAGCGGGTCGAGGGTGTCGGCGAGGGCGAGGTCTGCATCGACCTCGCGAACTCCCCGACGGCCCTGATGACCGGGTACCTCGGCGACCCGGAGCGCAACGACGAGGCGATGGCCGGCGGTGTCTACCACACCGGCGACGTCGCCGAGCGGGACGAGAACGGCTACATCACCTACATCGGACGCACCGACGACGTCTTCAAGTCCAGCGACTACAAGGTCTCGCCCTTCGAGGTGGAGTCGGCGCTCATCGAGCACCCCGCCGTCGCGGAGGCCGCGGTCGTGCCGGCCCCGGACGACGTGCGCCTCACCGTGCCGAAGGCCTACGTCATGCTCGCCCCGGGCCACGAGCCGAGCGAGGAGACCGCCAAGGAGATCCTGCGGCACGCCCGCCAGACCCTCTCGCCGTGGCTGCGGGTGCGCCGCCTCGAGTTCGCCGAGCTGCCGAAGACCATCTCCGGCAAGATCCGCCGGGTCGAGCTGCGCGAGCGCGAGGAGGGCCTCGCCGCCGGCCGTGACGTCGCCTCCTACGGCGACGGCACCGAGTGGCGGGACGACATGTTCCCCGACATCAAGGGCTGAGCATCTTCGGCCCGCCCGAAGGGGCCCAGGGCCTCTCGGGCGGGCGTATTCTCGACGACGGGCCGGGCGCGTCGCCCGACCTCTCCCCGGGAGGTGCGCATGACAACTGACACGTCGGTGCAGGAGAAGCCGGTCCGAAGTCTCATCCCGGCGCGGATGCACGACATGCCGTGGGCGAAGTTCCACTGGATGGTCATCTTCGGCCTCGGCACGGCGTGGATCCTCGACGGCCTCGAGATCCAGATCGTCGCCGCCGGAGGCTTCGAGAAGTCCCTGGACATGACCGCTGCGGACGTCGGTCTCGCAGGGACGGTCTACCTCGTCGGAGAGGTGGTCGGAGCGCTCTTCTTCGGCCGCATGACCGACACCCTCGGCCGCAAGAAGCTCTTCACCATGACCCTCGCGGTCTACCTGGTGGCCTCGGGGCTGGCGGCCTTCTCCCCGAACATGTGGATCTTCCTCGCGCTGCGCTTCATCGCCGGCACGGGCATCGGCGGTGAGTACTCGGCCGTGAACTCGGCCATCGACGAGCTCATCCCGGGCAAGTACCGAGGGCGGGTCGACCTGGCCATCAACGGGACCTACTGGTTCGGTGCCGGTGTCGGGGCCTTCGCCAGCTACTGGCTGCTCGACCCGAGCATCGTCGGCGAGAACATCGGGTGGCGGATCGCCTTCCTCCTCGGTCCGGTGCTCGGTCTCGGGATCATCTACCTGCGCCGGCACATCCCGGAGAGCCCGCGCTGGATGGTCACCCACGGCCGGTTCCAGGAGGCCGAGGAGATCGTCTCCGGCATCGAGGACGAGGTCCGGGCCGAGGGCAAGGAGCTGCCCGACCTGGACATGGAGCGGGACGGCATGTGGCTGAAGTCCCGCGAGGGCCTCACCCCGCGCCAGCTGTTCTACGTCTTCTTCCAGATGTACCCGACCCGCACGGTGCTCGGCGCGACCCTGATGATCACGCAGAGCTTCCTCTACAACGCGATCTTCTTCACGTACTCGCTGGTGCTGCAGAACTTCTACGGTCAGACGGCCTCGAGCGCGGCGGTGTACTTCTTCCCCTTCGCGTTGGGCAACCTGCTCGGGCCGCTGCTGCTGGGGCCGCTCTTCGACACGGTCGGGCGCCGCAAGATGATCGGGGGCTGCTACGCCTTCGCGGCGATCGTGCTCACCGTCTCGGCCTTCCTCTTCCAGGCCGACGCCCTCACCGCGACCACGCACACGATCTTCTGGTGCGTCGCCTTCTTCTTCGCCTCGGCGGGTGCCTCGGCCGGCTACCTGACCGTCTCGGAGATCTTCCCGCTGGAGGTGCGCGGGCAGGCGATCTCCTACTTCTTCGCGACCGCGCAGATCTTCGGCGCCATCGGGCCGGTCTTCTACGGGTGGCTCATCGGTGACGGCAGCGACCGTGGCCCGATGTTCTGGGGTTACCTGATCGCCTCCGGGATCATGATGCTCGGGGCGATCGTCGCCGCGGTGTGGGGCGTCGACGCCGAGGGCAAGTCCCTCGAGGAGATCGCCCCACCCCTTACGAGCTTCGACGAGGACGGCAACGAGACCGTCCACCTACCGGTCTGAGGTGCATGCGATGACGAAGACACCTGCTCCCTACACCGTGGTCGTCGGCGTCAGCGTGACCTCGAAGTCACCCGCCGCCCTTCGCTGGGCGGCCGCCCAGGCCGCGCAGAACCATGGTCACCTCGTCGCGGTCCGTGCCTGGCGGATGCCCCCGTCCTCGGGGACGACCTCCGGGGTCATGGCTGCCCGGCCGCCGGACGAGGCGACCGTGATCAAGAGCGCGAAGCGCTCCCTGGAGGCGGACGTCACCGAGATCCTCGGGCCTGACCACGGTGCCGAGCTCCGGCTCGTCCGCGGCAGCCACCGCCGGGTGCTCCTCGACGAGTCGCGCGATGCCGACCTGCTTGTCATGGACGCTCCCCGTCGGTTGACCGGGCAGCCGCTCTTCGCGCAGCGGGTCGTCGGTGCCGCCACGTGTCCCGTGGTCGTCATGCCGCCGAGCATCTCGGAGCAGCCCCCGGGTGCTGTCGAGCGTGCCGGTCGCGCCGTCGGTCGGGCCGCGGTCCGCTCGGCCGGGACGGCGGGTCGCCCGGGGTACCGCCCTCCGGTCCCGCCGGGCCGGCGCGGTCGGTAGCTACAGCCGGGCGGCGATTGCCCCCGCGGTAGCGCGCACGGCCTCCTCGATGCCGGTGCGCTCGGCCGCGTCGACGTCGTCGTGGCGGTAGGTGACGGCGACGGAGGCGACCGGGTGCCGGTCCCGGTCCAGGACGGCCGCGGCGACCGAGGACAGCTCGGGGGCGATGCTGCCCTCCTCCACGGCGAAGCCCCGTGCCCGCACGTCGACGAGCTCGCGTCTCAGGGAGGACGGCGTCCGCGGGCCTCCCGGCGGCAGCACCGACGCCGAGGGGTGCAGGGCCGTCACCTGACGACGCGACAGGGCGGCGAGCAGTGCCAGCCCGCTCGCCGTGAGGCTCGCCGGCAACCGCACCCCGACGTCGGTCACGAGCGAAGGGCGCCCCGCCGCCCGCTCCTCGATGACGTAGAGGACGTCCCGCCCGGACAGCACCGCCAGGTGGGCGTTGTGGGTCGTGGAGTCCACGAGGCGCTCCACGTGCGGGCGGGCGAGCCGGGTCAGCGGGTCCTGGCGCTGGTAGCCGGCGCCGAGCTCGTGCACCGCCGTGCCCAGTCCGTAGGTGCGGTCCTCCGGGTAGTGCACGACGTAGCCGTGCTCGACCAGCACCGCGAGCAGGTGGTAGGTCGAGCTGCGCGGCAGGCCGAGCTCGCGGGCGAGGTGGGCCGCCGGCACCGGCTCGGCCCGGCTGGCCAGGTGGGTGAGGGCGCGCAGCGCGTGCCCGGCGGCGGTGGCATTGGCCACGGCAACCCCCTTCGTGTCTCGTATCCCAGACACTAACCCTCCGCGGGCGCTCCCGCAGGGGCTGCGCAGCCGGTTGCATGGAGCCATGAGCAGCCAGACCACCAGCACCACCGCCGTCACCCTCGGCGACCAGCCGCTGACGATCGAGCAGGTCGTCGCCGTCGCGCGTCACCACGCGCCGGTCACGATCAGCGAGGACGCGTGGGGGCGGGTCCGCGAGGCCCGCGCGATCATCGACGGGCTCGCGGAGGACACCGTCGCCCACTACGGCGTCTCGACCGGCTTCGGCGCCCTCGCCACGACGCACATCCCCACCGAGAAGCGGGCCCGCCTGCAGCGTTCGCTCGTGCGCAGCCACGCCGCCGGCAGCGGACCGGAGGTCGAGGAGGAGGTCGTGCGCGCGCTGATGCTGCTGCGCATCCAGACCCTCGCGACCGGCCGCACCGGCATCCGCGAGGAGACCCTGCGCCTCCACCTCGCGCTGCTGAACGAGCGGATCACCCCGGTCGTGCACGAGTACGGGTCGCTCGGCTGCTCCGGCGACCTGGCCCCGCTCAGCCACTGCGCCCTGGTCCTCATGGGCGAGGGCGTGGTCCGCGACGCCACCGGGGCGAAGGGGGAGTCCGCCGCCGTCCTCGCCGCCGCCGGCCTGACCCCGGTGCAGCTGGAGGAGAAGGAGGGC
>CAYLUX010000168.1:0-4378 GCA_964386935.1 uncultured Janibacter sp.
TGCTCGGACTCGGTCGTGAAGCGAGGGTCCTCCGGGTACAGCTGCGGTGCCATGGCCTGAAGATACGACCTCAGAAGGGCGGGGCCTCGGCAAAGGCCGCCGCGAGCTCGTTCGCCCCCTGCACGGGGGGCGAGTTGTGGTGGGTTCCCGGTCCCTGAGGAGCTTGCGAAGCAAGCGTCTCGAGGGGCTGGTCGTCGTCCGTGTGCACCCACTGCGCGGGGAAGGTCATTGCCGGCACGCCCGCGGGGGTGACCCATTCGGTGCTCCCGTCGGGGTGGAGCCGGTGGGTCCAGCGGGGCGAGTGCTTGAGCAGGTGGTGGTGCCGGCACAGCCCGGAGAGGTTGGTCGGGGTGGACTCCCCCTTCGGCCACGGCGTCGCGTGGTCCAGGTCGGCGCCGTACCCGGCCCGGTCGCGGCGGATCCGGCGGTTGCACCCCCACATCCGGCAGGTCTCGTCCCGTGTCGCGACGAACTCCCGCATGGACTTGGTGACGACGTAGCGCGGGTTGCTCGTCTCGGCAACGGTCCCGGTGCGGGCGTCGAGCAGTGCCCGGGAGATCTTGGTGTCGAGGTTGGACATGATCGCCGCGACGGCATCCGGCGGGACGTAACCGACCCCGGGGATCTCGGTCCCGCTGATCCAGCAGTGCGGCCCGCCCGGGCCCAGGGTGCTCGGCACCTGGGAGGAGACGGAGTCGCCGGCCCACTCCTCGGTGATGACGTCGACCTGGTCGACGCCCTCGCCGGTCACCAAGCGGTACTCCTGGGCTTCCTCCCGGTCCCTGAGGTGCGAGGAGCTCTGCGACGAAGCCCCGAAGGGACCCCCTTCGCCCCCTCCACAGGGGGCGAACCCGATCCGGGAGGCCGAGGAGGTGATCACCGGGATCCCCAGCTGGACCTGCGCGGTGACCGAGACGTCGCGCAGGACGAGGTCAGCCAGCCCCCATGCACGGGCGGCGCCGACCCGCAGCTCGGGGTCGGCCTCCTGGCGCAGGCGGGCGGCTTCGTCGACGGCTGCCTTGATGGCGGCGGCCATCTCCGAGGGCAGCGTGGCGGTGAGGTCACTCGTCCCGACCGGCCCGGGCTGCACCCCGACATCGAGCTGGTTGCGGCGGTTGCGGCGGGCCTTCTCCTTGAGCAGCTCCGGCTCGGCCCGCGCGAGGATGCGCCGGATCGCCTTGCGCAGCTCCCGGTCCTCGAGCTCGGTGACACGGATGGACTTGGGCCGGCCGCGCAGGGGCGCCAGGAGGTGGTCGAGCACGGCGCGGACGGCCTCCTGCGAAGCCTCCTCGGTCTCCTTGGCGACGATGCCCAGGGCGCGCACCCGCAGTTTGCCCTCCGCCACGAGGTCGGCCAGCTCGACGAGATCGGTCACGGCCCGAGAGGCAAGGTCGCACAGCGTGCTCGCCTCGTAGGGCCCGGCGCGTACCGCGACCCCGACCGCTTCGACCGCGAAGTCGGCCACCTCCCCCAGATCGCGGTGCACCCGCCGGTAGATGCCGTCGTCGCCGCGCTCCTCACCCCAGCGGACCGCTTCGCCGATGACGGCCAGCTCCAGCGCGTCCGCCACGCGCCGCAGCCGCTCCGTCGCCTGCAGCACCTTGGTCAGGGATCCCTCGTCGGCATCCTCCCCGTGCTTCGTCACGCGCTTGCGTGCCTTGCGCACCCGCTTGCAGGACTTCTTCACCTTGGTCATCTCTTTCTCGAACATATGTCCAGTGTGGCGGAAGGGTGTGACAACGCAGCGACGTCATCTAGACCGTCGCTCCCCCGGGGCTGGTGATAAACATTGGCCATGGTGCATGTGCGCGATTTCGAATCCAAGGCCCCTGGCGGGACATCGAGGACTACGACATCGTCCAGTTGCGGGTACCGAACCGTGGACATGGCCGACGGCTCACCGGCTGTCCAGTTGGAGACTTACGGATCAGACGAGCGGAAGCTCCTCGGCAAGGCCAGCCAGACGATGGAGATCGATAGAGAACGGGCTGCAGAGCTCATTCATATCCTGCGCAGCGCCTTTCCAGGGCTCTGACCTGACTCGTGCCACCGGGGTGTATCACTGAGGTAGTAGGTCCAAGTCGTCCGAGGTGGCGTTCGCGGCTGGGGTGAGGGGGTCCTCGGCATGGTGCTCGTGGCCGGCGATACGCACCCTGATCTGCTGGATCGGGCGTAGCACTTGGATGATGTTCTTGATGCTCACTCCGGTGGTGTCCTGCAGGTAGCGAGCGATCGCGAGGGCGGCGAAGACGATGGTCAGGTGTGCCTCGATGGCCTCCCGTGAGTGGCTGAAGATCGGCCGGACGCGCAGGTCGGTCTTGCTCATCCGGAAGGAGGCCTCGACCTGCCACAGGTCGTAGTAGCTGGCGATGACCTCGCCGGCAGGCATCAGGTCGACGGGGATGTTGGTGACGTACCCCTTCAGGCCCACGAGCCGATACGCGCGCTCGAGGGAGGCCGCGTCCAGCACGCGGTTGCCGCCGGTGGTCTTGACGAATCGTGGTGTGCGGGAGGCCTTCTCGCCGGCGATGACAGCCTTGGCGCGGTTCTCCTGCAAGGTCAGCGTCTTGCGGTCCCGCAGCGCCCGCTTCTTTGAGTAGGCCCACACCGCGCGCCACGATCCCGGATGCTCGGCTGGGTCCCAGGCGGGTTCGGCGCGCTTGGCCGTGTCGTTCTCCGCGCGAGCAGCGCTCGTGGCGCGCTTGGGGGTGATGGTGTCGATGACCCAGGAGCCAAGCTACGGGGCGAAGCGAGAGTTGGAACCGTCGGTGAAGGAATCGCCGTGCCAGCGGAAGTGGGAGGCCAAGTCACCGGGTGCCTTGACCGCGCGGGAGCCGACGGGACAAGAGAGGCTGGACCTCGGGCTCGACGACGATGACGCGGGAGGCGGATCGAGTCGTTCGGGATTGATCACGGGCAAGCGGTCCGCGTTGCTGTGGCACGTCCTGTCGAGCGTGTACGACCGGCTCGGGTTCGACGTCGTGGACGATGACGCGTTCAAGGAGCTGGTCCTGGCGAGGATCATCGAGCCGACGTCGGCCTGTAGCCGTTGACGAAGGGGAAACTCATCTCGCAAAGGACTGCGCTGACATTCCCAAACTTGAACTCGATCGCCCCTCGGCCGCGGTCGAGGAGACTCTGGAGTTGCCGGTTGACGTCAGCCTTGACGAAGGTCTCGTCGAGCAGCTCCTGACGAAGCATGTCGAGGTAGACATTGACGAGGACGCGATTCTCCTCATCGGACCATGCCGTTCGCGTAGCCACGAGCCCTCCCTTCGCGCTTGGAACCCTAAGCACTACCCCGGGCAGGCGTCAGCTACCCGGCGGTCCTGAACTTCTCGTAGGCGATCTCGAGCAAGTCCCGGTCTGGACGTTCGCGCCGCCGTGTCGGCAGGACCATGAGGCGCTCATCATGCCGGCCTTTCAGCCCGTACTGCAGCATCGGCCCGTCAATCTCTTCCAATAAGTCCTTGCGGATCTGCACGACGAGGTCGGGGCGGATCCCGAGGATGTTGGAGTCGAAGGCAGCGTGGTGGATCTTGCACAGAGCCATACCATTCCGCACCGAGGGCACCCCTAGCTCGTGCCGATCCTCGACGATGTGGGCGGCATCGAGCAGGTCGCCGTGCCGTAACGCGCACACGGCACACCGGGTCTCGTAGGCACGCATGACAGTCGATCGGAAGAGCTTCTGATGGACTCGCTGATTGCGCTCGACGCGGAGATAGCGCCTGACGTGTTCTTCCGACGTCGCATCGATCGATGCGCGTTGGGCTTCGTCTATCGCCACGACGAACTGCTGCTCGGCAGCCTCTTCTCCGACGATGTAGACGGGGTAGATGGGCTTGTACTCGCCCACTCCGACTCCGAAGAACCAGATAAGCGGAAGCTCCTCACGCATAGCGCTGCGGAGCGCTCTGTTCTCCGCATGCTGCGGGTCATCGCCACGCCACTTATAGCGCAACAGGTCGTCGCTGCCTATGGCGTCCTCATAGGGGCGCTCCCCGCCTTCTGGTCGATAAACAGTGCGCATCGACACGGCCGCTAGGGCCACGGCTGGCTTACGGATTCCTCGCTGAGCGTCTATCAAGGGGATCCGCACACCGTGGAAGTGGAACTCCCTGAGCGTCTCGCTCCTCAGCCAGTCGCGCTCCGATGTCGTCGACTCAGTGAGCCACGCCATGGCGGCCGCCCGGAAGGCTCGCTCGTCATCCAGGTCCCAGTCCCACACCATGCACGCAGCTTGCCAGCTCGCACACGACGAAGGGGGCGAACGTTACGGCGTTCGCCCCCTTCGTTACTCACTCAGCGGATCAGCTGCAGCCGCTGGTGGAGCCGCAGCCCTCGCAGACGTAGCAGGAGCCGGCGGGGCGCATCT
>CAYLUX010000169.1:0-4352 GCA_964386935.1 uncultured Janibacter sp.
CCCCACTCGGGGTGCGGGTGGAAGAGGTTCCACAGGCCGCGGCTGCGCGCCTCGGCCTTGAGGTCCTCGAGGACCTGCGGGTGGTGGTTGGGGTCGCCGGCCGCAGCCATCTGCTTCCGGTAGACCGGCTCGGCCGGGTAGACGTGCTCGTCCATGAAGGCGAGCAGCTTGTCGCGGTACTCCTGACCGCGCTCACTGAGATCGAACATCGGAACCGTCCTAGGGTTGGTGTGGTGCTGGGTCAGGTGGTGGGGGCCGAGACGGCCGGAAGGCCGAGCAGGTCGCGGACACGCGAAGCGGTCTCTCCCGCCTCCCGGTGGTGGATGCCCGAGATGCCCAGGCGCGCCGCCCCGACGAGGTTGTGCTCGAGGTCGTCGACGAGCACGCACTGCTCCGGTGGCAGGCCGAGTTTCTCGCAGGCGACGGCGTAGATGCGCCGCGAGGGCTTGCGCACGCCCACCCGGCCGGAGATCACCGTGACGTCGAAGAGCTCGTCGAGATCGACCTTCGCGTAGCAGTCCCGCCCGAGCGAGTTGGACACGAGGGCGACGGGCACACCCCGGCGACGCACCTCACGGACCAGCTCGACCATCGGCTCGTCCAGCTGCATGCGCGCCCCGACCCGCGCCAGCAGCCCACGGGCCGCCAGCCGGCCACCGGACTCGACGATCGCCTGCGCGAAGGCGTCCTCGAAACCCTCGTCGTCCAGACGACCCTCCTCGTGCTCGCGGAGCGCGGTGCGGGCGCCCTCGTGGCCGGCGAGCAGGGAGAGGGCCTCGCCGGGCGCCAGCCCGGCCTCCTCGCCCAGGGCGTCGAAGGCATCCGAGATCGGAGTGGTCAGCACGCCGCCGAAGTCGATGAGCAGGGCCGAGAGCGACTCGCCGGCGACGGCGGGTGCACTGTCGGGTGATGATGGGCCCATGGGGCTGCCCTCCTCTGGCAGAACGTGCTGAAGCCTGTATAGTTGAACTCTGATTCATATTCAAGTTCGGATCGAGGCAGCGTGGCAGAACTGGTGTCCGGCCGGACCGGAGTGCCCGGTACCGTGGCCACCGGCCTGGCGGTCCTCTTCGGCCTGACCGGCCTGGGCAGTGCCGCGGTCGCCGTGGCGCTGCCGGCCATCGCGACGGACCTGGACGTCACCGCCGGCCGCGCCGCCCTCGTCGTCAGCGGCTACTCCCTCGCCCTCGCCGTCGGCAGCGCGGTCTTCGGTCGGCTCGGGGACATCCTCGGCATCCGGGCACCCCTCGTGCTCGGCCTGTCCGTGATGGTGGCTGCGGCCTGTGCGGGCTCCCTCGCCCCGGACCTCCCCACCCTCATCACCGCCCGCGTCCTGCAGGGACTCGGCGCGGCGGCCGTGCCGGCCCTGACCCTGGCGGCAGTGCAGGCGATCTTCGACGGCGACGCGCGAGCGCGGGCGATGGCCACCTACGCCGGCGTCGGGGCCACCGTCAACGCCCTCGGCCCGGTCGTCGGCGCGATGCTCGTCGAGCCGCTCGGATGGCGTCCGGTCGTGGCGATCCCTCTTGCTGCCGTCCTCATGATGCCGCTGCTGTGGGACGAGTTGCCGACCCGGCGCCAGACCGGCGCCACCGTCGACGCGCCCGGCGCCGCACTCATCGCCATCGCGGCCACCGGAGCCGTCCTCGCCCTGCAGTGGGCCACCCTCGGGCCGGCCCCGGCCACCATCGGCCTCCTCGCCCTGGCCACCGCCGCCCCGGTCGCCGTCCTCCGCTCGCGTCGACACCCGGACGGCATCGTGCAGGCGGCGCTCATCGCCGACCCGGGTGCACGCCGGAGCCTGCTGACGGCCGTGAGCCTGCCGTCGGCGTGGTTCGGGATGCTCGTGGCCATCCCGACGTCGCTGACCGCCCACGGGTGGACCGGGGTGCAGATCGGTCTGCTGCTCGTCCCGTGCGCGGCGCTGGGCGTCGTGGCACCCCGGGTCAACGGGCCGACCCTCGTGCGCCTCGGCCCCGCCCGCAGCCAACTCATCGCGACGCTCGGGACCGCCCTCGCGCTCGTGCTGGCCGGGTGCGGCCTGGCCCTGGTCTCCGGCCCCGTGCTCGTGGTCGCGACGCTCGCGCTCATGATCTCCTTCGGGCTCGGCCAGCCGGCGATGACCACCCTCGTCGCCGACTCCGTCCCGGTCCACACCCGCGGCGGAGCCCTCGGCCTGATGACCCTCGTCTTCCTCATAGGAGGCAGCCTCGGCGCCGCGACCGTCGGCGGCCTCAGTGCACAGATCGGGCTCACGGGCGCCCTGCTGACCGTCGTCGTCCTCCCCCTCGCGGCCGCCGTCGCCTTCACCCCGTCCGTACTCACCCGTCGCTGAGCGAGACCACCCATCCCCGTCCACACCCGAGGAGCTCCCATGACCGACACCGACCACGTCCTGCACGACCTCAGCGACGGGGTGGCCACCCTCACCCTCAACCGTCCGGACCGCCGCAACGCGATGTCCGAGCCGATGATCGAGGGGCTCGGTGAGCTGCTCCGGGACAGCGCCGAGGATCCCCGCGTCCGGGCGCTCGTCCTTACCGGTGCCGGGCAAGCGTTCTGCGCGGGCGGGGACGTCCAGCAGTTCGACGCCGACGGGGGCGAAGGGGGCGGGGCCGACGAGGTGGACGCCGCGGCCGTGGCCGAGCAGGTACGGCACCAGGAGCTGACCGTCGGGCGGATCCACACCTTCCCGAAGCCGGTGATCGCCTCACTCCCGGGCGCAACCGCCGGCGCCGGGCTCGGGCTGGCCCTCGCCGCCGACCTGCGCATCGGCACACCCCGGACTGTGATGGCCACGGCCTTCGCCGCGGTGGCCCTGTCCGGGGACTTCGGCGTCACCTGGCTCCTGCACCACCTCGTCGGGCCGGCCCGGGCGCGTGAGCTGCTCCTGCTCAACCCGCGCCTGGATGGCCAGACCTGCCTCGACCTCGGCCTGGTCACCGAGATGGTGCCCGAGGAAGCACTCGCCGCGCGCACCCACGAGGTCGCCCGCCGACTGGCCGACGGGCCCTCCGTGGCACTGGGGCACATCAAGCAGAGCCTGCGCGAGGCGCCCTTCCAGACCCTGTCCGAGGCGATGCGTGCCGAAGTGCCACGGCACAAGGAGTGCGGGCTGACCGAGGACCACGTGGAGGCCGCCAGGGCCTTCGTCGAGAAGCGGTCGCCGGTCTTCGGCCGCTGACGGGCCGGCCGACCCGGGGGCTACTTCTCGAAGTACGCCCTCGGGTTGGTCACGAGCATCGTCTCGATGTCCTGCTCGCTGGCCCCGCCCTCGAGCAGGGCGGGAATGACGTCCTCGCTGATGTGGCGGAAGTTCCACCTCGGGACGACCTGGCGCTTGGCCTCCGGGTCGAACCAGTCGATGAAGCACGAGGCGTCGTGCGCGAGGACCATCTTCTCGGCGTAGCCCCGTCGCAGGAGCTCCAGCACGGTCGCCACCCGGTCCTCGAAGGGCAGCAGCACGTCCAGACCGAAGCGGTCCATCCCCAGGTAGGAGCCCGCGTCCGCGACCTTCATCAGGTAGTCGAGGTCCGTCGTGTCACCCGAGTGCCCGATGACGACCTTCGACAGGTCGGCCCCCTCCTCCGCGAGGACCCGTTGGGCCACGAGGCCGGATCCGGTGTGCGGATTGGTGTGCACCGTGATCGGGGCGCCGCTCTGCGCGCTCGCCTGGCCGACCGCCCGCATGGCCCGCTCCACCCCGGCGGTGAGGCCCTGCTCCTCGATGGCGCACTTGAGGAAGGCGGCGCGCACGCCGGTGTCGGCGATGCCCTCGTCGAGGTCCTTGAGGAAGAGCTCCGTCAGCGGTTCCGGTACGTCGAAGAGCAGCCCGGGACCGGTGTAGTGGAACTGGAAGGGGATCTCGTTGTACGTGTACAGCCCGGTCGCCACGACGATGTTGAGGTCGATCTGCTCGGCGACGCGCTGGACCCGGGGCAGGTAGCGGCCGAGGCCGAGGACGGTGGGGTCGAGGATGGTATCGATACCCATGGACGGCAGCGCACCCAGCTCCTCGACCGCCTCGGCGACCTGTGCGTCCTCGTCCCAGTCGCCCTGGTAGTTCTGCCGGTACTCCTCCCCCAGCACGAAGACGTGCTCATGGGCCAGCACACGCCCCAGGTCGGCTGAGTCCACGCTCCCGGTCACGGTCGGTACAGCCACCATGCTGCTCTCCTTCGCTTCTGAACCCCAGGGTTCAGGTTCGGATCTTCTCGAGGCTATGGAGGCGCCTGCGGGGTGTCAACAGCTCCGCCATGTCAGCCGGCGCCCATAGCATCGTGACATGGCTCACACGCTCCTCTTCCCATCCGTCCTCGGCGTCCGCAAGGGCGTCACCGACATCGCCGACG
>CAYLUX010000170.1:0-4243 GCA_964386935.1 uncultured Janibacter sp.
GCCCCTGCTCCGAGGACCGTCCTGCGTGAGATGCTCATGACCTCTACGACGCCGGGACAACGGGGCCGGTTCGGTCCGTGACCCACCCGTGACCTTTTCTGCTCCGGATGCGACTCCCTTCGACCCCGGGAAGAATTGCGGCCGTGAACCCGATCGGCCACCCGTCACGCCGCCTCGTCGCCGTCACCATGCTGGCCACCGTCCCGCTGGTCGCTGCGGCGCCCCTTGCCGCAGGGCGCGGGCAGGTGCGCTCCGTGCGAGGCGGCCCGATCACTCGCTCCGAGATCGTCTCCCGCACCGACGCCTGGGTGGCGTCCGGGATGCCGTACAGCCGTGACTCCTATGCCCCCGACGGCGACGGACACACCTATCGGCAGGACTGCTCGGGCTTCGTCTCCCTCGCGCTGCACGCCGACCGGTCCTACTCCACCCGCACCATCGATGAGATCTCGGTGACCATCACCAAGGAGGAGCTGCGGCCGGGGGACTACCTGAACTCGGCGGACCACCATGTCGTGCTCTTCCTCGGCTGGGCGAATGCGGAGCACACGCGGTACCACGCCCGCGAGGCCAGCAGCGTCAAGGGCGGCACCCTCGAGCGCACCGTGCCCTATCCCTACTACTCACGGGAGTCGAGCTACGTCCCGATGCGCTACGAGAACGTGCTCGAAGGCGATTGAGAGAGCCCCCGCAGGGACCGGATGTGCCCGTGAGAGTCTGATTTCATGCGGCTCATCCTCATCCGTCACGGGCAGACGCCATCCAATGTCGGCCACCACCTCGACACCGCGGAGCCCGGCCCGGGGCTGACCGACCTCGGTCACGAGCAGGCGCGCGAACTGCCGGCGGCGCTCGCGGGGGAGCCGATCGACGCGCTGTACGTCTCGACGCTGCTGCGGACCCAGCAGACGGCCGCGCCGTTGGCCGAGGAGCGCGGTCTCGCGCTGCGCATCAGCCGAGGGCTTCGTGAGATCACCGCGGGCCGGCTGGAGATGGCCAATGACGAGGAGTCGATCCGCACCTACTTGCGCGTCGCGCTCGGGTGGGCCGACGGGGCTCCCGAGACCGTCATGCCGGGCAGCGACGAGGACGCCGCGGCCGTGCTGGGGCGCTTTGACGAGGTCGTCGCCGAGGCGGCCGGCGAGGGGATCGGCACGGCCGCCTTCGTCACCCACGGGGCGATGATCCGGGCGTGGACGGCCGCGCGCTGCGAGAACGTCGACGCCGACTTCGCGCGCACCAGCTGGGTCGTCAACGGAGGCATCGTGACTCTCGAGGGGGACCCGGGCCGGTGGCACGTCGAGCAGTGGCTCGGGCAGGCCGTGGAACGACAGCTGCACTAGCCGCGGCGCTGCTTCAGCAGCGAGGCGCCGACGGCGATCGTCATCGAGGCGACGATGACGAGCAGTGACTGCCAGGTCTCGATGGTGGGGACCCAGCCGATGGGGTGCCCACCGTTGATCCACGGCACGTCGTTGGTCGCCATCGCCTGGAGCACGAGCTTGAGGCCGATGAAGCCGAGGATCACCGCGATCCCGATGCTCAGGTACTCCAGGCGCTCGAGCAGGTCACCGAGCAGGAAGTACAGCTGCCGCAGGCCCATGAGCGCGAAGATCGTGCAGGCCCACACGAGGAAGGGGTCGGTGGTCACCGAGAAGATCGCCGGGATGGAGTCCAGCGCGAAGAGCACGTCGATGCCGCCGAGGGAGACCACGACGAGCACGAAGGGGGAGAGCCCCACCCGGGTGCGCGGGAACCGGACGATCCGTCCCTCCTCACTCCCGGAGTCGTCCTCGCCCCCGATGGCCTGCTTGATCGCGACGTAGACCAGGTAGGCGCCGAAGACGTAGAAGACCCAGGTGAAGGACTCGATGATCCGCACGCCGGCGAGGATGAAGACTCCGCGCAGCAGGATCGCGATGAGGATCCCCACCATGAGGACCCGCTGCTGCATCTCCTTCGCGACGGCGAAGCGGGAGATGATCACGAGGAAGACGAAGAGGTTGTCCACCGAGAGCGAGTACTCCAGCAGCCACCCGGTGACGAAGGCGGTGGCCCGCTCGGTCCCGCCGGCCGCCAGCAGCGCGACGGCGAAGACGAGGGCCAAGGCGACGTAGCAGCCGACCCAGGCCGCGGCCTCCTTGACCGAGGGGACCCGCGGACGGCGGATGACGAGGACCAGGTCCAGCAGGAGGACGGCGGCCAGCACCACCAGCGATGCGACCTCGAAGAGGTGGTACCCGCTCATCCCCGTGGTGCGCTCCCGTCCTCGTGGCTTGCTGCCGAGGGTACTCCTGGCCCGGGCGTCGGTAGGCTCTCAGGGATGAGCCTGCGCATCGGAGCCATCGTCCTGAACGTGTCCGACACCGATCGCGCTGGGAGATTCTGGAGCGAGGCGCTGGGGTACGAGCCCGGGCCGAACCCCGACTTCCTCGCCGGCAGCGGGGGAGAGGAGTCAAGGCTGCACCTGGATAGCGAAGACCGCACCCACCTGGACCTGTGGGCCGGGGACGCCGCGGAGCAGCAGGCCCAGGTGGAGCGGCTGGTCGGGCTCGGCGCCCGCCGGGTCGAGTGGGACTACCCGCCGGATGCCGACTTCGTCGTCCTCGAGGCGCCCGGTGGCACGCTCTTCTGCGTCATAGACACGAGCGCGCCGTAGGTCCCTCCGACGTGTCGGGACCCACGGCGCCGCTCCCGGTTACGCGGTGGTGGCGAGGTTGCGCAGCGCGAACCGCGACCCGTAGTGGTTCTCCGGCAGGTGGTCACCGCGGCCGAAGAGCTTGTTGCGCATCGTGCCCTCGGTGTACTCGGTCTTGTAGCGGCCGAGCTTCTGCAGCTCCGGGACGACGTACTCGACGATGTCCTCGAAGGTGCCGGGCGTGATGTGGTACGCGAGGTTGAAGCCGTCGACGTCGGTCTCGTCCTGGATGCGCGCCAGCTCCTTGGCCACGGTCTCGCCGGAGCCGACTATCACCGGGCCGAAGCCCCCGATCCCGCACCACTCGGCGAGCTTGCGCACGGTCCACTCCTCGTCGGGGTTGCCGGAGGCCTTCTTGAAGGTCTCGACCGTGGACTGGATCGCGTTGGACTCCACGTCACCGATCGGCTCGTCGAGCTCGAACTGCGAGAGGTCCAGACCCATCCAGCCGCTCATGAGGACGAGTCCGCCCTCGACGTCGATGTACTGCGCCAGGCCCTCGTACTTGGCCTGCGCCTCCTCGTCGGTGGCGCCCGTGACGATGGTCTGCATCGACATGACCCGCACGTCGTAGGGGTCACGCCCGGCGTCGACCAGTGACTGGCGCAGCTTGGCCGTCGTGGCCTTGATCAGCTCGTCGGTGGGGGAGTTGATGAAGGTCGCCTCGGCGTGCTTGCCGGCGAAGGCCCGACCCCGGCTGGAGGCACCCGCCTGGTAGATCACCGGCGTGCGCTGGCGGCTCGGCTCGGTGAAGGCGATGCCCGGGGTCTTGAAGTAGGTGCCCTCGTGGTTGATGCGGTGCACCTTGCTCGGGTCGATGAAGACGCCGGCGGTCGTGTCGTTGATGACCGCGTCGTCCTCCCAGGAGCCCTCGAGCAGCTTGTAGACCACGTCCATGTACTCGTCGGCGTGGTCGTAGCGCTGGTCGTGCTCCATCTGGTCCTCGTGACCGAGGTTGCGCGCGGCCGAAGGGAGGTACCCGGTGACGACGTTCCAGCCGACCCGACCGTCGGTCAGGTGGTCCAGGGTCCCGAGGCGCCGGGCGAAGGAGTACGGGTGCTCGTAGGCGGTCCCCGCGGTGACCCCGAAGGTCAGGTGCTCGGTCACCGCGGCCATCGCCGGGATGAGAAGCGTGGGCTCGTTGGTCGGAACCTGCGTGCCCGACTTCAGGGTGGCCTCGTCGGAGTTGCCGTAGACGTCGTAGGGGCCGAGCACGTCGGCGATGAAGAGGCCGTCGAAGAGACCCTTCTCGAGGGTCTGCGCCAGGCCGGTCCAGTAGCCGAGGGTGTTGTAGTCCCGGGCGTGGTCCTCCGGGTGGCGCCACAGACCGGGGGACTGGTGCGCGACGCAGTTCATGTCGAAGGCATTGAAGAGGATCTCCCGCTTGCCGGCGTTCGTCGTCGGAACACCTTCGGGCAGAGGGGAATTGGACGTCGATGAAGACATGATCTTGCTCCTTCCATCGGTCCCGGCATGAGCACCTGCCCTCACGGGGTGGTTGCTGCGGCGTCGACGAGCCAGGTCTCTCGGCCGCTCTGGATGGGT
>CAYLUX010000171.1:0-4238 GCA_964386935.1 uncultured Janibacter sp.
GCGGCCCGTACCGGCCGGTTCGGGTGTAGACATGCGGCTACGGGTGCGTGACGTGGTTCACGCGGCTGCTCCCGGACGAAAGGACGAGCGACGTGGATTCGCGACGACGGCGCCGGACCGCCGGTATCGCGGCGGCCGCACTGGTCGGCTCCCTGGGCCTGGCCGCCTGCGGCAGCAGCGACGGCTCGGGCAGTGGTCCGGTGACCCTGCACTGGTACATCAACCCCGACGGCGGTGGCGCGGACCCGGAGGGCGGGGGACAGGCGCAGCTGGCCAAGGAGTGCACGACGAAGGCCGACGGCGCCTACCGGATCGTCATCGAGCAGCTGCCCAACGAGGCCACCGACCAGCGCCAGCAGCTGCTGCGGCGGCTGGCCTCGAACGACACCGGCGTGGACCTGATGTCCATCGACCCGGTCTTCGTCCCCGAGTTCGCCGAGGCCGGCTTCCTCCAGCCGGTCCCGAAGGATCGTCGGGCGGACTACACCAAGGGCATGGTCGACCCGATTGTGAAGACCGCGAAGTGGAAGGGCGACCTGTACGCGGCGCCCTTCTGGGCCAACACCCAACTGCTCTGGTACCGCAAGTCCGTGGCGAAGGAGGCCGGCCTGGACATGAGCAAGCCGGTCACCTGGGACCAGCTGATCGAGGCCGCGAAGAAGAACGACACGAACATCAGCGTGCAGGCCTCCCGCTACGAGGGGTACATGGTCTGGATCAACGCCCTCATCGAGGGCGGCGGTGACCACATCATCGAGAACCCCGGCGCCGACGGCGAGGACCTGCAGTTCGGGCTGACCTCTCCGGGAGGCAAGAAGGCCGCCGAGATCATCCGCTCCGTGGCCAAGGAGAAGGTCGGCGGCCCGGCCCTGGGGTCGACGAACGAGACGACCTCGCTGGACATGTTCCAGAACGAGAAGTCCGCCTTCATGGTCAACTGGCCCTACGTCTACGCGGCGATGGAGGGGGCCGAGGTGCCCTGGCTGGACGACGTCGGGTGGACGACCTACCCCGCCACGAGCGAAGGGAAGCCTGCCGCACCTCCGCTGGGCGGCATCGAGCTGGGCGTCAACCAGGCCTCGACGAAGCAGGAGGAGGCCTGGGACGCCATCTCCTGCATCACCTCCGAGGAGAGCCAGAAGACCTACATGCTCGGCACCGGCAACCCCGCCGCCGACGAGGCGGTCTACGACGACCCGGAGATCAAGAAGGTCTTCCCGATGGCCCCCCTCATCCGTGAGTCGCTGAACGCGGGCGGCCCCCGGCCGCAGACCCAGTACTACGGCGACGTCTCCTCGGGCATCCAGCGGGTCTACAGCCCGCCCGGCTCGGTGAAGCCGGACCGGACCCCGCAGCAGGCGACGTCGCTGCTGCAGAGCGTGCTGAAGGGAGATGCGTTGCTGTGATGTCCGCGAGATCCAGGGCCGAGCAGCGCCTGGGGTGGAAGCTGGCAATGCCCGCCTTCGTGGTGATGGTGCTCGTGACGGGCTACCCGATCCTGCAGGCGGTGTGGAACAGCTTCTTCAACTACCGGCTGACCGACCCCGAGAACAAGCACTTCGTCTTCCTGGACAACTACCTCGTCTCCTTCTCCGACATCGTCTTCTGGAAGGCGATGTGGGCGACCCTGCTGATCACGGTGATCACGGTGGTCTTCGAGCTCGTCCTCGGGTTCATCATCGCCCTGGTCATGCACCGGATCGTCATCCCGCGCAAGACGCTGCGCACCCTGGTGCTCATCCCGTACTCGATCATCACCGTCGTCTCGGGCTTCACCTGGCTCTACGCCTTCCAGACCGGCCCGGGCTTCGTGAACCGGTGGCTGTCCTTCCTGCCGGGCATCGACCCGTCTTTCGACTGGTTCGGCGGCTTCTGGACCTCGATCGTGGTCATCTCGCTATCGGAGATCTGGAAGACGACCCCCTTCATGTCGCTGCTCCTGCTGGCCGGTCTGGCGCAGGTGGACACCTCGATGGAGGAGGCGGCGAAGGTCGACGGCGCCAGCTGGGCGCAGACGATGTTCCGGGTGATCCTGCCGAACATGAAGGCCGCGATCATGGTCGCGCTGCTCTTCCGGACCTTGGACGCCTTCCGCATCTTCGACAACATCTTCATCATGACCGGTGGCGCCAACGACACCAGCTCGCTCTCGATGCTCATCTACCGGCAGACGATCGACCGCACGGAGATCGGGCTCGGGTCCGCGCTCTCGGTCATCCTCTTCGTCTGCGTGCTGATCATCGCGGCGATCTTCGTGCGGGGCTTCAAGGTCGACCTGGCCCAGGGGAGGAGCTGACCATGGGGACCAATGGCAAGGGCAACGGCCTGTGGACCGCGCTCGCCGTCCCGATCATGCTCTGGACGGCGCTGCCGCTGCTGTGGATGCTCTCGCTGTCGCTGAAGACCGCGGAGGACCTGGCCAACCCGGACGCGAGCGTCCTGGGCAACTTCTGGCCGAAGAACCCCACGCTGGAGAACTACGAGCTGATCTTCACCGGAGGGGCGAGCGACCTCTTCATGCCGGCACTGCGCAACTCGATCATCGTGTGCGTGCTCGCGACGCTCATCTCGGTGGTCCTGGCGATGTTCTGCGCCTACGCGATCGCCCGGCTGGAGTTCAAGGGCAAGCGGATGATCCTCGTGACCGCGCTCGCGGTCAGCTTCTTCCCGGTCGTGGCGATGGTGACCCCGCTGTTCGAGGTCTGGAGCAAGATCGGGCTCTTCGACACCATCCCCGGCCTGATCATCCCCTACCTCGCGCTGACGCTGCCGCTGTCGATCTGGACCCTGTCGGCCTTCTTCCAGCAGATCCCCTGGGAGATGGAGCAGGCCGCCCAGGTCGACGGGGCGACGAGCTGGCAGGCCTTCCGCAAGGTGATCGTGCCGCTCGCGGCGCCCGGCGTCTTCACCACGGCGATCATCACCTTCTTCGTCGCGTGGAACGACTTCGTCTTCGCGATCTCGCTGACCTCGGAGAACGCCCGCACGGTCCCTGCCGCCCTGGCCTTCTTCACCGGGGCCAGCCAGTTCGAGCAGCCGACCGGCGCCATCATGGCCGCAGCGGTCGTCGTCACCATCCCCGTCGTGATCCTCGTGCTGTTCTTCCAGCGCCGGATCGTCGCCGGTCTGACCTCGGGTGCCGTCAAGGGCTGAGGCCCGCCCGGAGAAACCAGGAGCTAAGGAACCATGGCTGAGATCACCCTGAAGAACATCGTCAAGAAGTACGGCGACGGCTTCCCCGCGGTCAACGACGTGAGCCTGGACATCCGGGACGGGGAGTTCATGATCTTCGTCGGCCCCTCCGGCTGCGGGAAGTCGACCCTGCTGCGGATGGTCGTCGGGCTCGAGGACATCACGAGCGGCGACCTGCTCATCGACGGCAACAAGGTCAACGACCTCTCGCCCAAGGACCGCAACCTCTCGATGGTCTTCCAGAACTACGCGCTCTACCCGCACCTGAGCGTCTTCGAGAACATCGCCTTCCCCCTTCGCCTGGCCAAGGGCAAGCACAGCGAGGACGAGGTCCGCTCGAAGGTGGAGACGGCCGCGGACATGCTCGAGCTGCGCGAGCACCTGGAGCGCAAGCCGGGCAACCTCTCCGGTGGTCAGCGCCAGCGGGTGGCGATGGGGCGGGCGATCGTGCGCGACGCGGACGCCTTCCTCTTCGACGAGCCGCTCTCGAACCTCGACGCCAAGCTGCGCGGGCAGATGCGCACCGAGATCGCCCGGATGCAGCGGCGGATGGGCACGACGACGATCTACGTCACCCACGACCAGACCGAGGCCCTCACACTCGGGGACCGGGTCTCGGTGCTGAAGAAGGGCGTGCTCCAGCAGTGCGCGAGCCCCCGCGAGCTCTACGACCAGCCGGTCAACCTCTTCGTCGCGGGCTTCATCGGCACCCCGCCGATGAACTTCCTGCCCGCCGAGGTGAACGGGGACCAGCTCGTGCTGCCCTTCACCACCGTCCCGATGCCGGCAGCCGTCAAGGAGAAGGCCGCCGGCAAGGACCTGCTCATCGTCGGGATCCGCCCCGAGCACATCAAGGACGCGGGCCTGGGCGACCGCCCCGAGAACGCCGCCGCCTTCTCGGCGGTCGTGGACGTCACGGAGTGGCTCGGCAACGAGCAGTACGCCTACGTGCCCTTCTCCGTCGAGGGCGACGTCGCGCACAAGCTCGACGAGCTGGACCGCGACCTGGACGGGGAGGGCATGCGCACCCAGATGGTGGTCAACCT
>CAYLUX010000172.1:0-4229 GCA_964386935.1 uncultured Janibacter sp.
CCTGCTGGCGGCCCTTGACACCCTGGGTGTCGAGGGAGCCGCGCACGATCTTGTAGCGGACGCCGGGAAGGTCCTTCACTCGGCCACCGCGCACGAGCACGATGGAGTGCTCCTGCAGGTTGTGGCCGACGCCCGGGATGTAGGCCGTGACCTCGATGCCCGAGGTCAGCCGCACACGGGCGACCTTGCGCAGGGCGGAGTTCGGCTTCTTGGGGGTGGTCGTGTACACGCGGGTGCACACACCGCGGCGCTGCGGAGAGCCCTTGAGGGCAGGGGTGGCGACCTTCGTCGTCTTGTCCTGCCGGCCCTTGCGCACCAGCTGGTTGATGGTAGGCAACCTGTTTCTCCGTACGTGTGGTGATGTTGTCAGCAGTCACCCGGCTCGACCGGGCGCCACTCCTTGGATGCCGCCGACGACTCCGACGCGGGAGCCGCACGAGCGGTGCTCTCCCCTGCACTCCCCGGCGAAGCCCGTAGGCTCCACCCGGACGCCCGGCGAGAGGTGGATGAAGGACCGGTACCGGCCCTCCCTGCGCGCGTCACGGCAGGCCCGTACCACGCACGCTGGTCAACGATACCGGCCGGGGACGAAGGGGGCCAAATCGGGCGGGAGCGGCGGTGGCCCACCGGGTCAGGGCAGCCGCTCGAAGGCCGGCGCGTACCTGAAGGGGCCGGCCATCTCGGTCCGCCAGGCCCGCAGCGGCAGCGCCTGGAAGTACTCGTCCCGCCACGGCCCCGGCGAGCCGATGCCGTGCTGCGAGGCGGGCACGAAACCGAAGAAGCCGTAGTAGTCGGGGTCGCCGAGCAGGACGATGACCGACTCGGCGAGGCGGTCCGCGCTCGCCACGACGGCCATGAGCAGCGCGGCCCCGATCCCCTGCCGCTGGAGGTCCGGCGTCACGGCGATGGGCCCCAGCCCCACGGCCAGGTGATCGCCCACGCTCCCACGGCTGCACACGACGTGGCCGACGACGCCTCCCTCGAGCTCCGCGACGAAGGTCAGGGACGCCAGCACGTCCCCGTCCGCGCGCAGGTCCCGCAGCAGGCCCCGCTCGAGCGACTCCGCCGCGCCCTCCCGCACGCCGAACGCGGCGTCGTGCAGCCGCTCGGTCGGCTCCCGGTCCGCCGGGGTCTCCTGCCGGATGATGAGGTCCTCGCGCATCAGTACCTGTCCGTGATCCACTCGCTGTTGCCGGTGATGAAGGCGAAGAGGAAGAAGGCCGCCACACCGAGCAGCACCACCGAGATGATCGCCGCGTCGCCGCGGGAGCGCCGGGCGAACATCGCGACCGCACCCCCGGCCAGCACCAGGGCCAGCAGTTTGCTGATGCCGCCGGGCTTCAGCAGCAGCACCACGGCACCGATGGCCAGCAGCGCGCCGAGCACCCACCTGCCGAGCGTGGCGCGCAGCCCCATGGGCTGGCCCTGCTCCTCTCGCCGCATGCGCACATCCTGCCGCACGCCTCCCCGCGGACACGCGAAGGGGGCCGGCCACCGTCGTGGTGGCCGGCCCCCTTCGTCACGCGCGTTCGGGGACTCAGCCCTTGGCGGCGTTCTTCAGCGCACTGCCGGCGGTCAGCTTCGCGGCGTACCCGCCGGGGATGACCATCTCCTCGCCGGTCTGCGGGTTGCGACCCTTGCGCTCGGAGCGCTCGACGCGCTCGAGGCTGAAGAAGCCGGGAACCGTGACCTTCTCGCCCTTCGCGACGTTCGCCGACAGCACCGCCTGCAGGGCGGTGATGACGTCGGAGGCCGTGGACGCGGTGACGTCGGCCTCCTTGGCGACGGCGCTGGCGAGCTCGGACTTGTTCATGCGGTACTCCATCTCTCGTGGTTCGTCTCGAACAACAGACAATCAACCACGAAGAGGGGCCCCGAGTCGACACGAGGCACGGCGTGTTTCCCTTGATTTTCCGGCCTTCTGCTGCATTTTCGCGACCCAATGACGAAGGGGGCCACGCCGCGGTCGCGGCGTGGCCCCCTTCGCGGGTGCCTGACTCAGACGTCCAGGTCGAGGTCGTCGAGGCGGATCGCCTCGCCGGAACCGGGACCGAAGACCGGGTAGGCGTACTCGTCGTAGTCCGGCAGCGAGTACATCGCGGCCTTGGCCTCCTCGGTGGGCTCGACCTCCACGTTGCGGTAGCGGGGCAGGCCCGTACCGGCCGGGATGAGCTTACCGAGGATGACGTTCTCCTTGAGGCCCAGCAGCGGGTCGGAGCGACCCTCCATCGCGGCCTCGGTGAGCACTCGGGTCGTCTCCTGGAAGGAGGCGGCCGAGAGCCAGGAGTCGGTGGCCAGCGAGGCCTTCGTGATGCCCATGAGCTCCGGACGACCCGCGGCCGGGCGCCCGCCCTCGGAGACGACGCGGCGGTTCTCCATCTCGAAGTTCGCGCGCTCGGCGAGGGTGCCGGGCAGCAGGCCGGTGTCACCGGACTCGAGGATGGTGATGCGCCGCAGCATCTGGCGAACGATGACCTCGATGTGCTTGTCGTGGATCGAGACACCCTGCTGGCGGTAGACGTTCTGCACCTCGTCGACGAGGTGCTTCTGCGCGTGCCGCGGCCCGAGGATGCGCAGGACCTGCTTGGGGTCGATCGCACCCTGGACCAGCTGGGTGCCGACCGGCACCGACTGGCCGTCCTCGACGAGCAGGCGGGCCCGCTTGCTCACCGGGTAGGCGTGCTCCTCACCGTCGCGGTCGGCGGTCAGGACGATGCGCCGGCCCTTGTCGGTCTCCTCGATCTTGACGCGGCCGTCGGCCTCGGCGATCGGGGCGACACCCTTCGGGGTACGGGCCTCGAAGAGCTCGACGACGCGCGGCAGACCCTGGGTGATGTCGTCACCGGCCACACCACCGGTGTGGAAGGTACGCATCGTCAGCTGGGTGCCGGGCTCACCGATCGACTGGGCGGCGACGATGCCGACGGCCTCGCCGATGTCGACCAGCTGACCGGTCGCGAGGCTGCGGCCGTAGCACTTGGCACAGGTACCGACCCGGGACTCGCAGGTGAGCACGGAGCGCACCTTGACCTCGTCGACGCCGGCCTCGTACAGCCGCTGGATCGCGACGTCACCCAGGTCCGCGCCGGCCTCGGCCAGCACCGTGCCGTCGTGCTCCACGTCGGAGGCGAGGGTGCGCGCGTACGCGGTGAACTCGACGTCGTCGTGGATGCGGCGGGTGCCGGTGAGGTCGTCACGCTGGGCGATCTCCATGGTCAGGCCGCGCTCGGTCCCGCAGTCGTCCTCGCGGACGATGACGTCCTGGGAGACGTCGACGAGACGACGGGTCAGGTAGCCCGAGTCCGCGGTCCGCAGGGCGGTGTCCGCCAGACCCTTGCGGGCACCGTGCGTGGAGATGAAGAACTCGACGACCGAGAGACCCTCACGGAAGTTCGTGCGGATCGGTCGCGGGATGATCTCACCCTGCGGGTTGGCCATGAGGCCACGCATGCCGGCGATCTGACGCAGCTGGAACCAGTTGCCTCGGGCGCCGGAGGAGACCATCCGGTAGATCGGGTTGTCCTTCGGGAAGTTCTCCTGCATCTCCGTCGCGACCTCGTTGGTCGCCTGGGTCCAGATCTCGATCTGCTCCTGACGACGCTCGTCGTCGGTGATCAGACCGCGCTCGTACTGCTTCTGGACCTTGGTGGCCTTCTCCTCGTAGCTGCTGAGGATCTCGGTCTTGCGCGGCGGGGTCACCACGTCGGAGACCGCGACGGTCGTGCCCGAGCGGGTGGCCCAGTGGTAACCGGCCTCCTTGAGGGCATCGAGCGAGGCCGCGACCTGGACCTTGGTGTAGCGCTCGGCGAGGTCGTTGACGATCCCGGACAGGCGCTTCTTGTCCACCGGCTCGTTGACGAAGGGGTAGTCCTCCGGCAGTGCGTCGTTGAAGAGCACCCGACCGAGCGTGGTCTCGGTGATCCAGGCGGAGAGCCGGCCCTGCTCGTCCGGCTCGGCGCCCTCGGGCAGCTCGGAACCGACCGACGGGACGGTGTCGCTGAGGCGGATCCGGATCGGGGTCCCGATCTTGATCTCACCGGCGTCCAGCGCCATCCGGGCCTCGGCGGGCGTCGCGAAGGAGCGCACGTGCTCCTCCTCGGAGGCCACCTCGGAGGTGAGGTGGAACAGGCCGATGATCATGTCCTGGGTCGGCATGGTCACCGGGCGGCCGTCCGCCGGCTTGAGGATGTTGTTGCTGCTGAGCATGAGGATCCGGGCCTCGGCCTGGG
>CAYLUX010000173.1:0-4172 GCA_964386935.1 uncultured Janibacter sp.
CGTCATGGGCGCCAGCCTACGGTCCCTGCGGTGTATGGGCCGCTCGCGGCCGAAGCCTCGAAGGGCGAAGGTGAAGGGCCGCTCCCGGCGAAGGCGCCCGGCGCGCTGCCGATGTCCTTCCTTCTCGCGTGGTCCGGTCGTCGTTCCCGACATCGGCTTGACGCTGCGCCGGGCCCCCTCGCCGTCCGCTGTGCCCCCTCCGCCCGACCGGCTGTTACTCGCGGGTACTGCACCACGCTCGGCGCCGGGTCCGAGCAGAGCCCCGGAAAACTGGGGGTCCGTGCACTCTCGACGTCTGAGCGTGGTGTCGTACCCGCGGGAAATCACTAGCCAGCATCGTGCGAACTCCCTTGGATGGGCGTATGGAGACCTACTCGCTGGCCGAGCGGCCGGATCTGGTCAGCGCCTTCTGGTCGATCGAGGGCGACTGGCCGGAGTTCATGCTCCACGACCCGCTCTCGGACCGGGCGTACGAGAGCGCGGTGACCGGCTTCCCCGAGCTGCACCTCGTCGTCATGGACGGGGAGACCCCGGTCGCCCGGCTGCACGCGGTCCCCTTCGTCGGGTCGGTCGATGCCCCGTCCTCACGCGGATGGGACCACGCCCTCCAGCAGGCCGAGCGGCTGCTGGCCGCGGGGGAGACGCCCGGCCTGGGCACGATCAGCCTCATCGAGGCGCGGGTCGCGCTCTCCCGCAGGGGGAGCGGGCTGAGTGGCACGTTGCTGCAGGAGGCGCGTCGCCGCTACGCGGCGTTCGGGTGCCGGGACCTCGTCGCGCCGGTGCGCCCGACCCGCAAGTCCCTCGAGCCCCGCACCGACGCCGCCGAGTACGCCCACCGGGTGCGCGAGGACGGGCTGCCGGCCGACCCGTGGCTGCGGGTGCACGCCCGGCTCGGCGGTCGGATCGTCGGTGTCGCGCCGCTGTCGATGGTCATCCCGGGGACGCTCGCCGAGTGGCGGGAATGGACGGGGCTCCCCTTCGACGCGGACGGCCCCGTCGAGGTCGAAGGGGGTCTGTCTCCCGTGCACGTCGACGTCGCCAACGGCCACGCCGTATACGTCGAGGCGAACGTGTGGGTGCACCACGACCTGCGGTGACCCCTCACCGGTCCGCGATCGCGACGATTCCTCCGATGATCGTGTCGAGGCCGAGGCGGTAGTACTCCTGCGGGTCGCCCGGCGTGCCGAGCGGGACCGCCGCCGCCCGGACGTTGGGGTACTGGTCGGCAGGGAGGTCGGTGAGCTTCTGCTCCTCCCGGCAGTCGTCGTCGGGTGTCGCGGCGGGCTCGAACTCGACAAGGCTCGCCACGGTCTGCACGGACTGCTGCACGAGGACGGCCCCCTCCTGCGGGGGTAGTCCGGCCTGACGCAGCGCGTCGAGCAGGATCTCCAGGGCGCCGAGGTAGTTCGGCAGCAGCACGAGGCGTTCGATGACGAGCCGCCCCACCCAGGGGTGTGCCTGCAGCACCTCGACCAGCGTGGTGAGCACGCCGCGGTAGCGCTCCTGCCAGGTGCCGCCGGGGACGTCACCGAAGTGCGCCTCCTCGACGACCAGCTCGACCATCGCGTCGACGAGGGCGTCCTTGTCCGCGAAGTGCCAGTACAGCGCCATCGGGGTCACCCCGAGCTCCCGCGCCAGCCCCCGCATCGACACCCCCGCGAGACCGCCGTGGTCGGCCCGACTCACGGCGGCGGTGAGGATCCGCCGGGAGGACAGGGTGGGACGGGTGTCGGAGGTGCGCTGCGAATTGCTCTTCACGCCGACCACTGTACGGCGTACAGTTCCCGCATGACTTATACGGCGTACAGTCTTGATCTGTCGAGCCTGGAGACCCCTGGCCGCCGGCCCGACGTCCTGGACCTGAGGTCCCGTTGGCGACGACTGGTGCTCCCGAAGTTGGACGGTGACGTGCTCGATGTCGGTGCAGGGGAGGGGCACAGTACGGGGTCGTTGCCGGGCTCGGCTCGCGTGACCAGCCTCGAGCCCCACCCGGGAGCGGTGAGCCGACTGCGGCTCGCGGCCAAGGGGCGTCGCGGGGCCCGTGTCCTGCAGGGGCGTGCCGAGTCGATGCCGCTGCCGGACCGGAGCATGGATGCGGCGATCTGCTGCGTGACCCTGTGCTCCGTCGACGACCAGGACCGGGCGCTCGCGGAGATCCACCGGGTGCTGCGTCCGGGTGGTCGCCTCGTGGCCTTCGAGCACGTGGCCGCGCCGAAGGGGACGTGGCTGCGGGCGGGGCAGCAGCTGGTGGCGCCCTTCAGCCGGGTGACGGACCGCGGGTGTCACCCGGCGCGTGACACCGAGGCGGCCCTCGATCGCTCACCGCTGCGTATCGAGCAGCTGGTCCGCATCGATGCTGCCGGCCCGTGGGGTCTGGGGATCCCGCACCTGGCCGCCGTGCTCCGTCGCCCCGATCACGGACGCTCCGCCTGAGGAACGCTCCCCGAGTTCCGCTCCTTCACGTGCTGAGGTGGTGGAGTTCGCTCCGTGAGATGCCGAGGTGGTGCTCGCTCCCTGAGGTGCGAACTTGCGCAGCAAGTGAGCCTCGAAGGGGGCGGCAGCGTCACCCGGGCAGGTCAGCGAGTTGAGCGGCGAAGCACCAGCATCGCGAGGGCCGCCCCGAGAACAGCGAGCGGCCATGTGCGGTCCAGATCGTTGAGGTGGACGAGGACTTCTTCGAGTAGCCCTCGCCTCAGACTGTCAGGAGGGTGCTGGCAGCCTGTTGGTGGAGCCCGGGGTTGTCGGTTGGTGATTCGATCGATTCGCGGTTCGGATGGGTGATCACGTGAGCGACACCTCCGTGGATGTGTAAAAAAGTCGCCCAGATGTTTACAAGTCAGCGGTGACATGACAGGTTTTGTGACATGACGCGATGGCGGGCGGAGCAGCCCTACAACGAACTGCCTTCGCCGCCGTCCGCTGACGTGCTGGAGAGCAAGGCCGTCCTCAAGGCCGCCATCGGTGCCCGCGCAGCTGTCGCCCAGCTCGACCAGGCGAGTCTGGCGATGCCCAACCCCGACGTCCTCATCAACACGATCCCGCTCCTGGAGGCACAGGCCAGCTCAGAGATCGAGAACGTGGTCACGACCTCGGACGATCTCTTCCGTCACATGCACGACGAGGAGTCGTCGAAGGACCCCGCGGTTCGGGAGACCCTGCGCTACCGGACAGCTCTCCGCGTCGGGGTGGACGCGGTCGCTGACCGAGGTCTCACTGTGGGAACGGCAGAGCGCATCTGCACGACCATCCACGGTCGTGAGATGCGAGTGCGGGACCTCCCCGGGACTCACATCGCCAATCCGGTCACGGGCAAGGTCATCTACACCCCGCCGGTGGGTGCCGACACCATTCGGGAGCGGCTCGCGGAGTGGGAGAAGTTCGTCCACGCTGATGACGGCATGGACCCGCTGGTCCGCATGGCGGCTGCGCACTACCACTTCGAGGCCATCCATCCCTTCTCTGACGGCAACGGACGAACAGGTCGGATCCTCAACATCCTCATGCTCGTGGAGGCCGGACTGCTGCGCATGCCGGTGCTGTACCTGTCTCGGTGCTTCATCCAGACGAAGGACGACTACTACCGCCTGCTGCGTCGGGTCACCAGCGATGGCGAGTGGGAGAGGTGGATCATCTACGTCCTCGAGGGTGTAGAGGCCACGTCTCGCGCCACCGCCGACCAGATCGGCGCCATCCGGCAGCTTCAGGCTGCCTTCGCTCGTCGGGCCCGAGAGGCGTCGAAGGGAGGGGCGGACGCCGAGTTCTTGGCTGTTCTCTTCGAACAGCCCTACTGCCGCATCGCCACCGTCATCGAGCGATGCGGCGTCTCCCGGCCAACGGCGACGCGTTGGCTGGGGGACCTGGCCGAAGCCGGGATGATCGATGACCTCAAGGTGGGACGAGACCGGCTCTTCGTCAACCGGGACTTCCTGTCCTTGCTGTCGAGCGACTCCGGAGGGGATCGATGAGCAACTAGTTGAGTCCCCGATAGTGGTGTAGCGCGGTCGCCAAGATCGTCCTGGTAGTGGACGTGGGTGCGGCCACCGCGTGATCCTTCGAGTCAACCTTCCAAAGAATCCTCGAACGGAGTCATCACGATGACCGCACCACACATTGTCGACCCTGCCGGCCTGCTGAGTGAAGCCCTCTCCGAGGCCAGTCCTGATCTGATGCGC
>CAYLUX010000174.1:0-4133 GCA_964386935.1 uncultured Janibacter sp.
CCGGCCTGCTCGAGGACGGGCTGATCGAGCCGGTCGAGGGTGGTTACGCGCTGCCCGCCTGACGGCCCGGATGCCGGCGGTCGGCACTGCCGGTCGGGCTGTCAGACCAGGCGGTCGGGGTCGATGTGCAGCAGCATCCGGGTGTTGCCCAGGGTGTTCGGCTTGACCCGCTCCAGGTCGAGGAACTCCGCGACACCCTCGTCGTAGGAGCGCAGCAGCTCCATGTAGACCTCGGGGTCGACGGCCTGCCCCTCGATCTCGACGAAGCCGTGCCGGGTGAAGAAGTCGGTCTCGAAGGTCAGGCAGAACAGGCGGCTCACCCCGAGGTCGACGGCGTCGTCGACGAGTGACTCGAGCAGCGCGCCACCGACGCCCTTGCCGAGGTGCGCGTCGGCGACCGCGAGGGTGCGGATCTCGGCGAGGTCGTCCCACATGACGTGCAGGGCGCCGCACCCGATGACTTGCCCGTCCTCCTCGGCGACCCGGAACTCCTGCAGCCCCTCGAAGTAGGCGACGATGTCCTTGCTGACGAGGACCCGTCGCTCGGCCAGCGGCGCGACGAGATCCCGCACGGCCCGTACGTCCGAGGTCCGGGCCCGACGAATGGTGACGCTCACCCCGCCAAACCTACGCCCCGCCCAGAGACGAAGGGGGTTCAGCCCGCCTGCGTCAGGTGGTCCAGGACCTTCGGCAGGTCCTGCGGGAAGGCCGTCTTCACCGCGTGGATGTGGTCGCCCGCGACCTGGTAGTGGGTGACGTCCTCGACCCCGTGCCCGCGCAGCAGCTCGGCGAACTGCGGCTGGTCCTGGATCACCGGGCCCTCGTTGGCGTCCTCGGTGTCGTCGCCGGCGATGAGCGAGACCCGCTTGCCCAGGTAGGAGTCGAGGTGGGCGCGAGGGTTCTCGGTGTCCCAGACCGCCGGGTCGCCCCCTTCGATGATCGGCGGCACCTTGTGGACCCGCTCGTCCGGCACCATGCTCGCGTCCCACTTCACGGGTGGGCCCAGGAGTGCGCCGGGGTTCAGCCCGTCGACGACGACGCTGCAGTACATGTACGTCTGCAGCGAGTGGTGCCCGACGTCGCTCGGTGCGGAGTAGGAGGAGACGGCCGCGAAGAGCTCGGGCCGCTTGGCCACGTGGTGCACCGCCGCGAAGCCGCCCATCGAGTAGCCGAGGACGGCCCGCCCCTCCGGGGTGCCGAGAGTGCGGAAGTTGGCATCCACCCACGGCACGAGCTGGTCGAGGTGGAAGGTCTGCCAGTTGCGACGCAGCCAGATGAATTCGTGGCGCGCGTCCAGACCCCAGCAGCCCTTGCTGATGTCGGGCATGACGTAGATCGCCTCCGTGTCAGCGGTCTCGTCCAGGAGCATCGAGCGGTCGCTGCCCTTGGCGGTCATGGTGTGCCACATCCGGAAGTCCGCCTCGTCACCACCGCCGTGGAAGAGGTAGACGACCGGATAACGCTTGTCGGCGTCCGTGTCGTAGTTCCTCGGCAGCAGCACGTTGACCCCCGGCCCGCCGCCTCCCCAGCCGGTGACCTCCCTCGTGCCCAGGCGGAGGTAGACGAGGCGGTGCTCCCAGTCCCAGCGTTGCGCCACACGAACGGTCAGGCCGTACCCGTCGTCGAAGGTCAGTCCGCCGGTCCGCGTCGCGGCCCGGGCGGGCGCCCCCGTCGCGATCCCGAGGCCGGTCGCCGCGGCCCCGGTCAGCGTGGCGCCGAGGAGCCGGCGCCGGCTCGGGTGGGGGCCCTGCCCGTGTGAGGTGTCCATCCCCCCACCGTGGCCGATGTCGCCCCTTGACGCGAGGCGAGAAGCAGTCCACGATCGTATTAAACTTTTTGGTTGATGAAGGAGATGCCGTGGATGACGACTCCGTGGAACGCCTGTCCCGGTCCTTCGCCGCGCTCTCCGACCCCGTCCGCCGCGACATCGTCGCGCGCCTCACGGTCGGTGACGCCACCGTCAACGACCTCGCCGCCCCCTACGACATCAGCCTCCAGGCCGTGAGCAAGCACCTCAAGGTCCTGGAGGGCGCCGGTCTCGTCACCCGGCGCAGGGAGGCCCAACGCCGCCCGGTCCACCTCGAGAGCGAGGCGCTGGCAGCCATGACCGGCTGGATCGAGCGGCACCAGCAGCGGGCCGAGGCACGCATGGCCCGACTCGAGGAGGTCCTGACGGATCTCCCATCGCCTCACACCACGTCTGGAGCAGACCGATGACAGAGCACCTCACGACCGCGAGGATCGAGGCAGACCCGCAGGTCCCCGCCATCCGCATCACCCGCGACTTCCGAGCGGACCCGGAGCAGGTCTTCCGGGCGCACACCGATCCCGACCTCTACGCCCGATGGGCCGGCCCCCACGAGCTGTCCACCCGCGTCGACCACTGGGACGCCCGGACCGGCGGCAGCTACCGCTTCACCAACCTCGTGCGCGAAGGGAGCGAGCGCCGCCTCGACGGTGGCGAGGAGGAGTTCCACTTCTTCGGCAGCTTCCACGAGGTCCGGCCCGACCGGGTCGTGCAGACCTTCACGTACGAGGGTTTCCCGGACGGGGTCTCCCTCGAGACGATGACCTTCGAGGACCTCGGCGGCGGGTGGACGCGGCTGCACAGCCACTCGCTCATGGACTCCTTCGAGGCCCGCGAGATGATGCTCTCCTCCGGGATGGACATCGGTGTCCACGAGGGGTACGAGACGCTGGACTCGATGCTCGCCGAAGGGGTGGTCGCATGACCTCGCTGGGCGAGCTGCCGATCACCGAGCGCTACATCCGGGCGGCGGCCACGTTCACCGACCGGGTCCGGGGCACGAGTGACTGGGACGCGCCCACGCCCGTCCCGGAATGGCGTGCGCGCGACGTCGTCGGCCACCTCACCACGTGGCTCCCCGACCTCCTGGCTGCTGGCTCCCCCGTCGAGTTCGACCCGGTGCCCTCCGCCGACGAGGATCCCGTCGCCGCGTGGACCGCGACGGATGCCCAGGTCCGAGCGCTGCTGGAGGACCCCGCGAGCGAGCAGGTGGTCTTCTCCCACCAGTACATCGGACAGCTGCCGCTGCCGGCGATGCTCGACCAGTACTTCACGTCCGACGTCGTCTTCCACACCTGGGACCTCGCCCGCGCCACCGGCCAGGACGACCGCCTCGACGAGGAGTACATCGCCGGCGCGCTGGAGGGGATGTCCGCCCAGGAGGAGCTGATCCGCGGCTCCGGTCAGTTCGGGCAACAGCAGCCGGTGCCGGAGGACGCCACCGTCCAGGAACGGTTCCTCGCCTTCATCGGGCGGGACCCACGCTGGACTCCCCCGGCCTGACCCTGCCCGGGCACGGCGAAGGGGGCTGACCACCCGCTGGCGGTCAGCCCCCTTCGCTCTGCGACGAGCCTCGCAGGGCGGTCCCTGAGGTGCGAACGCCCCCTAGGGCGTGAGCCTCGAAGGGTGGTCCCGGCTCGTTACTCGCCCGAGGTCTCGATGAGCGGGACGTTGATGTCCTCGCCCTTGTGGGCGCCGGAGAAGGTGAACTTCGCGTTCCGGCCCTCGCCCTCGACGTCGACCGCGACGATCTGCCCGGAGACGAGATCGCCGAAGAGGATCTTCTCCGAGAGCACGTCCTCGATCTCGCGCTGGATCGTCCGCTTCAGCGGGCGGGCGCCGAGGACCGGGTCGTAGCCGCGCTTGGCGAGCAGCTCCTTGGCCGCGGACGTGAGCTCCATGCCCATGTCCTTGTCCTTCAGCCGCGCGTCGAGCTTGGCGACCTCGAGGTCGACGATCTGGACCAGCTCGTCGTGGCTCAGCTGCGGGAAGACGATCGTGTCGTCCACGCGGTTGAGGAACTCCGGACGGAAGTGGTTCTTCAGCTCGTCGATGACCTTGGCCTTCATCCGCTCGTAGTCCGTGCGGTCGTCGTTGCCGGGCGCGAAGCCCATCGTCCCCTTGGAGATGTCCCGGGTGCCGAGGTTGGTCGTCATGATGATGATCGTGTTCTTGAAGTCGACCATCCGACCCTGGGAGTCGGTCAGGCGACCGTCCTCGAGCACCTGCAGCAAGGAGTTGAAGATCTCCGGGTGGGCCTTCTCGACCTCATCGAAGAGCACGACCGAGAAGGGCTTGCGGCGCACCTTCTCCGTCAGCTGGCCGC
>CAYLUX010000175.1:0-4078 GCA_964386935.1 uncultured Janibacter sp.
CCTCAGCACCGATCGGGTCCTCTTCGGGGACCGGAAGGAGAGCACATGAGCACCCCCCAGGACCGAAAGGCCAAGGCCCGGGCAGCCGACACCGGCTCGGGACGAGGTGCCAACGCGATCATCATCGGCGGACTGGCGATCATCGTCATCATGGTGCTCGTCCTCGTCTTCACCATCTGGCGGGCCACCAGCGACGGGAGCGACTCCTCCAAGGGTGAGCAGAAGACGCCGACCGGCGTGCAGTCCGGCCAGCCCCTGCAGCCCTACAAGGACGCGAAGCCGGCCGCCGATGCCCCCGTCGTCGACGTCTACGAGGACTTCCGCTGCCCCATCTGCAAGACGTACGAGGGCGTTGCCGGCCAGACGATCACCCAGCTGGCCGAGCAGGGCAAGATCAAGCTGCGCGTGCACCTGATGACCGTGATCGATGCCAACACCGGTGGCCACTCCTCGGCGGTCGCCGGCTCGAGCGCGGTCTGCGCCCTCGAGCAGGACAAGTGGACCGAGTACCACCGCGCCCTCTTCGAGCTGCAGCCTTCGGAGGAGACCGCCGAGGGCTTCGCGGAGGGCGACTTCACCAAGGCGGCCAAGGAGTCCGGGCTGAGCGGGAAGGCGCTGGAGAAGTGGCAGCAGTGCACTGACAACCAGACCTACGTCGACTACGTCAAGAGCGTGGACGAGGCCGCGACGAAGGCCGGCGTCACCGGCACCCCGGCCACGAAGGTCAACGGGAAGCAGCTGGACTGGACCAAGCTGACCGACGGCCAGAGCCTGGCCACCTTCGACACCAAGAAGTTCAAGGAGATCCTCACCAGCGGCAAGGTCCCGAAGGACATGGTGCTCCAGCAGTGACGCCGGCGGTCCTCCCTTCGCCGACCGTCGGGGTCCTCGAGCTCGGCCCGCTCACCATCCACGCCTACGCCCTGTGCATCCTCGCGGGGATCTTCCTCGCGGTCTGGATCGGTGACCGGCGGCTGCGCGACCGGGGGGCCGAGCCCGGGGTCATGCTCGACATCGCGATGTGGGCGGTTCCCTTCGGGATCGTCGGTGGCCGGCTGTACCACGTCATCACCACCCCGCAGCCCTACTTCGGGGAGGGCGGGCACGCGATCGACGCCCTGAAGATCTGGCAGGGCGGCCTCGGCATCTGGGGCGCGGTCGCCCTCGGTGCCCTCGGTGCCTGGATCGGTGCCCGCCAGGCCGGTCTGCGCTTCCTCGACGTCGCCGACGCGGCGGCCCCGGGGGTGCTCGTCGCGCAGGCGCTCGGCCGCTGGGGCAACTGGTTCAACAACGAGATCTACGGCGAGCCGACCGATCATCCCTGGGGCCTGCGGATCCACGAGTGGGACGCGAGCAGGGGACGGGCGGTGCTCGACGCCTCCGGTGACCCGGTGGTGCTGGGGATCTTCCAGCCGACCTTCCTCTACGAGTCCTTCTTCCTGCTGCTGCTGGCGATCCTGCTGCTCGTGATCGAGCGGCGCACCCGGCTGGCGCCGGGTCAGTTCCTCGGCCTCTACGTCGCCGGCTACCCGGTGGGGCGCATCGTCATCGAGATGATGCGCACCGACGCGGCGAACACGATCCTCGGCCTCCGCGTCAACATCTGGACCTCGATCGGCGTCTTCCTGCTCGGGGTGGTCATCGTCGTGTGGAGCAGGCGGCGCGCCCGACGCTGAGCGGCCCGACGGGAGCCCGCTGTCCACGTAGCGAGAGCAGGGTCTCATTTGGCGAGATTTTCGCGTGGTAGTCTTTACCTCCCATTGTGGCCGGCGCTGTCCACAGACGCCCGAGCCGCGGTCCCCGTCCCATCCGAACGGGGGATCCGACTCCCTTCGCCTCCCGTGAGGACGGTGACCGACGTGACACCCGTGACCCCGTCTGCCCTCCAGCGATGGTCGGCGCTGCCCCCCGACACCGGCCTCTGGTCGCACGATCAGGAGCACGACTCCTGCGGCGTCGCGATGGTCGCCACGATGCGTGGCCGGGCGGGTCACGACATCGTGGAGCAGTCGTTGCTCGCGCTGACCAACCTCGAGCACCGCGGCGCCACCGGCGCCGACCCGCTCGTCGGCGACGGAGCCGGCATCCTCACCCAGGTTCCGGACCGGTTCCTCCGCGAGGTGGTCGACTTCGAGCTGCCCGAGCCCGGGCACTACGCCGTCGGGATGGCCTACGTCCCCACGGACGAGGCCGAACGGGAGACGATGGTGCGCCGGGTCGAGGAGGTCGTCACCGAGGAGGGCCTGGTGGTGCTCGGGTGGCGCCGGGTCCCCGTCCGCCGTGACCTCGTCGGAGCGCTGGCCCGGGACTGCATGCCCGACTTCCAGCAGCTCTTCGTGGCCGCACCCGGCGGGGAGGTGTCGGGGCTGACGCTCGAGCGGCTTGCCTTCGTCGCCCGAAAGCGAGCCGAGCGGGAGACCGGGGTCTACTTCTCGTCGCTCTCTGCTCGCACGATGGTCTACAAGGGCATGCTCACGACCGAGCAGCTGGAGCCGTTCTACCCCGACCTCTCGGACGAGCGATTCGAGACCGAGCTGGGTCTGGTCCACTCGCGCTTCTCGACCAATACCTTCCCGAGCTGGCCGCTGGCCCACCCGTTCCGGTTCATCGCACACAACGGCGAGATCAATACGGTCAAGGGCAACCGCAACTGGATGCGCGCCCGGGAGTCACTGCTCTCCAGCGACATCCTGCCGGGAGACCTGCAGCGGATCATGCCCACCTGCGCACCCGGGGCCTCCGACTCGGCGTCCTTCGACGAGGTGCTCGAGCTGCTCCACCTCGGCGGTCGGTCGCTGCCGCACGCGGTGCTGATGATGATCCCGGAGGCGTGGGAGAACCACGCGACGATGGACCAGTCGCTCAAGGACTTCTACGAGTTCCACTCGATGTTCATGGAGCCGTGGGACGGTCCGGCGTGCGTCACCTTCACCGACGGCCGGCTCGTCGGTGCCGTGCTCGACCGCAACGGATTGCGCCCCGGTCGCTACGAGATCACAGACGACGGTCTCGTCGTGCTCGCCTCCGAGGCCGGGGTCCTCGAGCTCGACCCGGAGCACGTGGTCACCAAGGGCCGCCTGCAGCCGGGCCGGATGTTCCTCGTGGACACGACCGAGGGCCGGGTCGTCGACGACGAGGAGATCAAGAGCCAGCTGGCTGCCGAGCACCCCTACGGGCAGTGGCTCGACCAGGGCCGGATCATGCTGGGCGACCTGCCGCCCCGCGAGCACATCAGTCACACGGCGGCCTCGGTCGCCCGCCGGCAGCAGACCTTCGGCTACACGCAGGAGGAGCTGAAGATCCTGCTGACCCCGATGGCGACCAAGGGCACGGAGGCCCTCGGGTCGATGGGGACGGACACCCCGATCGCCGTGCTGTCGGAGAAGCCGCGCCTGGTCTTCGACTACTTCACCCAGATGTTTGCCCAGGTGACGAACCCGCCGCTGGACTCGATCCGCGAGGAGCTCGTCACCGCCCTCGGCACCGCCATCGGGCCGGAGGGAAACGTCCTCTCGGCCGACCCGGCGCACGCACGCCAGGTCGTCCTGCCCTTCCCGGTGATCGACAACGACGAGCTGGCGAAGATCGTGCACATCGACGCCGACCGGGAGCGCCCGGGCAAGGTGACGCACGTGGTGCGCGGGCTCTACGACGTCACCGGGGGAGAGGCGGCACTGCGCTCACGCCTGACCACGATCTGCACGGAGGTCTCCGAGGCCATTGCGGACGGGGCACGGTTCATCGTCCTGTCCGACCGGGACTCCGGGCGGGACCTCGCCCCGATCCCGTCGCTCCTGCTCACCTCGGCGGTGCACCACCACCTCATCCGGGAGCGCACCCGCACCCAGGTGGGGCTGATCGTCGAGGCGGGTGACGTCCGCGAGGTGCACCACGTCGCGCTCCTCATCGGGTACGGGGCCGCAGCGGTCAACCCCTACTTGGCCATGGAGTCGGTGGAGGACATGGCCCGCCGCGAGATCATCACCGAGGTCGACGAGGAGACGGCGGTCAACAACCTCATCAAGGCCCTCGGCAAGGGTGTGCTGAAGGTGATGTCCAAGATGGGCATCTCCACGGT
>CAYLUX010000176.1:0-4043 GCA_964386935.1 uncultured Janibacter sp.
GAAGATCGGTTCGACGACGCTGTTCTGCGGATCGGCCACTGACTTCTACGACCAGTGGCCCACCCCCACCGCCATCCACGTGGACGGTCCGTACGGCGTCTCAGGATTCCCCGGAGACCCCGCCACCGTGGACGGCCTGGCCGAGTGGTACGCGCCGCACGCGGCTGCTTGGGCCGCTGCAGCGACGCCCGAGACCACGCTCTGGTTCTGGGGGACGGAGATCGGATGGGCGCTGGTCCACCCCGTGCTCGACCTCGCCGGATGGGACTACGAAGGCCTTCAGGTCTGGGACAAGGGCATCGCCCACGTCGCCGGAAACGTCAACTCGCGCACGATTCGCGGCTTTCCTGTCGTGACTGAGGTGTGCGCGCGGTACAGCCGCCGCCCGGTATTCGAGGACGAGACCGGCGCTCCCATGCGGATGAAGGAGTGGCTGCGGTCCGAGTGGCTCCGCTCCGGGCTTCCGCTCTACAAGACCAATGAGGCGTGCGGAGTGAAGAACGCGGCCACACGGAAGTACTTCACCCAGGACCACCTCTGGTATTTCCCACCTGCGGAGATGATGGAGAAGCTCGCCAAGTACGCCATGCGGCACGGCCGGCTGACCAAGCGGCCGTACTTCTCCCTCGACGGCAAGACCCCTCTGACCGCAGAGAGGTGGTCGAAGATGCGGACGAAGTGGAACCACCGGCACGGCGTCACGAACGTGTGGTCGACTCCCGCCATCCGCGGCGCGGAGCGCATCAAGCACAACGGGAAGATCGTCCACACGAACCAGAAACCGTTGGCCATCACCGAGCTGCTGCTCGAGGTCAGCACGGATTCGGGTGACGTGGTGTGGGACCCCTTCGCCGGCCTCGCTACTACAGGGGTCGCCGCTAACCGACTTGGGCGGGAGTGCTACACCGCTGAGATCACCCCCTCCGTCGCCGTCGCCGCCGCCGAGAGGCTGCGCTCTGAACTGGCTGCACCCACGGATCTGACCCAGACCGCTTGAGCCGGCGCTAACCTTGCCGGTGTGAGCATTGAGACACCGCAGTCGACGCCCGAGCCGCCGAAGCGCCTCGATCCTGCAGAGTTCCCCGAAGATCGGCGCGCGCTGTACCACGGCGTGCATGCTGCTCTCGCTGCGCTGCCCGCGTACTTCGAGTTTGACAACGCCATCGGCGGCATCGACGCGACTGACCTGCACAACCTCAACACGCTCATGGGGGCTGCGATCGAGGTGCAGGTCGTCGAGGCGCTCAACGGCTTGCGCACCGTGTGGGACCCCGAGCGCAACTGGACCGACTACTCGTTCGTCCGATCCTCTCAGGCGTTCCCCGATGTGAAGCTGATGAAGCGCACGGCCGATGGCATGGACATCGCCCTCGGTATCGAGCTCAAGGGGTGGTTCCTCCTCGCCAAGGAGGGCGAGCCGTCGCTTCGGTACAAAGTCGCTCCCAGCGCGTGCGCCCCGTGGGACCTCGTGTGCGTGGTCCCTTGGTATCTCAACAACGCCGTGGCCGGCACTGCTCAGGTCACCACGCCCTGGGTGGAGCAGGCGCGGTTCGCTGCGGAGTGGCGCGACTACTGGTGGGAGTTCATCCGGGAGGCTCGTGACCCGGAGGCCCCGCGAGGTGTGTCGATACCGCAGGACGCCGCCCCGTACCCGCGCAAGGCCGACCTGGTTTCGGTCGTGCCGCACAGCGACGGCGGCGGAAACTTCGGGCGGTTGCCGCGCTGCAAACCGCTCATGGACGGGTTCCTCGAGGACACGCTCAGCCACAGCATTCTCGGCATCCCCGCGGGGAACTGGCAGGCGTTCCTGCAGGCGCACAAGGACAACGCCGACGCCGAGACGGTCTTGGCGGCGATTCTGAAGATCAACAAGAAGACCAAGGCCGAGGAGAAGGCGCAAGTCACGGCTGAAGTCGAGAAGTTGCGCGAGCTTCTGCGCGGCCTCTCCCGATACGACTTCGACTAAGATGTCTGCGCCTGTGACTGTATGACCCGCACGGAGAACACCCTCCCCGAGCGCGTCGCCCGGATCCACGCCCTGCGCCGGGAGGTCCTGCTCGCCGAGGGCCGCAACAGCCTCTACGCCGACGAGCACCCCGAGGCCCTGCTGGAGCTCGCCGACCCCTCGATCCGTCTCTCCACGGCCGAGCCGGAGTCCTACGTCTGGGCGCTGCCGGCCGGCTGGGTGTCCCTGGTGAACCGCCTCCACCGCGACCTCGCTGCGCTGCTGGGAGACTATGAGGTCACGCTGGCCGGGCAGAAGGCCGGAGCGCTGCGCTTCTACACCAGCCCGGTCGCCCGCGGCGAGGCCCACGACCGCATCGCCGCCGCCCGCGAGGAGTCGCTGGGCACCTGGGAGGTGTGCGGGAAGCCCGGAGGCCGATCACGGTTCTCCACCCGGTGCTCGCGGCATCCAGTCGCAGGTCCTGACAGGATCCCCGGGGCCGTGGCCAGGCCTCCCGGCCGGAGCGAGGACTGAGGCCTCACCCCAGGTGAACCGGGACTGGGGCTCGACGGTCCTGCGGCCCTCGCCGCGCATGAGCGCTTCGACCTCCGCCTTCAGGTCTTCGGGGCTGCGGTCCTCGTCGGTCATGAGCCCAGTCTGGCTCAGCCCGGGACCTTCCCGATGTCGGCGATGACCCTGTAGACCGTCTGGCGGCTCACGCCGAACATCGCCCCGATCTCCGTCGGGGTGTGCTCGCCCTCCTCGTGGAGCCTGATCACCTGCTTCCTCTGGGCCGCCGAGAGCTTCGGCTGCCTGCCCGTCATCTTCCTGCGCCGCTCGGGCACCGCCAGCGCCTCTTTCGTGCGCACCGAGATGAGGTCGGACTCGAACTCGGCGAAGACGGCGAACATGCTGAACACCATCTTGCCCATCGGGTCGGCCGGGTCGTAGATGCTGCCGTCGATCGACAGCGCGACCCCGCGGGCCTCCAGCTCCTCGGCGATCTGGTGGGCGTCCTTGATCGACCGGGCCAGCCGGTCGAGCTTGGTCACCACCAGGGTGTCGCCGGCGCGGCAGGCGGCCAGCGCCTTCTCCAGGCCGTGCCGCTCGCGGTTCTTCCCGGTCCGGCCGTGGTCGACGTAGATGCGGTCGGCACCGACGCCGAGCCGGATGAGGCCGTCGCGCTGGGCCTGCAGGTCTTGGTGCTCCGTGCTGACCCGGGCGTAGCCGATCTTGATGCCGTGGTCGCTCATATCTTCACCCTTCTCTGGGAAATTCTTCGGACATGCCTTCTGAGACAGGGACGCCCCGTGAGCACCGGCTCTGCTCGCCGGCCCACGGGGCGTCCGCACGATGACCGTCTACTGGACACCGCCCCTACGGCAGGACGAAGTCGGCCAGGTCGCCGCACATCCCGCCGAACTCGTCCAATGCAGCCTCGTGATCCACGTAGCCCGGTGCGGCGTCGATGCCGGAGCCGACGAGCATCCGGTCGTTGATGGTCACGCTGAACTGCTGGTCGAAGCCGCCGGAGCCCGGCTCGGGGTTCTCGCCGTGCCACTGGATGTCGTAGACGCCGTCCCCGCTGCCCTCCAGGATCGTCCCGGTCGAGTGGAGCTGGGCCTGGCCCAGGCAGTCGAAGCGCTGGATCTCGATGTCGGTGCCGGCGAGGTTTCCGCCGGCGTCGCCGGAGTGGACGATGTACCGCGCGATCGTCGGCGACCACGCCTGCTCGGCGGCGAGATAGACCGTGGCCTCGTCCTCGTCGAGGTCGTCAGGGACAAGCTCGACGGTGGGCATGTCGATCAGGCCGCCGTCTTCGTCCTCCTCGGAGCCCTCGTCGGTGTCCTCGGAGCCGTCCTCCTCGCCGTCGGAGGCATCGTCAACCTCCTCGGCCGGTGCCGCGGACTGCTCCGGGGCCTCGGCCTCGTCGGGATCGGCAAGCGGGCTGTCGTCGACGACGACGCAGCCGGTCAGGGCGAGCGCGGCGGCGAGCAGGCCGGCTCCTGCGGTGGTGATGTTCTTGTTCATGCTGCTGCCTTTCTCTTTAAATCTGACTTCTGCCAGGGGCCCTCAGCGGCCCTTCTTGGCCTTCAGG
>CAYLUX010000177.1:0-4034 GCA_964386935.1 uncultured Janibacter sp.
CGTTCTACGACTCCTACCGTCCGCAGTTCTACTTCCGGACCACGGACGTCACCGGTGTCGTGAGCCTGCCCGAGGGCACCGAGATGGTCATGCCCGGTGACAACACCGAGATGTCGGTCGAGCTGATCCAGCCGATCGCCATGGAGGAGGGCCTGAGCTTCAACATCCGCGAGGGCGGCCGCACCGTCGGTGCCGGCAAGGTCACCAAGATCATCAAGTGATCTGGCGCTGACCACCGGTCAGCAACCACGAAGGGCCCGCCTTCCCCACCGGGGGAGGCGGGCCCTTCGGCTGTCCGCTCAGGCAGGGGCGGCGGCCTCCCACAACGACTCCTCGGGGACCCAGCCGTCTGCGACCACGGCCTCCCGCAACGCTGCCCGTCCGTGCGTGGGCACCCCCGCGGCCCGGTAGCGGGCGCGGCCCCGCTCCAGGTGGCTGCGCACCGTGGTGGTGCGCAGCCGCAGCAGCCGGGCCAGGGAGGCGGGCGAGTATCCGCGGGGCATCGCGTAGAGGCCCAGCACCTGCAGCTCCCGGTCCGTGAGCCGTGCGGTGGGTGCCGGCGCGGAGGCGATCCCGGTGCCCGTCGGCGCGGCACCCCGGGTCGCCTCGAGGATCAGCTCCGCGCACCCGGCCAGTCCGTGCTCGGACCCCACCCAGCCGATGGCGCCCTCCGCTCCGCACCGCCGCGCGAAGGGGGTCACCCGCCCCGGCCCGAGGACCACCGCCCGCGATCCCAGCCGGTGCAGGGCCCGGATCTTCAGGGGGAGGGGGACGTGGTCCTCGAGGAGCGGGTCGAGGAGGACGACGTCACCGGCGAAGTCCCACTCGGAGCGGAAGTCGTCCCAGGAGTGCACGACGGTGTCCAGTCGCAGCCGGGGCGCTCGACGCACGAGCTCGCGCCGCAGCGCGGCGGTCACGACGGGGGAGGTGTGGACCACGTCCAGACGAGCAGGCGGGGGCCTCATGCGCCACGATGCTTCCATGGAAAGCCCGCCCCGTCTCGCCGTGTGGTCCCGCTGGCGGCTGCACGCCGACGTGCTCGTCGACGCCCTCGCGCGGGGCGGCGAGCCCGCCCGCGTGGTGAGCGATCCGCTGCCGCCGGACCTCCTCCTGGCCGGGGCGGCGGCCCCCGACCTGGTTCGCGTGCTGCAGCGACGACGGGCAGCGGGGCGGGAGACCGTGGTGTGGGGTGGGGTGCTGCCGGCGCCCCGCGTGGCTGCGCTGCGTTCGGCGGGGGCGAGTGCATACGTGTCGGCGCGGTGCCGACCCGGCGAGCTCGTGGGGGTGGTCCGCCGTGTCCGCAGCGGGGGGACCCTGCCCGAGCTGCCCCGGGAGGCGGGGCCGGCAGTGCCCCGGCTGACCACCCGCGAGGTGGAGGTCGCGCGTGCCTACCTCGTCACCGGGGCCGACCGGACCCGCCGCCAGGTGGCGTCCGACCTCGGCATCAGCGAACGCACCCTCAAGGCGCACATCGCGAATGTGCGGGAGCGGGTCGCCACGTCCGACGCAGGGACGAGGGAGGGGCTCCGGCACACGCTCCGAGCCCACGGACTGCTGCCCTAGTCCTTCTGAGGGCAGTCGGTCAGCGGACTCCCAGCGGACCCTAGGGTTCTGTACAGCGACCTGACAGGGGGTCGTACGGCGCCTGGGGAGAGGGGTCTGCAGCCAGCGCCGCTGCACCAGGGCACGGCGCACGTCACCGCGCCTGTCCGCAGAAGGAAACGCCACGTGAGCAACGACGCCACCACCGCCACCCCCTCCCGCCGCACCATCGCCAAGGGCGCCGCCTGGGCCATCCCGGCCGTCTCGGTCGCCGCGGCCGCCCCCGCCCTGGCCGCCTCGACGAACGCCTGCGCCCCCGGCACCCTCGTCGTCGAGCCGGTCTGCCCGGACACGACCATCGATCTCATCAACGGTGAGCCGCTGTACTTCACCATCACCAATCCCTCCGACAGCGACTGCGTGGTCCCGCAGGGGACCGAGATCACCGTCGACCGTGGCGGGCTGGCCAACGTGGAGGTGCTCACCCTGAACGAGCTGGCCAACGTCGGCGTGCTCTACACCGACTCCACCACGGCCGAGCTCACCAGCGACCTCGAGCCCGGGCAGACCGCGGTGATCCGGCTCTTCCCGCAGGACCTCGCGACGGTGAGCGCGCTCGCCACCGCGACCGTCTCGATCGCCGGGTCGTCGGCGAGCCAGGACTACACGATCGTCAACGTCCCGCTCACCGGGACCACGATCGCCATCTGCGGGAAGCTCATCGACCTCTGATCGGGCCGGCCCGAAGGCGCCCGGTGCCGATCGGCACCGGGCGCCTCGCGTGTACGAAGGGCGTGGCCGCCCCCTTCGCCATAGGGTGGTGTCGACCGCCGCACCCGAGACGAGGATGACGTCCCCATGGCATCTGCCGAGAGCGCCGAGACCTCCGCCGGACCCGAGGACTCCGACCGGGACGGCCTGGAGCCCGCGCCGCTGCACCGGTTGAAGCCACGCGGCTGGGTCTTCGCCGGCAAGGGCGCGATCAGGGAGTTCGGCCGGGACGGGTGCACCGACCTCGCGGCCGCCCTGACCTACTTCTCGGTGCTCTCGATCTTCCCGGCCCTGCTGGCGCTGGTCTCCATCCTCGGTCTCGTCGGCGAGCCCGAGGAGACCAAGCAGACCGTCCTGGACGTCCTCGAGCAGCTCGGGCAGGGCAAGGCCGTGGAGACCCTCTCAGGCCCGCTGGAGCAGATGGTCAACTCACCCGCCGCCGGTATCGGTCTGATCGCCGGTCTCGGCGGTGCCCTCTGGTCGGCCTCCGGGTACGTCGGGGCCTTCGGCCGCGCGCTGAACCAGATCTACGGGGTGGCCGAGGGGCGGGGCTTCCTCAAGCGCCGCCCGATGCAGCTCCTCGTGACGGCGATCCTGCTCGTCCTGGCGGCCGTCATCATCCTCGCGGTCGCGGTCAGCGGCGGCCTCGCCCGGGCGATCGGCGAGACCATCGGGCTGGGGGAGGCCGCCGTGACGGCCTGGAACCTCGCCAAGTGGCCGGTCATCCTGCTGCTCGTCATCTTCATGATCGGGCTGCTCTACTTCTCCACCCCGAACGTGCGCCGCCCGTTCCGCTGGCTGAGCCCGGGCGCGGCGGTGGCCCTCGTCGTGGCGATCATCGCCTCCGTCGGGTTCGGCTTCTACGTGGGCAACTTCGGCTCCTACAACAAGACCTACGGGTCGCTCGCCGGTGTCGTCGTGGTCCTGCTGTGGCTGTGGATCCTGAACAACGTGCTCCTCTTCGGGGCCGAGTTCGACGCCGAGCTGGAGCGCTCCCGCCGCCTCCAGGGCGGGATGGCCGCCGAGTCCGGACGGCTGCTCCCGGTCCGTGACACCACGACCTCCGACGCCGCGGCCGAGGCGGAGGCCACCGCCGAGGAGGAGGCGCGTACGCTGCGGATCAAGGGTCTGCAGGACCAGGGGCTCTCCACGGCTGAGGCTGCCCCGCAGGAGCAGGACTGAGGGGCTCCCTGCTCGATTTGGAATGGCCCGACGGGCTCTGGCACACTGTTCAGGTTGCTTGTTGACGGCGACGCCGTGACCGACCATTGCCACGGTCCCGGGGCCGCCGTCTCCCGGTGAGAACACATCGAACCGCGCTTCGGCGTGGGGCGACACACCGGAGGAGAGCGCGATTCGGCCGACGGATCGAGGACCAGACGCACGATCTGCCTTCGGGCACGTCGTCGCAGCGCGGGTCGAGTGCGACACACCCGACCGCGTGGGTCGGAGGTCCGATCGGCCCACAGACCAGGCAAAGCAGGCGAGAGAGAGACGGAAGCACAGATGGCGGGACAGAAGATCCGCATCCGGTTGAAGTCGTATGACCACGAGGTCATCGACAACTCGGCGCGAAAGATCGTCGACACCGTGACCCGTGCCGGCGCGACGGTGGTGGGCCCGGTGCCGCTGCCGACGGAGAAGAACGTGTTCTGCGTCATCCGTTCGCCGCACAAGTACAAGGACAGCCGCGAGCACTTCGAGATGCGCACCCACAAGCG
>CAYLUX010000178.1:0-4008 GCA_964386935.1 uncultured Janibacter sp.
AGCTGGGCGGCCGCCTACCTCGTCCTCGTCACCGGCGTGGCGCAGTACGTCATGGGGTGGCGCCGAGCCGGCGCACCGGCCCCGGACCGCGACGGCTGGGTCCAGCTGGCCGCCTGGGACCTGGGCAGCCTGGCCGTGCTCCTCGGTGTGCTCGTGCAGCAGGCGCTGCTCGTCGACCTCGGCTCGGTGGTGCTGCTCCTCGCGATCGCGCTGGCGCTGCGCGCCGACCTGCGCCTCGGCACGGGCCCGCGGGTGGTCACCGCCGGCTACCGGCTGCTCCTGCTCGTGCTGCTCGTGAGCATCCCCGTGGGGATGCTCCTCGCTCACCTCAGGAGCGGCTGAGCGGGTTCAGGCGCACGCCGAAGAGGCGGGCGGCGTTGTCGTGCAGCACTCCCCGTGCCCAGTCATCGCCGAGCCCGAGGTCGAGGACCGCGTCCACGGCCTCGAGGTAGGAGTAGGGGATGTTCGGGAAGTCGCTGCCGAAGAGGATCTTCTCGCCCAGGGCGCGCAGGTCCTCCCTTCGCTCCATCGGGAAGGGCCAGGACTCCTCGGTGAACCCGGTGAAGGCCATCGTCGTGTCGAGGTGGACATTCGGGTACTCGGCGCACAGGTCGAGGAAGGCCCCGTAGTCCGGCATCCCCATGTGGGCGATGACCAGGGTCAGCTCGGGGAACCGCTGCAGCAGCCGCCGTACCCCCTCGGGGCCGGTGTGGGTCCCCGGGGCCGGACCGTTGCCCGCGTGCAGGACCACCGGCGTCCCGGCCACTGCCAGCTGTGACCAGACCTCGTCCAGCAGCGGGTCGTTCGGGTCGTAGTCGCCCACCTGGACGTGTGCCTTGAAGATCCGCGCCCCGTCCTCGATCGCGGCGCGGACGTAGGCCCCGGCGCCGGGCTCGGGATGGAAGGTCGCCGAGCGGAGGACCTCCGGCGTCTCGTCGGCGAACTTCGCCGACCACTGGTTGAGCCACTCGGCCATCTCCGGCTTGTGGGGGTAGTTCAGGGACGGGAAGAAGAGGACCCCCATGTCGCGCAGCCGGGCCAGGCGGTCCTGCTCGCTCATCCGGTAGGCGATGGGCCACCTCCGCCCGAGCTTCGGGCCCGCGGCGTCGAAGTAGGCCCACACCTTGTCCATCACCCGCTGGGGCATGAAGTGCACGTGCACGTCGATGATCCCGGGCAGGCCCAGGCGCTCCCAGCGTGCTCGGACCCGGGCGGCCTCGTCCGTGGGCAGAAGGGGGGTGTCCATGGCGCCACCCTAGGCCGGGACCGGTGACAACTCCCGACGTGGCCCGGGTAGCGGTATGCTCCGGATGCTTCGGTCAGTGGTCAGCGACAGAGGCCACGATCTCGCCAGGGGGCGCACCGACATGATTTGTACCGTCAGCACCGTCAAGGACTCACTCTCCAACGTCCGGACCTTCGTCGAGGACAACCTCGCGGCCGGCGTGGACCACCTCTTCGTCTTCGTCGAAGGGGGCGACCACGAGGTGCTCTCCTACCTGGAGGCGCACCCCCACGCCACCGCCGTCGACGCCGATGCGGAGACCGATGCGTCCAAGAGCCTGAACACCCGCCAGACCATCAACGCCAACCGGATCAACCACCTGCTGGCGGACGTGCCCGAGGCGGAGTGGCTCTTCCACATCGACGGCGACGAGTGCCTCGACATCGACAAGGAGCGCCTGCTGGCCCTCGGGCCCGAGGTGGAGGTCGTCCGACTCATCCCCAAGGAGTCGGTGAGCACCTCCCAGCCGGAGTACTCGGACTACGTCAAGCACCTCCTCGAGCCCGACGAGCTGGCGCTGCTGAAGGTGCTCGACCTCGTGGACAGCGCGAGCAACCGTCGGTGGTTCCACGGGCACGTCCTCGGCAAGGTGGGGATCCGCCCTTCGCGCGATCTCGGCCTGCACATCCACCACGCCCGCCGTTTCGGGGCGGAGGAGACGATGGAGGACTTCCGGGCGGACTGGCTGCACCTCGTGCACCACGAGTCGGTCAGCCTCCAGGAGTTCGTGCGCAAGTGGCAGGCCCACATCGGGGCCGGCCCGGCGACGAAGTTCCGCGGGGAGAAGGAGCTCATCCGCGCCGCCGTCCGCGGGGTGCTGGCCAACGACCACCTCGACGAGGAGGGCCGGCGCCGCTTCCTGGCCGAGATCTACCGGCGGCGGGTCGAGGACGACGTCTCCGCGCTGCTCGACCTGGGCATGGTCGAGCCTGCCGCGGTCCACCACTACGTGCCCCGCTCCTTCCCCCGCCGCCGGCTGCGGCGTCTGGAGAGCCGGCTGCCCGAGCTGCTCGAGATCGACCCGAACTACTTCCGCCCCCTGCAGCGCGAGGGCGATCCCGTCTCCTGACCGGCCGGTGCGGGAAGTAGTCTTCAGGTCGGACCACCGACCCCGGGAGAAGCACCACTGATGAGCGAGACGCCGTACCGCTACACCGCCGAGATGGCCGGTCGCATCGAGATCGACTGGCAGGACCGGTGGGAGGCCGAGGGGACCTTCCGCGCCCCGAACCCGGCCGGCCCGTGGGCCGAGCCGGAGCGTGTGGAGTCCGACTACGACGGTCATCTGCTCGTGCTCGACATGTTCCCGTACCCCTCGGGTGCGGGTCTGCACGTCGGCCACCCGCTCGGCTACATCGCCACCGACGTGTACGCGCGCTTCCAGCGGATGCAGGGCCGCAACGTGCTCCACTGCCTGGGCTACGACGCCTTCGGTCTGCCGGCGGAGCAGTTCGCCGTGCAGACCGGTCAGCACCCGCGCAAGACGACCGAGGACAACATGGTCGTCATGCGTCGCCAGCTGCGCCGCCTCGGCCTCGGGCACGACGACCGGCGCTCCTTCGCGACGATCGACCCCGACTACTACAAGTGGACGCAGTGGATCTTCCTGCAGATCCGCGACGCCTGGTACGACCCGGACGCCGTCCGGCCCGACGGCGGCACCGGCCGGGCGCGGCCGATCACGGAGCTGGAGGAGCAGTTCGCCTCCGGTGCCCGGGCGCTGCCGAAGGGGGAGTCCCGCACCTGGGCAGACCTGTCACCGAAGGAGCAGGCGGACCTGCTCGACGAGTACCGGCTGGCCTACACCAGCCACGCGCCGGTGAACTGGGCTCCCGGCCTGGGCACGGTCCTGGCGAACGAGGAGGTCACCTCCGAGGGGCGCTCCGAACGCGGCAACTACCCGGTCTTCACCGCCAACCTGCGCCAGTGGATGATGCGCATCACCGCGTACGCGGACCGCCTGGCCGAGGACCTGGACCGGGTCGACTGGCCGGAGAAGGTCAAGGCCATGCAGCGCAACTGGATCGGGCGCAGCGAGGGTGCCGCGGTCACGTTCGCCGGCCGGGGCGCCGACGGCGCCGACCACGACATCGAGGTCTTCACGACCCGCCCGGACACCCTGTTCGGCGCGACCTTCATGGTGCTCGCACCCGAGCACCCGCTCGTCGACGAGCTGGTGCCGGAGGGGGACTGGCCCGAGGGCACCCGCGAGGCGTGGACCGGCGGCGCGGCGACCCCGGCCGCTGCGGTCGTCGCCTACCGCGACGCCGCCGCGCGCAAGAGCGACGTCGAGCGGCAGGCCGAGGCCAAGGACAAGACCGGTGTCTTCACCGGTGGCTGGGCGATCAACCCCGTCAACGGCGAGCAGGTCCCCGTCTTCATCGCCGACTACGTCCTCATGGGCTACGGCACCGGCGCGATCATGGCGGTGCCGTCCGGCGACCAGCGCGACTTCGAGTACGCGACCGCCTTCGACCTGGACATCGTCCCGACGGTGCAGGCCCCGGAGGGGCACGAGGGCGCGTGGGGCGGCGACGGCGAGATCATCAACTCCGCCAACGACTCCATCTCGCTCAACGGCATGTCGGTCGCCGAGGGCAAGGCCGCGATCACGGCATGGCTGGAGGAGCGCGGCCTCGGCCACGAGACCGTCAGCTACAAGCTGCGTGACTGGCTCTTCTCCCGGCAGCGCTACTGGGGCGAGCCCTTCCCGATCGTCTTCG
>CAYLUX010000179.1:0-3994 GCA_964386935.1 uncultured Janibacter sp.
TCCTTGCTTCTCGATGTGGGCGCCGCAGGTGCTGCACCGTCCGGGACCGTCCACGAGGTGCCAGCCGTGCTTCTGCGCCAGCGACTCGTCTGCACCGGTTGAACCGTCTGCACCGGATGCACCGGTTCCCTGAGGGGGGTCTGGGTGAACCGGTGCAGCCACTCCCATGCGGCCCCAGGTGGGTGCGAGAGACGCGTAGGTGTAGCCGCGAGGACCGCCCCGGACGATCCGCGTGGAGTTGATCCCGTAGGAGGTGGCGAGCATCCTCCCGAACCGCTGCGCGGTGAGCGCCCGACCGTATGGGGACGACTCTCCCCAGTAGTCCGGGTACTCGAAGATCAACGCATTGACGAGATCGGCCGTCGAGGTGAATGCCTCCCCCGTGGGCCACACCTCCGACATGTGGGTGAGTAGTGCCACCGCGGGCCTCGTCCTGACCATGCCGTCCTCCCTGTCGTGCTCCTGTTGCTCCAAGTCGTGAAGCGCCAGCTGGTCCACGACCTCGGGCCAGCGACCACCAGCGACGGCAGCCACGCGCTTGAGCGGAGAGAACCGCTCCCGGTTCCTGCCCTTGATCCCCTCGGTGTCGCGGTCAACGGAGCAGATCCCGAGGACGACCTGAGCGGCGGCCCGGTGGCGCTGGGCGGCTTCGGCGTCGGCCCGCGCCCGTCCGACCTCGATGCCGTCGGCGCGCCCGTGGGTCCACCCGTCGCACCAGATCTGCCAGTCGCGCCCGGTCAGTATTTGACCGGCAACATCGACGAGGGGGGCGGATCGGCTATCATGATGGGTAGATCGCGCCGCATTGCTGATCTTCTGAACGCCCTCCGGACTGCCCACCGGGGGGTGTTCGCTTGCCCGGTCAGACATTGGCGGCACCCCGCTCCCGGTCAGCGTTGCGCGCCATGCGCTCGAGGTCGTCGGAGGCCTCGACGTCGTCAGCGATGCGGACGAGCACCTGGAGCGCGTCGTCGTAGTTGCCGTTCTTGGCGTGATGCCAGAAGCTGGCGAGGCCGAGGCCGGTCGAGATGCTGAAGTCGTCGGCGGCCTTGAACAGCAGGTGCCATCTGACGATGTGCTGCATCGGCTCGGGGAACGTGTCGGGGTTGAGCGGGGGTAACTGCTTCATGGGGTGCTCCTTAGAAGACGTCTTCGTGGCGGCCGTCGGCGTACTCGTTGAGGAAGGCTCCGAAGGTCTTGTTCCAGTCGCTGCGCTTTTCGTCTTGGGCAGTAGCGCTGCTGAGGAACTCTTCGTGAGCGTGTCCGAGGTCGATTCCCAGCTTCTGGGCTGCCACTGAGTGGGTGCGGTTGGGTCGCCAGTCGTCAGGGATGACGTGGGGTTCGCTCGCGGTTGAAGCTTGCTTCGACCGAGATAGAGGTTTGGTCTTCTTACCCTTGTTCTTCTTAGTGGGTACTTTTGACCCATGTTCCACGGGTACTTTTTCCCCGTGGACCTTCTGCTCGGTGGCGATGCACTGAGCACACGGCTTCGTCAGATCGACGTAGTACACGTAGGTGGGGTGGCCCCGGTAGTTGAACTCTCCGGTCCCCGCGACGACCAGGTAGGGCGTTTCTGCGGCGCTGGCGATCCACTTTGAGACGGTCTTCCGGGTGGTGCCGAGGTCTCCGGCCATCTGCTCAATCCAGACGTCCCACTGGGATCCGCGGGAAACCATCAGGATGAGCAGCGCCTTCGGGCCCGGGTCGATGTGTCCGCACCTCGCGAAGGCGTGGGGGACCATCGTGAACATGTCCCTGGGCTGGCCGTTGACGACGATCTTGGACGTCCCTGACCGCTTGGAGGTCACCAGAGCTGCCGCTCGTCCGACTTGGGGATGACGCCCGGCTTCTCGTGCGCCTGGCAGTGACCGCGCCGGTTACGGCACGGCTTCCCCGAGTGCGTGACCGCGCCGCAGAACACGACACGGAACCTCGATCGAAGCTCGCCGTCGTTCTCGTGGGGCGCGATCTGACGGAACGCTTCGGCGGTGACCGCGACGGGTGTCGCCTCGGTGCAAGCTGCCCGGTTGATGATGACGGGCCACGCTTCGCCGCCTGGCCCGATGGACCATCCGAGGTCGTGGCCGTTGCCGAGGCTGGTGGTGTGATCGAACAGCCAATTCTCGTCGTCGTTGCTCATGGCACGCGCTCCTGTTCTAGACTTGTAGTGGATGATTCGCTAGCTGCGTTTTGGTCCTGTCCCTCGTCGAGTTGCCGCTCGGCGGGGGACGTCTTCGTGAGGTCTGCGAGGACGTCGGCGATCGTGTCGGCCAGCCACGCGCCGCCGTTCACTCGGATCCCTCCTCGTCATCGCCGGCGAACCGACCCAGTCGGCGGAGGACACCCACCGAGACCTGGGCATGGTCTGGGCCGTCCCACTCGGGGTGCGCGTGCCTGCTGCACATCTCGATCCAGTCGACGGGCGTCATCCCGAGGTTGTCGGGGACCAGGTCGAAGATCGCGTCCCGCATGAGCGCGTCGATCTCCGGGCGGGGGTCGCGACCTGTGACGGCCAGCAAGCCGATCATCTGCCGGGTGGTGTCGGCGGTCTCAGCGTGACCGACGCGGTACGGCTCGGCGGTCTCGATGTCGACGTTCATCAGAGGCTCACCAGCTTGTCCTTGTCGTCGCGCTCGGCGTTGATCTGCTCCATGAGCCAGGCATCGACGTCCTGGCGGCGGAACATGCGGCGGCGGCCGATCTTGAAGGACCGGGGCCCTTCGCCTCGGTGGATCCAGTAGCGGATCGTGGGTGCCGGGGTCCGCAGCTCCTCGGCGACTTCTTCAACGGTCATGAGCTCCATGTCTGGCTTCCTCTCGTGCGCGGGGTGGGTGGTGCGTGCCCTGGCCCGACTCGAAGCGGGCGGCAGGCCTTGCTGGCAGGGCTGAAGTTCTTGGGTCCCGGCTTCCTCATGGGGTCGCGGGCCGACGTGGTGGTCGTCTCGTCGGTCAGCCGGTGCTGCTGCTCTGTTGACTTGTGAAGATGCGATCCGCCTTGCGGTGACTCAAGCAATTTGATTGACCCCGTTACACACTGTACGGAACGATTTACTTGGGGGCAAGCAGAACGTTGTGGGAGGCTGTGTGTCATGACTCCCGACGAGAAGTTCGGACAGGCCGTGCAAGACGCTCGCGAGAGCCGTGGGTGGTCTATGACCCGCTTGGCCGCGAAGCTGGACGAGGCTGGCCTGGGCAACTTTCACGCCGCCACGGTGGGGCGCATGGAGCGTGCACAGCGGCCCGTGCGGCTGAGCGAGGCCGTAGTGATAGCGGACGTGCTGGGCAAGTCATTGGAGGACTTGCTCGGGGGGCCCAATGAGGCTTTGCGTGTGGCGCAGGACTTTTTCGCCGATCTCGTGGAAACCCGGAGGGCGCGTAGTCGCATCGGGGATTCGCTTGAGGATTGGATGACCCAGAAGGCTGTACTGGCGGAGCGGGCCAAGCGTGTCCACGACTACGGGGTCGACCGAATCGAGGAGGAGGCAGAGGGCTTCAGGGACACCCTTGAGGCGGCGGAGGAGTTGTTGGCCGAGACGTCCGGGGAGGTCTACGAGGCGGCCATGCGTCGCCGGCCGGACGCTGGGGCGCACTCCAGGGATGAGTCCCCGATCGGCGAGGAGATCGAGGAGTGGGAAGTGCTTCCAACTCACAAGGGCTCATGGGAGGACGCTCCGATGGACGTCGTGGACCGAGAGAACGAGTCGGAGGAGTCCAGTGGCGTCGATACGGAAGCGCGATAACGGCTCGTGGAGAGCCCGTTACCGGGACGCGGCCGGCAAGGAGCACGCGCGGCACTTCCCCCGGAAGGTCGACGCGCAACGCTGGCTGGACGAGGTCACGACGAGCGTCGTCACCGGGACCTACGTGGACCCGGCCACAGCGAAGATGACCGTCCAGGAGTGGTGCGAGCAGTGGATCGAGGGCTACGCGACGAGGCGGCCGTCGACGGTGCGCCAGGCGAAGGTCCACGTCCGCGTGATCGTCGACCACTTCGG
>CAYLUX010000180.1:0-3916 GCA_964386935.1 uncultured Janibacter sp.
AGTTTGTTCCGGGGGAGGTTCGAGCAACATGGTGAGTGGAATCCTCGTCATGGCCGGGTGGGCCATGACGCCACTGCTGGTATTCGTCATCGGTGGGATCGCTGTCCGCAGGCAGGTGCGTCGTGGGGGTGCCCCTCCGCTGAGCCCGCCTGCGGCGAGGCTGGAGGAGTTGCGGCGGGCGCATGCCCTGCAGCCGGATCGGAACCGGGGTCGGATGGCCGAGGCCCTTCGCCTGGCCGAGACGGCTCCGGGGTCCGGCACCTCGTTTCACACGGGAACCTGAGCCGTGTTCGACCGGCGTGCGCAGTCCGCGGACCACGCGCGTGCGGAGGGCCCGGAGGGGATGCGTCAGCTGCGCGTGTGGATGGCGCTGACGGACCTGCTCGTCATCGTGTGGGCCACCTTCGGGGCACAGCTCATCCGTTTCGGCGTCGACGGACAGGGCATCAGGTCGCCAGAGGATCTGGTCTCCCTGGACTACACGACGTTCAGCCTGCTGCTCGTCGTCATCTGGTGGCTCTCCCTTCGCCTGCACGGTCTGTACTCTCCGCACCTGCTCGGGCACGGCACGGCCGAGTACCGCCTGCTCGGGAGCGCGACCCTGCGGATCTTCGCGGGTGTCGCGCTGGTCGGCTTCGGCCTCCAGCTGCAGATCGCCCGCGGCTACATCCTGCTCGCGCTGCCGGCCGGGCTGGTCGGTCTCTATCTGGCCAGACGGCTGTGGCGGCGGTGGCTCGGCGCCCAGCGCACGGCTGGGCGGATGACGCACGACGTGATCGTCGTCGGGGAGGCGGCCCACTCGGCCAACCTCATCGACGCCTTCGACAGCGTGCCCGAGGCGGGCTACCGCGTCGTCGGCGTGTGCACCTCGACGACCGACGAGCAGGAGGTGCACGGCGTCCCGGTCCTGGGCAGCGAGCACGAGGTCGCCAAGCTCGCCATCGAGATCGGTGTCGACGTCGTGGCGTGCGGCGCCGTGCACCGGCTGGGCAGCGCCGGGCTGCGTCGGCTCGGGTGGGCCCTCGAGGACAGCGACATCGAGCTGGTCGTCTCGCCGGGCCTGACGGAGGTCGCCGGACCGCGCGTGCTCACGAGGCCGGTCGCCGGGCTGCCGCTGCTGCACGTGGAGGCACCCGCCTTCTCCGGTCCCAGGCTCGTGGTGAAGGCGACGCTGGACTGGGTCGGCGCGGCAGGTCTCGTCATCCTCTTCTCCCCGCTCCTGCTGGCGACCGCCGTGGCGATCAAGTTCCAGGACGGGGGGCCGGTCTTCTTCCGACAGACACGGGTTGGCCTGGACGGCAAGACCTTCGAGATGACCAAGTTCCGCTCGATGGCCATGGATGCCGAGGAACGGCTCGAGGAGCTGAAGGTCCGCCAGCAGGAGGAGCTGCGGGTGTCGATGCTCACCGAGAGCGGAGCGGCCGGGGAGACCCGGGTCCTGGACCGCGGCGTGCTGTTCAAGATGGAGAAGGATCCGCGGGTGACCCGTGTGGGCCGCTTCATCCGTCGCTACTCCATCGACGAGCTGCCGCAGCTCTTCGACGTCCTCGCCGGTCGGATGAGTCTGGTCGGGCCGAGGCCGCCGTTGCCGGAGGAGGTCGCCCGCTACGAGGAGGACGTGCGTCGCCGGCTGCTCGTCAAACCGGGGATGACCGGGCTGTGGCAGATCAACGGCCGCAGCAACCTCTCCTGGGACGAGTCGGTGCGCTTCGACCTGTACTACGTGGAGAACTGGTCGGTGGCCCAGGACCTGGTGATCCTGTGGCGGACCGCGGCGGCCGTGCTCTCCAAGGACGGTGCCTACTGACCTGACACAATGTCGCGCATGACCAGCACCTCCCACCAAGCGCGCATCCTCTCCGGGATGCAGCCCACCAGCGACTCCCTGCACCTCGGCAACTACCTCGGGGCGCTGGTCAACTGGGTGGGGCTGCAGCAGGACTTCGACGCCTTCTACTTCGTCGCCGACCTGCACGCGCTCACCGTCCCCACGGACCCGGCCGACATCACCCGCCGCACCCGCATCACCGCCGCGCAGTACATCGCGGCCGGGGTGGATCCGGAGCGCTCGGCCGTCTTCTGCCAGAGCCATGTGCCGGCGCACACCGAGCTGATGTGGATCCTCGCCTGCCAGATGGGCTTCGGCGAGGCGAGCCGGATGACGCAGTTCAAGGACAAGACGGCCAAGGGCTTCGGCGCCAACGTCGGCCTCTTCACCTACCCGGTCCTCATGGCCGCCGACATCCTCGTCTACGACGCCGAGCGGGTGCCCGTCGGCGACGACCAGCGCCAGCACCTGGAGATCACCCGTGACTTGGCGGAGCGGTTCAACGCCCGCTTCGGCGAGACCCTCGTGGTGCCGGACGCGCACATTCTCAGCAGCTCCGCGCGGATCATGGACCTGCAGGAGCCGGAGGGGAAGATGAGCAAGAGCTCCTCCTCCGACAAGGGCCTGATCTCGATGATGGACGACCCGAAGCGGATCGCGAAGAAGATCCGCTCGGCCGTCACCGACCTCGACGGCGAGATCCGCTACGACCCCGAGGGCAAGCCGGGCGTGTCCAACCTGCTCTCGATCCACTCCGCCCTCTCCGGCCGGTCCGCCGAGGACGTGGCGCAGGAGTTCTCCGGGCGCGGCTACGGCGACCTGAAGAAGGAGGTCGCCGAGGTGGTGCTCGGTGCCGTCGAGCCCTACCAGCAGCGGATGGCTGAGCTCATGGCCGACCCTGCCGAGCTCGATCGGATCCTGGCGAAGGGGGCGGCCCGCGCCTCCGAGGTGGCCACCGCCACCCGCGACCGGGTCTACGAGAGTGTCGGATTGCTGCCGGCGGGGCGCTGACTCGTGCCCGTGCACGGTGTCTCGGTCGCGGTCCCCGAACCCTGGGGGACGCAGCTGCAGCAACATCGCGCGGCGGTGGGCGACCCGCTCGCCCACGCGATCCCGCCGCACGTGACCCTGCTGCCGCCCACGGACATCCCCACCGCTGGGCTGACGCCCTTCGTGCGCCATCTGCAGGCGGTGGCATCGGCGCAGGAGGCCTTCACCATGGTCCTGCGGGGTACCGGGACCTTCCGCCCGGTGAGCCCGGTGGTCTTCGTCCAGGTTGCCCGGGGTATCCCGGAGTGCGAACGTCTGGAGCAGGCAGTGCGGGGTGGTCCGGTGACCAGGGCCCTCGAGTTCCCCTACCACCCGCACGTGACGATCGCCCACGCGATCGACACCCCGGGGCTGGACCGCGCCTTCGACGAGCTCGCGGGATTCGAGGCCGTTTTCCGGGTGGACCGCTTCCACCTCTACGAGCACGGCGAGGACGAGGTCTGGCGTCCCATGAAGGAGTTCACGCTCGGGGAGCGTCCACCCGCAGTGCCTGCCGGACCCTGAGACGGATCGGTTCGGCCCAAGGATGTCGAACAGCGCGTTCGGGAGCGACCGTCAGGCGCTGACGCGTTCCGCGAAGTCGGTGATCGTGCGCTCCAGTCCCTCCCGCAGGGCCGCCCTCGGCTCCCACCCGAGCACCTGCTGCGCCCGACCGATGTCGGGCCGCCGCCTCGTGGGGTCGTCCTGCGGCAGCGGCCGGTACTCGATCCGTGAGCGACTCCCGGTCAGTTCCACGACGAGCTCGGCGAGCTCGAGCATGGTGAACTCCACGGGGTTGCCGATGTTGATCGGGCCGGTGACCTCGTGGGGCGTGGCCATGAGCGCGATGAGCCCGTCGACCATGTCCTCGACGAAGCAGAAGGAGCGCGTCTGGCCACCGTCCCCGTAGATCGTCAGCGGGTCACCGGCGAGCGCCTGGACGATGAAGTTCGAGACCACCCGGCCGTCGTCCGGCTGCATCCGGGGACCGTAGGTGTTGAAGATCCGGGCGACCTTGATGTCCAGGTCGTGCTGGCGCCGGTAGTCGAAGAAGAGGGT
>CAYLUX010000181.1:0-3884 GCA_964386935.1 uncultured Janibacter sp.
ACCTCGGCGGGTCCGTCCGCGGCGGCCACCTCGAGGTAGCGGCTCACGTGCTTCGGCGCCTCCGTCGGCAGGGTCGTCCCCGCCAGGTCGGTCACCGGCGGGGTGGACACGGTCCACGCGAGGTCCCCGCGTCCGTCGGGGGTGGCGGTCGTGAGCCGGCCCGTGGCCAGGACCGGCTCGTCGGAGTCGACGAGCCAGGTGTGCATGCCCTCCACCTCCGGCAGGTCCACCTCGCGCTGCTCCCCCGCGGGGACGGTGACCTCCTCTGTCACGTCGGAGGACTTCGTTGCCGCGGCGGTGATCTCGACGCTCGCGTCCTCCTCACCGGGGGCGGCGAGCACGACGGACTTGCCGACGGCGTCGGCGTTGCCGGGCACGACCTGCCGGGTGGCCGGTGCCGTGGTCGGGCCGACGGTGGCCACACCGCCGGGCTGCTCCCCTCCCCGCTCGACGGCGAGGCTCGCGGCGACCGGACCCTCATCGGCCTGCACGTGCACGACGTGGGCGGGGCCCTCCCCGCGAAGGGAGCCGAGCGCCACCTCCTTGCGCCCCTCGGCGGGCACCTGCACGCGGGTGCTGCGGCCGCCGAGCGCGCTCACCTTCGCGGTGGTCGCGCTGCTTGCGGGGTTGACGAGCACGAGCCGGCCGTCGTCCCCGTCCTCGCCGGCGACGAACCAGGAGTCCTTCTCCGGTGAGGTGCAGGCCAGCGTCGCCAGGCCCGACCTCTTCCCGCCCGTGCCGGTGAAGGACTGTCCCGCCACCATGCCCGGAGCCCGGTCCTGGCTCCCGCGCACCCGCACGGGGCGGTCGGGCAGCGACGCGGAGTCCCTGGCGCGGTCCTGCCGTCCGTCGTCGGTGGTCGGGCGGGCGGGGAGCGTGTCGACGGTGACGGCGCCGGGCACTCCGGTGGCCTCGGCGAGACCCTCGAGCGCGACGGCCGGCGCGGCGATGCCGACGACCGAGCCGTCGCCGGGCGCGAAGGGAGCACCCGGGCAGTAGGTAGTGGTCAGGCTCGAGCCCGCCTGCTCGCCGGTGGCCGGCGGCAGCCCGGAGGAGATCGTGCCGAGGTCCGCCGCCCCGAGCACGAGGGCGGCGCCGACGCCGCCGACGACGGCCACGCGGCCGACCGCGTGGGCCCAGGCGCCCGTGCGCGAGGTCATCGCTCCTCCTCGGGGTCGATCGGGTCCTCGGCGACTTCCTCCGGTGCCGGCTCGTCCGTGTCGAGCTCGTCACCCGCAGCGGAGTCGGCCGGCTCCCGGTCGGTTGAGTCCTCGGACCCCTCCTCGTCGGTGCGAGGCCGAGCCGGAGGGCGCTCGAGCGGGAGGGCCAGGTAGAGGATGAGCAGCAGCGCCACCGCCGAGACGAGCTGCCAGGTCCGGTGGTCGGCGACGTCGATCGTCACCTCGTCGGCCCCGGCCGGCAGGCGGTAGGTGGGCACCTGGCTGCGCGTGCTCATCGCCAGCTCCGCACCGTCGGCGCTCACGGTGGCGGCTTGGCCCCAGGCGATGGACTCCGCGACCACCAGTCTGCCGCCCCCGTCGATCGCGACGGGACCGTCGGTGTCGGCGTGGGCGCCGGTGCCCGGCAGCGGCTCGCTGTCCCGGGTCGTGACGATCCGGGCACGTGAGGGCATGTGCCCGTCCGTGACCGGCGAGTGCACGGACCACGCGCTGGGGCCCGTCGGCGCGGCCACCCGACGCAGTCCGTCGGTCGCGCCGGCCCGCTGGCGCTGCTCGGCGTCCCCGCCGACGAGGACGACGTGCGAGATTCCCTGCTCGGCGAGGACCTGACCCACGGGGCGGTCCCCCTCCTGGGCGGTGAGCAGCCGGGAGGCCGCGTCGGCGACCTGCTGCTCACCGAGGTCCGGCTCGCCGGGCGCCTGCAGGTCCCGCACGAGCGGGCCCGGCTCGCTGCCGCGGACCGAGTACCGGATCGGCTCCTCGCCCGCCGTGACGACGAGCGTGCGGGTGGCGTCCGGCCCCTCGGCGGCCGTCACCGCCTGCTGTGGGCGGGGGTCCTGCCAAGGGCTCAGCCCGTCGCCGAAGGTGTGCAGTGCGACGACCACACCGCTGCCGAGGGCGGCGACGGGCAGTACGAGCGCCGGCAGCCACCGGAGCGAAGGGCGACGGCCGGCACGGGTGCGCTGCGGCAGCGCATCGGCGGCGAGCAGGATCGCCACGAGGGCGGAGCCGATGAGGGCGAGCTGACCGGTGCCGGCCCACGGCGTCACGAGCTCACCGGCCCCCGGCGCACCGCCGGGTCGGTTGCCCAGGGCCAGGTGGGGGGCGCCCACCGCTCCGAGGAGTCCGAGCAGGGCCGTCACGGCGACCGCCCAGGACCCGGCACGGCGTCCGGGGACGAAAAGCGCGAGCAGACCCAGCGCGAGCACGGCAGCGGTCCACCACGTCGTCGCCGGGCCGCCCGGCAGCTGCCCGAGGGCCAGCCGCCAGGGCTCCGTCGAGACGGGGGTGTCAGTGAGGCCCCAACCGGTGAGCAGGCGGGCGGGCTCGGAGCGCAGGGTGAGCAGCCAGGGCCCGGCGAGCAGCAGCGGGACGGCCGCGAGCACGAGGCCCCGGAGGCGTCCGCGGGTGTCCCCGAAGAGCACGAGACCGAGGCCGAGCAGGATCGCGCCGACACCGACGACCGGGGCGAAGCAGGCGAGCACGCTCACCCACAGGGCCGTTCGCACGCTGTCGCTGAAGCGCACCTCGGGGTGGGTGATCCGCAGCAGCCCCGCGGCGATCCGCGGCAGCAGGATCAGCGCGACGAGGGCACCGACCCTCCCTTCGCCGACCGCCAGCGCGGCCGGGGCGCTGACCACCCAGGCCAAGGCGGCGCCGGCACGCGGCCAACGACGCGTGGTGATGCTGCGGGTGCTCGTGTAGGCGACGAGGGCGGCGAGCGGGAGGGCCACGGCGAGGAGCACGGTGATGACGGCACCCGCCGGTGAGGCGACCGTGCCGGGCAGCCACTCGAGGACCTGGGCTGCCGCAGCGAGCAGCAGGCGGGCAGGGGAGGTCGCGAGGCCGTCGCCCCAGCCGGCGCCGTGCCAGCCCAGCTGCCAGTCGTCCCACAGCTGGCCGGCGGTCGCCCGCCCCCCGAGCAGCTCGCCGCCGACGAGACCGGAGCCGCGGTGGCGCCACGCGTCACCGGCGATCGGCCGCGCCGCCCAGGCGGTCATCGCGATCGTCACGAGGAGGAGCAATGGGAGTGGGTGGGCCAGGCGGGCGAGGCCGCGGGCCCCCTTCGTCCTGGTGCGCGGAGGGCTGGCGGTGCGCAGGGTGGGGCCGCGGAACTCCTCGGCGAGGCGGTGGCGCGCCTCCCGCCCGCTGACGAAGAGGTTGCGCAGGTGGCGGCGGGGCACGCCCCGCGGCGCCCGCCCGCGCAGTCGCGAGCCCAGCGTGCGTGGGTCGAGCGCCGCGCCGGCGTCGCCCCACTCCTCCAGGGCCATCCGGGGTCGCTTGGCCAGGAAGAGTCCCAGGCCGGTCACGAGCGAGCCGAGGAGGATCCACAGCGCCAGGAACGGCGCGACGAGGAGATGTGCCCGGGTCAGGGCGGCGCGGCGGGCCTGCCGCCGTTGCGTCGACGTGGGGTGCACGTCCGCGGGCGTGGGGCTGACCGCCACCCGGGCGTCCGGGACGAGCACCGCTCGGCGCCCGGCGCGCTGGGAGCGCCAGCCGAGATCGAGGTCGCCGCCGACGTCGCCGAGCGAGGGGTCGTGGCCGCCAAGCTCCTCGAAGGTCTCCCGGTCCAGCAGCACCCCTTCGATGGGGGCACCGAGGGAGTCCACGTCGTTGTCGTGGGTGCCGTCGTCGGGGGTGTCGGGGATCGGCTGCGGCACGAGCCGGCCGGCCCTCGTGGCCTGCAGCCCGAGGCGCACGATC
>CAYLUX010000182.1:0-3884 GCA_964386935.1 uncultured Janibacter sp.
CGGTCATGTACTCACGACGGACGAGGGAGTAGCCCTCGCCGAGGGTCTCGATGTGTTCCGCGAGGAGCTTCTGCAGGTGGGACTCGACGCCGTCCTTGACGAGGCCGGGGTCGACGCCGAGGTCGTGGCTGGAGTCGTGGTGGATCTCGTGCAGCCGGACCCGCAGGTGGTCCTCGGTCTTGGCGTGCTGGACCTTCCAGACGGCGACGACGCCGTCGGCCGCCTCGGTCTCGTCCGGCTCGACCTCCGCCATCGCACACGGCGGCGCCATCCAGTTCAGCGGCTTGTAGGAGCCACCGTCGCTGTGCACGAGGACCGAACCGTCCGCCTTGACGATGAGCAGCCGGGTGGCCAGGGGGAGATGGGCGTTCAGCCGCCCCTCGTAGTCGACGCTGCAGGTCGCAATCACCACTCGCACGCTGCAGACCCTACGGCTCCGGCGGACTGGCCCCAAGGCGGCCTGCCCACCCCACCGTGCTACAGGTGATCCCCGGTGTCATGGGGATCACCTGTGGGCACTCTCACCCCCGCAGGGCCTACCGGGGGAGCGGCCCGGCTGTCAGAGTTCCCACATGTCTGAATCGCGCTCTCTCGCCGACGCTTTGGTCTTCCCGTACCTGAACCACGCCGCCTCCTTCTTCGAGGAGAAGTACGCCTCCCGCGAGGACGTCGACAACGGCATGCGCTTCGGGTGCGGCCTGCCCAAGGGCCCGCTGACCGTCATCGACGAGCTCGGTGTCGACGTCGTCCGTGACGCCCTGGCGGCTCGCTTCGCCGAGACCCAGGACCCGCGCCACCAGCCGAACGCCGCCTTCGAGCGACTGGTCGAGGAGGGGCGCACCGGCAAGGCCGCCGGCAAGGGCTTCTACACCTACGAGGGTGAAGAGGTCGTCGCCGACGACCTGACCCCCGCCGACAGCGGCGGCGGCGACGTCCGTGAGGTCGCGACCGTCGGTGTCGTCGGCTCCGGCACGATGGCGACCGGCATGATCGAGGTCTTCGCCACGAGCGGTTTCCCCGTGACCTACGTCGCCCGCAGCCAGGAGAAGGTCGACGCGGTCGCGGCGAAGATCGCCAAGAACCTCGCGCGCAAGGTCGACAAGGGCCGCATGGAGCAGGCGGACGCCGACGCCGCGCTGGCCCGCCTCACCGGCTCCCTCGAGCGCGAGACCCTCGCCGACGTCGACCTCGTCGTCGAGGCCATCGCCGAGGAGATCGGCATCAAGAATCAGCTCTTCGCCGACCTCGACAGCATCTGCAAGGACGGCGCGATCCTCGCGACCACCACCTCCTCGCTGTCCATCGCCGACCTCGCGGCGCAGACGAAGCGCCCCCAGGACGTCGTCGGGATGCACTTCTTCAACCCCGCCCCGGTGATGAAGCTCGTCGAGGTCATCGACCAGGAGCACACCGGTCAGGACGTCCTCGACACCGTGGTCGACCTGTGCAAGCGCACCCGCAAGGTCCCGGTGCGCTGCTCCGACCGCGCCGGCTTCATCGTCAACGCGCTGCTCTTCCCGTACCTCAACGACGCGATCAAGGCGCACGAGGCGGGCGCCTCGCTCGACGAGATCGACACCGCGATCACCGAGAACTACGGCTACCCGATGGGCCCCTTCGCATTGCTCGACGTCGTCGGCAACGACGTCGCCCTGGCGATCGAGGAGGAGCTGCTCGGCGAGTTCGGGCACGAGAGCCTCACCCCTGCCGGGACGCTGCGTGAGCTGGTCGCCGCCGGCAAGCTGGGCCGGAAGACCAAGGAGGGCTTCCGCACCTACTGAGGGTTCCCCCTTCGCCGCGCTCCACCCGACCCCCGCCCACGTCCCGGGCGGGGGTCGGCCCGTCCCCGCACCCGGGTGGGAGGATGACCACATGCCCCGCTCCAACCGCCGCCGACGTGACGAGCACCGTCCGCTGCGCATGGGGGCGATGTCCTCGCAGACCGTCCAGTCGTGGATGGGCCGCCGCTGGGTCGTGCGCAGCCTGAACGGCACGACCTCGACGCGCGGCTACACCTGCCCCGGGTGCACCCACGAGATCGCGCCCGGTACCCCGCACGTCGTCGTCTGGCCCGACGACGGCATGGGCGGCGCAGAGGACCGTCGCCACTGGCACAGCTCCTGCTGGAAGGCCCGAGACCAGGGCCGCTTCGGCCGATGAGACCACTGCCGCATGACGAAGGGGGCCCTTCCGGATCATCCGGAAGGGCCCCCTTCGTCATGGGGAGCGAAGCTCAGGCGTTCTTGAAGCGGTTGATCTGCTTCTCGAACTTCGCGCGCTTCTCCGGGTTGGTGACGCCCAGGCCCTCCTGCGGGGCGAGGGCGAGCACGCCGACCTTGCCCTGGTGCTTGTTGTGGTGCACGTCCAGGGTCGCCTGACCGACGTCGTCCAGGGAGTAGGTGCGGCTGAGCGTCGGGTGGATCAGGCCCCGGTTGATCAGCGCGTTGGCCTCCCAGGACTCGCGGTAGTTCGCGAAGTGGCTGGAGATGATGCGCTTGAGGCTCATCCACAGGTACCGGTTGTCGTACTCGTGCATGTAGCCCGAGGTGGAGGCGCAGGTGACGATCTTGCCGCCCTTGCGGGTGACGTAGACCGAGGCACCGAAGGTCTCGCGGCCCGGGTGCTCGAAGACGATGTCCACGTCGTGGCCACCGGTGAGCTCACGGATCTTCTTGCCGAGGCGCTTCCACTCCTTGGGGTCCTGCTCGGTGCCGTCCTCGTTCCAGAACTTGTACCCCTCGGCCTTGCGGTCGATGATCAGCTCGGCGCCCATGGCGCGGCAGATCTCGGCCTTCTCGGGGGAGGAGACGACGCAGATCGGCTCGGCGCCCGCGGCGAGGGCCATCTGGACGGCGTACGAGCCGAGCCCACCGGAGGCGCCCCAGATCAGGACCCGGTCGCCGAGCTTGAGGCTGGCGCCGTTCTTCGAGATCAGCTGGCGGTAGGCGGTGGAGTTGACCAGACCGGGGGAGGCGGACTCCTCCCAGGTGAGGTGGTCCGGCTTGGGCATCAGCTGGTTGGCCTTGACGATGGCCAGCTCGGCGAGGCCGCCGAAGTTGGTCTCGAAGCCCCAGATGCGCTGCTGCGGGTCCATCATCGTGTCGTCGTGGCCGTCGGCGTCCTCGAGCTCGACGGACAGGCAGTGGGCGACGACCTCCTGGCCCGGCTTCCACTTCGAGACGTGGCCGCCGGTGCGTAGCACGACGCCGGAGAGGTCGGAGCCCATGACGTGGTACGGCAGGTCGTGGCGCTGGGAGTACTTGTTCAGCCGGCCGTAGCGCTCGAGGAAGCCGAAGGTGGGGGCGGGCTCGAAGATCGAGGTCCACACCGTGTTGAAGTTGATCGCGCTCGCCATCACCGCGACGAGGGCCTCGTCCGGAGCGAGCTCGGGGATCGGCACGTCATCGATGTGGATGGACTTGCGCGGGTCCTTGTCCCGGCTCGCCATCCCCTGGAACATGTCGATCTCGTCCTTGTGGATCGTGGCGCCACGGTAGGTCTCGGGGACCGGCAGGTTGGCGTAGGTCTCCTCGGTGCGGTCCCCGGAGAGGATCGCGTCGCGGATCTGGTCCATGGTCATGCAGTTGACTCCTTGGCCTCGTCGGCGGGTCGTTGGGGGTGCTGCCCCGACCGGGGGCGCTTGCGGTGCAACCTAATCGGCGAAGGGGGCGGACAGGTCGCGGTGATGACCGACCTCACACGGTCGCGGGCTCGACGAGCTCGACGAGCACGCCGCGGGCGTCCTTGGGGTGGATGAAGTTGACCCGGGAGTCGCTCGTCCCGCGCTTGGCCTCCTCGTAGAGCAGGCGCAGGCCGCGCTCACGCAGGGTGGCGCTCACGGCGTCGATGTCCGCCACGCGGTAGGCGAGCTGCTGGATGCCCTG
>CAYLUX010000183.1:0-3783 GCA_964386935.1 uncultured Janibacter sp.
CACCGGAGTTGACCGAACCCCGACGAAGTCGGGACTCGTTGCTTGCCCCGTGGTCACCTTCGATCCCTAGCCTCGGGCGGTGGCGCGTCCCCCTCCCGCGCGCTCCATCCCCCTGACCCGAGGAGAAGCCGTCATGCTCCGATCCGTCCTGCGTGCCGCAGCCCTGACCGGTGTGCTCGCCCTCTGTGCCGCCCCGTCGGCGAATGCCGCCGACCCGGAGAACCCGCCCCCCGGTCGCGCCCAGATGGGGTGGAAGCTGCACGACGACCGCCCCGCGGACCGCACCTCCGGCGCCGACACCGCGGTCTCCGGCGTGCCGGGCATCGACGTCTCGAGCTGGCAGGGCAATGTCGACTGGTCGGCCCAGCGCGCGGCCGGCAACCGCTTCGCCTACGTCAAGGCGACGGAGGGCACGAGCTACACCAGCGACTACTTCACCCAGCAGTACAACGGGTCCTACGACGTCGGCATGATCCGCGGCGCGTACCACTTCGCGCTCCCGAACAAGTCCAGCGGCGCCACGCAGGCGAACCACTTCGTCGCCAACGGCGGCGGCTGGTCGGCCGACGGCAAGACACTGCCGGGTGCCCTCGACATGGAGTGGAACCCCTACGGCGCCACCTGCTACGGCAAGACGAAGACGCAGATGCGCTCCTGGATGAATTCCTTCCTGAACCGGTACAAGACCCTCACCGGTCGCTACCCGGTCATCTACTCCAACACCAACTGGTGGAACCAGTGCGTCGGGTCCGACACCTCCTTCGCGAGCAAGTCCCCGCTGTGGATCGCCCGCTACGGCTCCAGCGCCGGGTCGCTGCCGCCCGGCTGGGGTTGGTACACCTTCTGGCAGTACACCGACAACCCCATCGACAAGAACGTCTTCAACGGCTCGTACACCCGGCTCCAGGCGCTCGCCAAGGGCTGACGCATGGCAGGGGCCCCGCGGCGGTGAGTGTGGCCACACCGCTGCAGGGTGCCCGCAGCGCTGGCGTAGACTGCTCGGCGTACGAGCAAGTCGTACGCGTGCTCCGGGGTCGGTGAAAGTCCGAGCCGGCGGTGACAGTCCGCGAACCCGTCCTCCTCGAGGTCGGGCCGAGCTGGTGGAACTCCAGCACCGACGGTGAAAGTCCGGATGGGAGGCAGCACGCGACGGTTCCGGTCGTGTCGGCCCCGTACGAGGGCCCGCAGCGTCGTCGCCGTCGTCGCCCGAGATCGGGCTGCCACCCCCTTCGCCCCACCGGGCTCGTGTACCGAGCACGGAGAGGGCAGATGGCCGGCCAGCAGTTGACTCCCGCCGAGGCGATGGACCGTGCCGTCCTGCTCGCCGCCCGGGGCCTGGGGCGCACCAGCCCGAACCCGGTCGTCGGCTGCGTCATCCTCGACCGCGGTGGCCGCGTCGTCGGCGAGGGCCACCACGAGCAGGCCGGCGGACCGCACGCCGAGGTGGCGGCGCTCGCGGACGCCGGCGAGCGGGCGCGGGGTGGCACCGCCGTCGTCACCCTGGAGCCGTGCCGCCACAGCGGCCGCACCGGACCGTGCACCCGAGCCCTCCTCGAGGCGGGCATCACCCGCGTCGTCGCAGCGGTGCCCGATCCGACCGGCGCCGCCGGCGGGGGGCTGGAGGAGCTGCGTGCGGCCGGGGTCGAGGTGCTCGAGGGCATCGGCCGGGAGGCGGCCACCCACGGCAACCGCGCCTGGCTGCACTCGGTGCGCACCGGTCGCCCCTTCGTCACGTGGAAGTGCGCCGCCACCCTCGACGGGCGCACCGCCGCCGCCGACGGCACGAGCCGCTGGATCACGGGTGCCCCCGCCCGCCGCGCGGTCCACGAGCTGCGGGCCGAGCGGGACGCCGTCCTCGTCGGCACCGGCACGCTGCGGGCCGACGACCCCCACCTGGCCGTCCGCGACATCCCGGGGGCGCCGTCGCCGTTGCGCGTCGTGCTCGACGCCCGGGCCGAGATCCCCCTCACCGCACGGGTGCTCGACGACGCGGCCGACACCCTGGTCGTCGTCGCCGAGGGCACCGACGCCACACGCCTGACCGATGCCGGGGTCGACGTCCTCGCGGTGCCCGCGTCCGACGGCCTGGACCTGACCGCGGTGCTGCACGGCCTGCAGGAGAAGGGGATCCGCTCCGTCCTGCTCGAAGGGGGTGCCCGGCTCGCGGGCGCCTTCGTCGCTGCCGACCTCGTCGACGAGGTCGTCGCCCACGTCGCGCCCGCCCTGCTGGGCGCCGGCCGCCCCGTCCTCGAGGACGCGGGCATCGCCACCATCACCGAGGCCCTGCGCCTGACCACCACGGACGTCACCCGCCTCGGCGAGGACGTCGCCATCACCGCCGCCGTCAGGAGGATCAGCTGATGTTCACCGGGATCATCGAGGAGCTGGGGGAGGTCGTCGCGATCGAGCCCTCGGGCGACTCCAGCCGGGTCACGGTCGCCGGCCGGGTCGCGACGAGCGACGCCACCCACGGCGCCTCGATCGCCGTCAACGGGGTGTGCCTGACGGTCACCGACCCCAGCCCGAAGGGGGACCGCGTCACCTTCGACGTCATCGCGGAGAGCCTGCGGCGCAGCGCCCTCGGCGACCTGCGCGTGGGGGACCGGGTCAACCTCGAGCGCGCGATGGTCCTCGGCTCCCGCCTCGACGGCCACCTCGTGCAGGGCCACGTGGACGCGGTCGCGACGATCACCGAGCGCCGTCCCGAAGGGGGCTCCGGTGACGGAGAAGTGGTGCGCCTGCAGATCCCGGAGGGGCTGGCCCCCTTCGTCGTGGAGAAGGGCTCGATCTGCCTGGACGGGGTGAGCCTCACGCTGACCGGGGTGGGCCGCGAGCACGTCGAGGTGGCCCTCATCCCGACGACGATGGAGCTGACGACCTTGGGGCACAAGCAGATCGAGGACCGGGTCAACGTCGAGGTCGACGTCATCGGCAAGTACGTCCAGCGCCAGCTGGACCTGGACCAGGAGGACGCGCGATGACAGCGCAGGACCATCTTCAGCGCCACGCGCACGGGGACCACCCCGAGTCGATGCTCGACCCGATCGAGCGGGCGGTGGCCGAGATCGGCGCGGGTCGGCCCGTGCTTGTCGTCGACGACGCCGACCGCGAGAACGAGGGGGACATCATCTTCGCGGCCGACGCGGCCACCCCCGAGCTCATGGGGCTCACCGTGCGCCTCGGCAGTGGGGTGGTGTGCGTGGCGATGATCGGCGAGGAGCTGGACCGCCTCGACCTGCCCCCGATGACCCGGGTCAACGAGGACGCCAAGGGCACCGCCTACACGGTCTCGGTCGATGCGCGCACCGGCGTGAGCACCGGCATCAGCGCCGCGGACCGCTCCCGGACCGCCCGGCTGCTCGCCGACCCCAGGACGATGCGCGGGGACCTCGCCCGTCCGGGCCACGTCTTCCCGCTGCGTGCCCGCAGCGGTGGCGTGCTGGAGCGCCGGGGGCACACCGAGGCCGCTGTCGACCTGTGCCGACTGGCGGGGCGCGCCCCCGCCGGTGTCATCTGCGAGGTCGTCGAGGAGGACGGGTCGATGGCCCGACTGCCCTCGCTGCGCCGGCTCGCGGACGAGCGCGGCTGGGCGCTGGTGAGCATCGCCGACCTGGTCGACCTGCGCCGGCGCACCGAGGCACTCGTCGATCGCGTCGTCACCACCCGCCTGCCCACGGCCCACGGTGACTTCGTGGCGCACGGCTACCGCAGCGGGGTGGACGGCAGCGAGCACGTCGCGCTCGTCCACGGCGACATCACGACCGGCACGCCGCTGGTCCGGGT
>CAYLUX010000184.1:0-3755 GCA_964386935.1 uncultured Janibacter sp.
CCACCCCCACCGACGCGGCCAAGCTCATCTGCCCCGATGCCGCCGCCGAGCGGGCTGGCATCGCCGATGCGCGGGAGCGGTCACGGGCGTCCCTGGAGGGGCTCGTCCGTCGCGAGCGCAACCGCCTCGTGGAGCTGACCTCACGCCCCGTGCTCGCCGACCGGACCGCCTTCGTCCGGGCCCAGCGCGAGGTGGTCACCTCCCTTCGCCGGCGGGCCCACGGCCGGGTCGAGGCGCAGCTGCACCGGGAGCGTGACCGGATCGGTCACCTGCGTGCCCAGGCCCGGGTGCTCTCCCCGGCCTCGACGCTGGAGCGCGGCTACGCGATCGTGCAACGGCCCGAAGGGGACGTCGTCGCCTCCCGCGAGGACCTGACCGTGGATGACCTGCTGCGGGTGACCGTCGCGGACGGCGACTTCGCCGTGCGGGTCACCGACTCCTGACCACCGCCCGTTTCGGGGCCGCCGGCTCGGCCGGCGCCGCCTAGAGTGGGCGCCATGGCAGAGGAGCAGGAGCAGACCGACGTCGCCGATCTCGGTTACGAGGAGGCGCGGCAGGAGCTCATCGACCTCGTCGCCCGGCTCGAAGGGGGCCAGGCCGGCCTCGAGGAGTCGATGCAGCTGTGGCAGCGGGGCGAGGCCCTCGCCGCCCACTGCGAGTCCTGGCTGGACAAGGCCGAGGCCAGCCTCGGTGGCGCCGAGGACGCCCCCGACTCCCAGGAGTGACGCGCTGGTGACCCCGGTTGGGCCGCCCCCACCTCACGAGGAGGCCTGGGCGCTCGCCTTCTTCGACGGGGCCTTGGCGTCCACGAGGTGGTTCGCGAAGGTCTCGACCTGGTCCCAGTCGCCGGTGCCGAGCACGACGGTGGTCAGCCGGCCCTCCCCCTTCGGGTCGGTCACGAGGGAGCGCTGGGCCTCCCCGCCCTCCTCCGAGACGTACCGGTCCCAGGTGCGGCCGTCCTCGGTCTCGAAGGTGCCCTTGCGCTGACCGTCACGGACTTGGCTGCTCACCCACGCCTTGGGCCCGTCGACCGCCTGACGCACCGAGACGTACTCCTCGTCCGGGGTGGTGTAACCGGCGTTCCACATCATGACGTCGCCGTCGGAGCGGGTGTACCGGGCGCTCGTCGCGAGCCAGCCGTCGGGCAGGCCCTCGGCATAGGCGAAGGGCTCCTCGGCCTGCCCACCACGGTCGACGGCGACCTCCTGGACGTCGACCTCCTGCGGCGTCGAGGTGTTCTGCCGGCCGGTCATGAAGAACAACGCCAGGGTGATCGCCACGATGACCGCCATCGAGCGCACGATGTTGGCCGCGGTCCCCTTCGCGTAGTGGCTCGCACCCCGGGCGGGTACTCCCTGCTGCTTCGCCAGCTCCTCGGGGGTGGGCTCGGAACTCATGGGGCACATGGTCGCACGCGCCCCCGAACGCTCCACGCGCACCTGCGCCGGTACGGATAGGCTCGGGCCCGATGACAGGCGACGCCGGAGGAGAAGCAATGAGCCAGACCCAGCCGTCCAGCAGCGGGGTCATGCACCCAGACCGCAACCTCGCGATGGAGCTGGTCCGGGTCACCGAGGCCGCCGCGCTCGCCGGTGGCCGCTGGGTGGGCCGGGGCGACAAGAACAGCGCCGACGGGGCGGCCGTGGACGCGATGCGCTCGATGATCTCGGGCGTGCGCATGGACGGCGTCGTCATCATCGGTGAGGGCGAGAAGGACGAGGCCCCGATGCTCTACAACGGCGAGGAGGTCGGCGACGGGCAGGGCCCGGCCTGCGACGTCGCGGTCGACCCCATCGACGGGACCACCCTGACCGCGAAGGGGATGACGAACGCCGTCTCCGTCATGGCCGTCGCCGACCGCGGCACGATGTACGACCCGAGCGCGGTCTTCTACATGGACAAGCTCGTCACCGGGCCGGTCGCCGCGGACGTCGTGGACATCCGGCTGCCGGTCGCCGAGAACATCCGCCGCATCGCCAAGGCGAAGGGGGAGCTGCCCGAGGACGTCACCGTCGTCATGCTCGACCGCCCCCGCCACGCCGACCTGGCCGAGGAGGTGCGCGCGGCCGGGGCCCGGATCCGCTTCATCTCCGACGGCGACGTCGCGGGCGGCATCATGGCCTCGCGGCCCGGCACCGGCATCGACCTGCTGCTCGGCGTCGGCGGCACCCCCGAGGGGATCATCACCGCCTGCGCGATCAAGAGCGTCGGCGGCGTGATCCAGGGGCGGCTGTGGCCGCGTGACGACGACGAGCGCCAGCAGGCGATCGACGCCGGGCACGACCTGGACCAGGTGCTCACGACCGACGACCTCGTCGCGACCGACAACTGCTTCTTCGTCGCGACGGGTGTCACCGACGGCGAGCTGCTGCAGGGCGTGCGCTACCGCGCCGGCGGCGCGACCACCCAGTCGCTCGTCATGCGCAGCAAGTCCGGCACCATCCGGATCGTCGAGGCCCACCACAACCTCTCCAAGGTCCAGCGGGTCTCCCCGGTCCACGGCGGCTGATGGTGCCGCTCCCCCGCCGACGGCAGGCCCCGCGCAGGACCCTCGTCATCGGCGAGTCGCTCATCGACGTCGTGGTGGCCTCCGACGGCTCCCGCAGCGAGCACGTCGGCGGCTCACCGCTGAACGTCTCGGTGGGGCTGGCCCGGCTCGGTCACCCGGTGACGCTCGCGACGCACATCGGCCGTGACGAGCGCGGCGCGCTCATCGGCGCCCGTCTCTCCGACGCCGGCGTGCAGCTCGTCCCCGACAGCGACTCCGCCGAGGACACCTCGGTGGCCACGGCGACCCTCGACCAGGACGGGGTCGCCGACTACCGCTTCGACATCACCTGGCGGGTGCCTGCGCTGCCCGACCGCAGCGACCACGTGCACGCCGGCTCGATCGGGGCGCTGCTGCGGCCGGGCGGTGTCGACGTGCTCGCCGCCATGGACGGTGCCCGGGCGCGGGCGACGGTCTCCTACGACCCGAACATCCGGCCCACGCTGCTCGGCGAGCGCGCGGAGGTGCTCACCGAGGTGGAGCGCCGCATCGCCGTGAGCGACGTGGTCAAGGCGAGCGAGGAGGACATCGCCTGGCTCCTCGGCCACGAGCCCGACGAGGACGAGCTGGAGGCTGAGCTGGCGCGCTGGCTGGACCTCGGCCCCGCCCTCGTCGTCGCCACGCTCGGGGCGAAGGGGGCCCTCGCCCTGCACTCCTCCGGCCGGCGGGTGCGGGTGCCCGCTCCCCCCGTCGACGTCGTCGACACCGTCGGGGCCGGCGACGCCGCCATGGCCGGCCTGCTCTCCGCCCTGCTCGACGAGGGGCTGCTCGGTGGGGCGCCCGGCACCCGCAAGCGGCTGCGGGGAGCGGACCGCGAGGCGATCGAGAAAGCCGTGCGTCGCGCGGTCACAGCGGGCGCCGTCACGGTCACCCGGGCCGGTGCCGAGCTGCCGACCCGTGAGGAGCTGCGGAGCCGCCGGGCACGGTAGCCCGGCGCGTGGCTGCGGCGCTCAGCCGACGGGGCGCTCCTCCCGGGCGCGGGCCCGCTCCAGCGCCCGCTTCCGGTCGGCCTCGGACTGCTGGGCGATCTCGGCCGCCTTCGCGTCGTCGCGGGTGAGGCAGTCCCCGCTCTCGGGGTCGAAGACGTGCATGACCGCCGGGTCGAAGACGAAGTCGGCCTCGTCCCCCTCGAGGATCCGCGAGCGCGGGTCGAGGTTGACCACCATCTGGGTGCGCATGCCCTCCCCGTCCAGGTCGCGGTCCAGCT
>CAYLUX010000185.1:0-3738 GCA_964386935.1 uncultured Janibacter sp.
GCGGTGTCGCCGTACTGCTGGATCTTCGTCACGACGTCGACGCCGGCCTCGCGGGCCTGCTCCTCGGTCATCCCGACGCTCGCGATGCGCGGGTGGGTGAAGACGGCCGCGGGCACCGCCTCGTGGTCGAAGGCCCTCAGGTCCTCGGGGTGGGCGAGGTTGTGCGCGACGACCCGGGCCTCGTGGTTGGCCACGTGCTTGAGCTGGAAGGGGGAGGAGACGTCACCGAGGGCCCACACGCCGTCCGCGGTGGTCCGGCCGTGGGCGTCGACGGCGACCCGGCCGTCCTGGTGCACCCCGACACCTCCGGCGTCGAGGTCGAGACCGCCGCTGCTCGGGTGGCGGCCGGTCGCGACGAGGATGACGTCGACGACCACCTCGCTGCCGTCGCTGAGCGTCACGGTGGTGCCGTCCGCGCCGGCGTGCAGGTCGCTCACCTGCGCCCCGGTGCGCACGTCCCACTGCGAGCGGGCGCGGGGGTCGAAGGCGTCGACGATGTCCTGGTCGAGGTGGCGCAGCAGCTGCGGGCCGCGGGTCGCCACCGTCACGCGGGTGCCGTAGGAGGAGAAGACGTGGGCCATCTCGGCGGCGATGTAGCCACCCCCGACGACGAGCATCCGGGCGGGCTGTTCCGGCAGCCGCATCACCGTGTCCGAGGTGTGCAGCGTGACCTCCTCGCGCTCGGCGAGACGGGCCAGCTCCTCGGGGATGGTCGCGTGCGAGCCGGTCGCGATGACCACCTGGTCGGCGCGGACCTCCTCGCTACCGCCGTCGCGCAGGTCCACGTGCAGGGTCCGCGGCCCGGTGAAGCGGGCGTGGCCGCGCAGCAACTCGACGCCCTCGCCGTCGCGCCGGTAGGCCTCCCCCGCCGCGGAGATCGGGTCGATCCGACCGAAGACCCGGTCGCGCACGTCGGTGAAGCGCACCCGCTCCAGATCGGCGTCGACCCCGAGCCGGCTGCTCTCCAGGACCGTCGTGGCGACCTCGGCGACGTGGACGTACATCTTCGTGGGGATGCATCCGACGTTCAGGCAGGTGCCGCCGAAGACCTCCCCGCCCTCGATGATGGCGAAGCGCTTGTCGGCCAGCTCCTCGGTGACCAGGCTGTTGCCGGAGCCGCTGCCGATCACGGCGATGTCCACGTCGATCATGAAGGTGCCTTCCTCGGGAGGTGGATGTCGGTCAGGCCCGGCGCCGTGGCCGGGTCGAGCCCGTGGCCGATGGCCAGGTAGGTGCTCGCGAAGTCGGTGAGGGCGACGAGCTCGGCCAGCCGCTCGAGCGGGTGGCCGGCGCGGGAGGAGTGCTCGAGCACCTTCGTGCCGGTGCCCTCGGCGTGGTCGGCCACCGACTGGGCGGTGTTGTGCCGCTCGATCTCACCCACCGGATCGCCGGTGTCCGGTGCCGGGTCGCGCAGCAGGAGCAGCCCGAGCCGCTGGGCGGCCGGCCCGTCGAGGTAGGGGTCGGCGAAGATGTTTCGGCCCCCGTCCGGCGCCCGCTCCCCGACCGCCAGCGGACCCGAGAGGCACGCGACGACCTGGGCGGCAGCGTCCGGCAGCCGCCCCCAGGTGGAGGGCGTGCGGGCGGTGCGTGCGAGCATCGCGCTCGCCCGGCGGGCGGCCACGCCGGTGACCGGGCCGTCCCCGAGGACGACGGGGGTGACCTCCGAGAGGTCCAGGGCGAGGGACTTGGCGGGGTTGACGAAGTACTCCGCATCGGGCCGGCAGGTCTCGGCCTGCTCGTCGAGCCGGTCGGCGACCCGGTCCAGGACGTGCTCGGGCACCTCGAGGACGCCGCAGGCGTCCAGCCCGAGGAGCGTGGGCGTGACCAGTCCCCACAGGGCCGTGCGCGAGTGGTCGCTGCCCGGCGCGATCGGCAGGTGCACTCCCCTGGCCTCCGCGGCGGCATCGGCGAGCGGGCTCCCGCTCGGCCCGACGGTCAGCAGGTGGGCGCCGCGCCGGGCGGCCTCCCGGGCCTGGCGCACCGGGCCCTCGGCGCGGCCCGAGACGGAGACGGCGACGACGAGGTCGAGCGTGCCGACCCACCCGGGCAGCGGGCCGGAGCCGTCACGGGTGAGCAGGACCGGGCCCGACGTGGAGATGAGCAGGTCCAGCACGTCGGCGACGGCCTCGGAGCTCCCGACGGCCGCGACGTGCACTGCCCGCGGCCGCTCGCCGCCGGCGACCCCGGTGAGGCCCGGCGCCTCACCGGCGATGGTCGCCGCCCTCCGCAGCTGTGCGCCCGCGCCGGCGAAGGCGCGCAGCAGGTCCTGGGCGTCGACGGAGCGTCGGCGCCCCTCGTCGTCGAGCAGCGACTCGTCGAAGGGTGCCATGGCTGGCCTCAGGGCCGGCGTGCCTCGTCCACGAGCAGGACGGGGATCCCGTCCTCCACGCGGTAGGCAAGCCCGCACTGCTCCGAGGTGCAGACGAGCTCGGCGGGAGCCGTGCCCGAGCCGCCCTCGTCCCGCAGCCGTGCCCGGCAGGCGGGGCAGCGCAGGATCTCTCGCAGCCAGGGCGTAATCGTCGTGCCGCTCATGTCAGTCCTCCCGGATCGTGGTCATGACATCGTCGCGCAGCTGCTCCATCGTCGCCACGTCCGCGGCCTCGACGTTCAGCCGCAGCAGGGGCTCGGTGTTGCTCGCGCGCAGGTTGAACCACCACATCGGCGACTGCTCGTCGCCCGGGTGGGCGATGGTCAGCCCGTCGAAGTCCTCCGACCGGGTCCCGGGGCCACCGTGCCGCTCCCGGACCCTCTCGATCACCGCCTCGACGTCGGCGACGGTGGAGTTGATCTCGCCGGAGGCGACGTACCGCTCGAAGGGGGCCATCAGCGAGCTGAGTGGCCCCTCCTGCTCGCCGAGGGCGGCGAGGACGTGCATCGCCGCGAGCATCCCGGTGTCGGCGAACCAGAAGTCCCGGAAGTAGTAGTGGGCCGAGTGCTCGCCCCCGAAGACGGCCTGCTCGCGGCCCATGACCTCCTTGACCCAGGAGTGCCCGGTCCGGGCGCGGACCGCCTTCGCGCCGTGCTCGGCGACGACCTCGGGCACGACGGCGGAGACGATGGGGTTGTGCACGATCGTGACCTCGTGCGCCGGCGTGCCGGCGGCCACCTCGCGGGCGATCTCCCGCCCGGCGATCATCGCGGTGATGGCGCTCGGGCTGACCGGCTCGCCCCGCTCGTCGACGACGAAGCAGCGGTCGGCGTCGCCGTCGAAGGCGATCCCGATGTCCGAGCCGCTCGTGCGCACCCGCTCCTGCAGGTCGAGGAGGTTCTTCGGGTCCAGCGGGTTGGCCTCGTGGTTGGGGAAGGTGCCGTCGAGCTCGAAGTACAGCGGGTCGAGGCCCAGCGGCAGCGCCGGCAGACCGGCACCGTCCCCGAGGACGGCGGGGGCGGTGAGCCCTCCCATCCCGTTGCCGGCGTCGATGGTGACCCGAAGGGGGCGGCTGCCCCGGAGGTCGACGAGGCCCCGGAGGAAGGCGGAGTACTCGGGCAGCATGTCGCGGTCGCGCCGGCTCCCCGGTGTGGCGACCGGTACCGGGCCCGCGGCATCGAGCACCTCCTGGGCGCGGTCGCGGACCTCGACGAGGCCGGTGCCCTTGCCGACCGGGCGGGCACCGGCCCGGCAGAACTTGATCCCGTTGTACCGGGCGGGGTTGTGGCTGGCGGTGAACATCGCACCGGGCAGGTCCAACGACCCGCTCGCGTGGTAGAGCCCGTCGGTGCTGCACAGGCCGATGACGA
>CAYLUX010000186.1:0-3737 GCA_964386935.1 uncultured Janibacter sp.
AGCTCATCGTCATCGACTACCTGCAGCTGATGACCTCGGGCAAGAAGGTCGAGTCACGCCAGCAGGAGGTCTCGGAGTTCTCCCGGGCGCTGAAGCTGCTCGCCAAGGAGCTCGAGGTCCCCGTCATCGCGATCAGCCAGCTGAACCGTGGCCCCGAGCAGCGCACTGACAAGCGTCCGGCGATGAGCGACCTGCGTGAGTCTGGCTGCCTGCCGGCGGAGGCCCGGATCCTGCGTGCGGACACCGGCGCCGAGACGACGATCGGTGAGCTCGTCGCCAGCGGGGCCAAGGACATCGAGGTGTGGGGACTCGACGACTCCCTGCGCTACACCAAGCGGACGATGACCCATGCCTTTTCGACCGGGACGGCTGTGGTCTTCAAGCTCACCCTCGCCTCGGGCAAGACCGTGCGCGCGACGGAGAATCATCCCTTCCTGGCCTACGAAGGGTGGACCGCGCTCGGCGACCTGCGACAGGGCGATCGCGTCGCGGTGCCCCGGCACGTGCCGTCGCCGCGGGCTCTCTCGGAATGGGAGGACAGCCGGGTCATCTTGCTCGCGCACCTCCTCGGCGACGGATCCTTCGTCAAGAAGCAGCCGTTGCGCTATGCCAGCGTGGACGAGGCGAACCTCGAGGCGGTGACCAAGGCGTCTCTGGCCTTCGGCGTCACCGCAGCGCGAGACGACTACGAGGCGGCACGCGTGACGACCCTGCGATTGCGGTCCCCGTTCCCGCTGGCCCGAGGTAAGCGCAACCCGATCGCGGAGTGGCTCGACGGCCTGAAGCTCTTTGGGCTGCGTTCCCACGAGAAGTTCGTTCCGGAGGAGGTCTTCGGCCTCCCGAAGGAGCAGATCGCCCTCTTCATCAGGCACATCTGGGCGACCGACGGATCGGTCACCGTCAACAAGAACGGCCGCAGCGGACGCATCTACTACGCGTCGACCTCTCGGCGTCTCGTTGATGATCTGAGCCGCCTGCTCCTCCGCTTCGGGATCCAGACGCGCCTGCACTCGACGAGCAAGGAGGGCTACCGCGGCGGCTTCACGATCGACATCTCCGGGGTGGACTCGCAGCGGCGATTCCTCCAGGAGATCGGGGTCCACGGGGAGCGGGGGAAGATCGGAGAGCGACTCCTGGAGCTGGTGCGAGAGGTCAAGGCCAACACCAACGTCGACACGGTCCCAAAGCAGGTCTGGGACGACGTCCGAGAAGTGATGGCCGATTCCGGAGTGACGACCCGAGAGTTCCAAGAGGCGCTGGGGATGCAGTACTGCGGTTCGGCGCTCTATGCGTCAGCACCGTCCAGAGAGCGGCTGTCCCGGGTCGCGAATGTCCTCGACTCGGCTGATCTGGAGCTCATGGCGGTCAACGACGTCTTCTGGGACACCGTCGTCTCGGTGGAGGCCGACCGCGTCGAAGAGGTCTACGACGCCACGGTCATGGGCGTGCACAACTTCATCGCCAACGGTATCGCCGTCCACAACTCCATCGAGCAAGATGCTGACGTCGTGATCCTGCTCCACCGGGACCGCGACCCCAACACCGAGCGCGAAGGGGAGGCCGACCTCATCGTCGCCAAGCACCGAAACGGCCCGACCGCTGACATCGTGCTCGGCTTCCAGGGGCACTACGCGCGGTTCTCGAACATGGCGAAGGACGCCGGGGGCTTCTAGTTGTAGAGAGGGGTCCTAGTTTGAGTTTTCGGCTTCGAACTTTGAGTTCATGGTTCGGCGGCGTGTCGCTGTATGCGGCGGTGAAAGCGTGATAGTGGGCGCTGGCGTTCGATAGGATCGCCGCGCAGACAAAGTTCGAGGGCGCCCCGTTGGCCCGGGACGCCCTCGTGAACAACTACCTGATCCGTGGTTGCGGGTGGCAGGAGGAGTCGTTGTGTCCACTGTAGATGTTGCGGTGCCGGAAACTCAATCGTCGGACCCGCAGTGGTCTTTCGCTGTGGAGGGTCAGTTCGTCTCGGACTGGAACTGGGGCGCGGGTCCGCCGGATGTGCGGCAGTTGGGCTCGGTCCGGAAGGTGCGTTCGTCGACGTACTCGCGGAATGTCCCGGTGCATGCGTTCTCGATGACGACCGGCGACGAGCTGACCCTAGAGTCTGGGTTGGAACATCAGCTGGTGATGCTGCTCGACCGCGACAAGGGTGTTTCGTGGCTGGTGGCCCAGCCGTTTCTTCTTCGGTGGTCCCCGAAGAAGTCGCACTATCCCGACCTGCTCAGCGTGGGCGTCGATGGGTCGGTGACGGTGTGGGACGCCCGCCCGGCCGAGTTGCAGGACATCGACTTCAACTGGAAGGTCGAGAAGACCGCTGAGGCATGTACGGCCCGCGGATGGCGGCACCGAGTCTTCCCTGGCCTGTCCCGGGCGGAGGAGGTGAATCTCCGTTGGCTGTCGATGGCCCGCAGGGAGCAACCGTGGATGGCGGCTGTGACGGCCCGTCTACGGGAGATCACGGATGGCGGCGATGTCACCTTCGGGGAGGTCGCGTCAGACGATGATGGGGGCTATCTGCTCTCGACGTTGTGGCACCTGGCTTGGTGCGGTGAGGTTGAGCTCGATCTGGCCGCGCGGTGGGGCGATGACACGCCTGTGGTCTGGGCAGGTGAGGCGTCGTGAGCGCGCGGGTGGCGCTGTTCGAGGGGGCCACGATCCTCGATGAGGAGGGCTGGCTACTGGTGATCGGGGTCCGCCCACTCAGTGTGCGCGTCGAGACCGTCCACGGTGATGTCAAGGACATCCGGTTCGAAGACCTCGAGGTCGCCACCGGGCTGCTCAACGGCCGCGCGGATGCGGTGGTCGGTCCTTTCCGTCAGGACTTCGAGAGCGTCAGCGAGGACGCGCGGCAGGTGGCTCTGGACCGGGAGGAAATCGTCCTGACCGTGGAAACGGGCTACGCCCGGGGGCATGCAGCGCTAGCGCGGGAAGGTGAACCGTTCTGGCCGTTCGCGCCAACCAGCGGCGTCAAGCGCACCCCAAGGTTCCGGGCCATGGCAGAGCAACTGCAGGCAGAATACGAACGAGATCGTCGGGCCCACCGCGACCGTGAGAGTCGAAGGTCGGCGCGCGCGCAGCGGATCGAGGCCCCGTCCGAAGGTGCCATCCGCAATTGGCACGAGAGGTACTTCGGTACCCCCGGTGGACTCTTCGCCCTGATCGACGGCCGCAGCAATCGGGGCCGGTCCCAGTTCCAGACGCTGGACCCACAGATCAAGGACGTGTGCCGGAACGTGATAGCCCGGTTTGATGGCACGGAGTCGGCGAAGCGGCAGAAGGACATCTACCGGCAGGTCCTGAGCAAGCTCGCTGCCCAGGGCATCGCGGTGGAGGAGGTGCCCCGGGACACGCTAAAAAAGTTCATCGCGCACACAGTCAAGCCGTTGGGGCGCACGACGAGGGCGCACAAGACGAACAAGCTGCGGACCACTGCCTCGTATTCGTCGTTCGCGACGGTCGGGGTGGGGCAGGTGGTGGCGATCGACGTCACCCGCGCGGACAACTTCTGCTTCGACCCGTTCACCGGGTCCGCGATCAGCGTGGAAGTGATGACGGCGATCGACCTGGCCACCCGGGTGATCGTGGGGACGAGGGTCTTCCCTCGCAGCCCGACCGGGTTCGAGGCCGGTCTTCTGCTGGTCGACATCCTGCGGCCCTACAGCCTGGCGGTGGACCCAGGCCGGGTGGATGACTGGCGGTGGGCCGGGGTCCCGGAGCACATCGGGTTGTTCCCG
>CAYLUX010000187.1:0-3726 GCA_964386935.1 uncultured Janibacter sp.
TACGAAGGGTTCCTGCGCTGATGCGTCTGATCATCCTCGGTCCTCCCGGTGCCGGTAAGGGCACTCAGGCCGGCCGTATCGCCGAGCACTACTCCATCCCCGCGATCTCCACGGGCGACATCTTCCGCTCCAACATCAAGAACGAGACGGAGCTCGGGAAGCAGGTCAAGGAGATCCTCGCCTCCGGCGGCTACGTCTCCGACGAGATCACCAACGCCATCGTCGAGGACCGTCTGGGCGAGGAGGACGCGGCCGGCGGGTTCCTGCTCGACGGCTACCCGCGCACCCCGGCCCAGGTCGAGGCGCTCGACGGCATGCTGCAGCGCCAGGGTGCCTCCCTGGACAAGGTGCTCGAGCTCGTCGTCGACGACGAGATGGTCGTCGAGCGGCTGCTCAAGCGGGCCGAGGTCGAGGGCCGGGCGGACGACACAGAGGAGGTCATCCGCGAGCGGATGGCGCTCTACCACCGGGAGACCGAGCCGCTGGCGTCGGAGTACGCCGAGCGCGGTCTGCTGGTCCAGGTCGACGGCGCGGGCGAGGTCGACGAGATCGGCCGCCGCATCGTCGACGCACTGTCCGACTGACGCCGCATGTCCCTCTTCGGCCGCGAGCACCTGCCCGCCCGCACCCCGGACCAGCTCCGGGCGATGCGGGTGGCGGGTCTGCTCGTCGGCCGCACCCTGGCGATGCTCCGCGGCGAGGTGCGCGAAGGGGTGAGCACCGCCCGTCTCGACGAGCTCGCCGAGACCTTCATCCGGGACCACGGGGGCATCCCCAACTTCCAGCTCGTGCCCGGCTACAGCCACACCCTGTGCACCTCGATCGGGTCGCAGATCGTGCACGGCATCCCGGGGGAGCGAGTGCTGGCCCCCGGTGACCTGCTGAGCATCGACTGCGGTGCCGAGGTCGAGGGCTGGAACGGCGACGCCGCGATGACCGTCGTCGTCGGCGGCGACGAGGCGGGTGACCCGGCGCAGGTGCGCCTCAGCGAGGTCACCCGACGCTCCCTGTGGGCCGGCATCGGCGCCCTTCGTGCCGGTGGGGACCTGAACGACGTCGGCGGTGCCGTCGAGGACAGCATCGTCGCCGACGGCCGCAGCGACGGCGTCGACTACGGCATCGTCGAGGACTACACCGGCCACGGCATCGGGGAGTCGATGCACCTGCCGCCGAGCGTGTGCAACTACCGGGTGCGGGGCCGGGTCGCCCGCACCCGCGTCGGGGCAACCCTGGCGATCGAGCCGATGGTCACCCTGGGGGACCAGGCCAACCACGTGCTGCCCGACGACTGGACGGTCGTCACCGATGACGGGCTGGCCGCTGCGCACTGGGAGCACTCGGTGGCGCTCACCGAGGACGGCGTCGTCGTGCTCACCGCGCTCGACGAGGGCCGCTCGCAGCTGGAGCCCCTGGGCATCCCGGTTGGTTCGCTGGACTGATGACCCCGCCCGCCCCGAGGCCCGGGGCGTCGGCGGATGTGGTGTACGCGACGTGGGACGACTCTGAACCGCGGCGAGGTCGGTCGGTAGGCTGCGAAGCCAGTCATACCCGTCCCCTGCGGGCGGCCGTTCGATCCAGGAGCGCCACAGCATGACACTGCCCGACACCCCCTCCGAAGGCGCAGGCACGATGCGCCTGGCGGAGGGTTTCCCGCAGCTCGGCCCCGACGAGTGGGCCGCGATGGCGGCGAAGGTCCTCAACCGGTCCCGGCCCGAGGAGCAGCACCTGGACGGGGCGGCCGCCGTCGCCGAGCTGACCAGCGAGCTGCCGGGTGGCCTCGAGATCGAGCCGATCTACTGGCCGGAGCAGGGGCGGGCGCTCGGACTGCCGGGAGCCATGCCCTTCACCCGCGGCCTCGGCCCCCGCGACCCCGAGCAGCCCTGGGACGCCCGGGCGCTGCACGACGACCCCGACGCCGCCCGCACCCGCGCGGCCGTCCTCCAGGACCTCGAGCAGGGAGCCACCTCGGTGTGGCTGCACGTCGGTGAGGACGGCATCGCCACCGACGACGTCGCGCAGGTCCTCCAGGACGTCATGGTCGACCTGGCGCCGATCACCGTCAGCTCGCTGACCGACCAGCCCGGTGCCGCGGCGGCGCTGCTCGCCTTCTGGGAGTCGAAGGGGGCCGACCCGGCCTCCGTGCGCGGCGGCCTCGGTCACGACCCCATCGGCGCAGCGGCCGCGCTCGGCACCGCGCCGGACCTGGCGCCGCTCGCCGAGGCGGTGCGCTCCTGCACCGAGCGCTGGACGGGCGTGCGGGCCATCACCGTCGACACCCGGGTCCACCACGACGCGGGCGCCGGCGACGCCGACGAGATCGCGCTGGCCCTGGCCACCGCCCTGGAGTACGTCCGGCGCCTGCAGGCCGACGGCATCGAGCCGGCGGTGGCCTTCCGGAGCATCGACTTCCGGGTGGCCGCGACGGCCGACCAGTTCGCCACGATCGCCAAGCTGCGGGCGCTGCGGCGCACCTGGGCCCGCGTGGGCGAGGTGCTCGAGGTCCCCGAGGCCGACCGCGGGGCCCGGGTGCACGCCGTCACCTCCTGGCGGATGCAGACCCGCACCGACCCGTGGGTGAACATCCTTCGCGACACCATCGCCTGCTTCGGGGCCGCCGCGGGCGGCGCCGACGCGATCACCGTGCTCCCGCACGACGTCGCGGTGGGGCTGCCCACCCCCTTCGCCCGCCGCATCGCCCGGAACACCCAGACGCTGCTCGCCAGCGAGTCCCACGTCGCCGCGGTCGCCGACCCGGCCGGTGGCTCCGCCTACGTCGAGACCCTGACCGACGAGATCGCCCGCGCCGCGTGGCAGTGGTTCGGTGAGCTCGACGGGGCCGGGGGCACCGCGGTCGCGCTCGCCGACGGGCGCATCGCGGACCGCCTCGCCGCCACCCGCGCGGAGCGCGACGCCGCGCTCGCCACGCGGGAGCTGCCGCTCACCGGCACCTCGACCTTCCCGCTGGCCGGGGAGACCCTCCTGGAGAGGGAGCCGCGCGTGGAGGTCACCCGCGACGGGCTGCCACGGCGCCGTGACTCCGAGGCCTTCGAGGCCCTCCGCGAGCGGGCCGGCTCCGACCTCACCGTCCCCGTCCTCGGGCTCGGTGCCGTCAAGGAGCACACCGCCCGGGTCAGCTTCGTCGGCAACCTCCTCGGGGTCGCCGGCATCCGCCCGGAGCTCCACGAGCTCCTCGACGGGCCGGAGGGCGCCGACCTCTCCGGCCTCGAGGGCGCGCCCGTGGCGATCATCGCCTCCTCACCGAAGGGCTACGCCGCCCACGCGGAGGCCACCGTCGCCGCCCTTCGTGCCGCCGGCGTGGAGCACGTCGTCATCGCCGGCGCACCGACCGAGGCCGAGGGCACGCAGGTCGACGACTCGGCCCGGGTGGGCATGGACGTCCTGGCCTTCCTCGAGGGCCTCATCGACCGCCTCGGTACCCGCCAGCAGCCGGCAGGAGCACGCTGATGACCGACCAGATCCCCACCTTCGAGACCATCGACCTCGGCGACGGGGTGCCCTCCGCGGGCGCCACCGAGCGCTGGGAGGAGGCCCTCGCCCGCACGCCGGGCGCGGCCGACGGCTGGCAGACCCCGGAGCACATCACCGTCGCTCCGGTCTACACCGAGGCCGACACCGAGGACCTTGACTTCCTGCAGACGGTGCCCGGAGCGGCCCCGTACCTGCGCGGGCCCTACCCGACGATGTACGTCAACCAGCCGTGGACGG
>CAYLUX010000188.1:0-3710 GCA_964386935.1 uncultured Janibacter sp.
CCCTCCATCCGCACGATCTCGATCATCGAGCCACCGGTGAGGAAGGCGGGCATCTGCTCGAGCAGGTCGTACCGGCCCCAGAGCACGCCGATACCGCTCGGGCCGTACATCTTGTGCCCGGAGAAGGCGAGCAGGTCCACCCCGAGCTCGCTGACGTCGACCGGCAGGTGGGGCACCGACTGGCAGGCGTCCAGGACGGTGATCGCGCCGACCGACTTCGCGGCGGCGACGACCCGCGGCACGTCCGTGATGGCGCCCAGGACGTTGGAGGCGTGGGTGACGGCGATGACCTTGGTGCGGTCGGTGACCTTCTCCCCCAGCTGGTCCAGGTCCAGGCGCCCCTCGGGGGTGACGTCGATCCAGCGCAGCGTGGCGCCCGTGCGCCGGCACAGCTCCTGCCACGGGAGCAGGTTGGCGTGGTGCTCTGCCTCGGTGACGAGGATCTCGTCACCCTCCCCGACACGAAGGGGGGAGCCCGGCTCCGCGTTGGAGAAGGCGTACGCCGCCAGGTTCAGCGCCTCGGTGGCGTTCTTGGTGAACACCACCTCCTGCGCCGGCGCGCCGATGAGGCCGGCGATGTCGGCCCGGGCCTGCTCGTAGGCCTCGGTGGCCTCCTCGGAGAGCGCGTGCGCACCCCGGTGCGGAGCCGAGTTGGCGGTGAGCAGGAAGTCGCGCTCGGCGTCCAGGACGGCCAGCGGCTTCTGCGAGGTGGCACCGGAGTCCAGGTACACCAGCGGCTTCCCGTCGCGCACCGTGCGCCCGAGGATCGGGAACTGCTCGCGGATCGCGGTCAGCTCCGCGTCGGGGATCAGCTGGGGCTCCATGGATCAGGCTCCTGTCGTGGCGGCGGGCTCCCCCGTCTTCGTGAAGCGGTCGTACCCCTCGGCCTCGAGGCGGTCGGCCAGCTCGGGGCCACCCTCCTCGGCGATGCGCCCGTCGACGAAGACGTGGACGTGCTGCGGCTTGATGTAACGCAGGATCCGCGTGTAATGGGTGATCAGCACGACGCCCGCGTCGGTGCTCTCCTTGGCGCGGTTGACGCCCTCGGAGACGACGCGAAGGGCGTCGACGTCCAGGCCGGAGTCGGTCTCGTCGAGGACGGCGAACTTCGGCTTGAGCAGCTCCATCTGGAGGATCTCGTGGCGCTTCTTCTCGCCACCGGAGAAGCCCTCGTTGACGTTGCGCTCGGCGAAGGCGGCGTCCATGCGCAGGTCCTTCATCGTCTCGCGCACGTCCTTGACCCAGTGGCGCACCTTCGGTGCCTCGCCGTCGATCGCGGTCTTGGCGGTGCGCAGGAAGTTGGACACCGAGACGCCCGTGACCTCCACCGGGTACTTCATGGCAAGTAACAGGCCGGCCTTGGCGCGCTCGTCGACGCCCATCGCCAGGACGTCCTCGCCGTCCAGGGTGATCGAGCCCGAGGTCACGGTGTACTTCGGGTGCCCGGCGATCGAGTACGCCAGGGTGGACTTGCCGGACCCGTTGGGGCCCATGATCGCGTGGGTCTCGCCCGAGCTGATGGTCAGGGAGACACCCTTGAGGATCTCCTTCGGGCCGTCCTCGGTGTCGACGCTGACGTGCAGGTCGGTGATCTGAAGCGTTGCCATGTCTGTTCTTTCCTTCGCAGAAGAAGTCGGTCTACTCGGAGAGGGCGACGAGGACGTCGCCCTCCTCGGTGATGCGGACGGTGTGCACCGCGACGGGCACGGTCGCCGGCATCATGGTCGGCTCACCGGTGTTGAGGTCGAAGCACGAGCCGTGCAGCCAGCACTCGAGGGTGTTGCCCTCGACGTCGCCCTCGGAGAGGGAGACGTTGGCGTGGGTGCAGGTGTCGTCGACGGCATGGACGGTGCCGTCCTCGGTCCGCACCATCGCGATCGTGCGGCCACCGACCTCGGCCTTGGCGGCCCCCTCCTCGGGGAGCTCGTCGAGGTGGCAGACCCGGACGAAGTCCGCGTCGGGAACGGCGCTCATGCCGGCGTCCCCTCCACCTGCGGCGTTGCCGCCAACTCCTCGTCGATCGCGGCCATGATCCGGTCGCTGATCTCCTCGTCGCCGATCCGCGCGACGATGCTGTTGAAGAAGCCGCGCACGACGAGGCGTCGGGCGACGTCCTCCGGGATGCCCCGTGACTGCAGGTAGAACAGCTGCAGGTCGTCGAAGCGGCCGGTCGTCGAGGCGTGCCCGGCGCCGACGATCTCGCCGGTCTCGATCTCCAGGTTCGGCACCGAGTCGGCCCGCGCACCGTCGGTGAGCACGAGGTTGCGGTTCAGCTCGTAGGTGTCGGTGCCCTCGGCCTCGGCTCGGATGAGCACGTCACCGACCCACACCGTCTGTGCGGTCTCGCCCTGCAGGGCGCCCTTGTACTCCACGTTGCTGTGGCAGTGGGGCGCCTCGTGGTCGACGAAGAGCCGGTGCTCGAGGTGCTGGCCCGCGTCGGCGAAGTACACCCCGAAACCCTCGAAGGAGCCGCCGGGCCCGGTGTAGGAGGCGTTGGTGTTCAGCCGCACGATGCCACCGCCGATGGTCACGGCGATGTGGCGCACGGAGGCGTCACGGCCGATGACCATGTCCTGCTGGGCCAGGTGACGGGTGTCGTCCTCCCAGTCCTGGACGGTGACGATCGTCAGCTGCGATCCGTCGCCGGCGCTCACCGCGAAGAGCTCGTTGTAGTCCGCGCTGCCGGAGTGCTCGATGACCACGGTCGCCTTCGAGAAGGCACCCGCACGCACCTGGTGGACCGAGCGCGCGATGCCGCCGCCCTTGCCGGTCAGGTGGATGCGCACCGGCTCGGTGAGCTCGGCCTCGGCCGGGATGTCCAGGACGGTGACCTCGTCGTCCCCGGCCGCGGCGATGACCGCGGCGCGGTCGGCGGGCGCCTGGGCACCCGCGCGCCACTCCGCCTTGGGGATCGTGGTGCGGGTCACCCCCTTCGGCAGGTCGTGCTCGACCTGCAGCTCGCCGGCGGTGCCGTCCTCGGCGAAGAGGTCGGTCAGCCGGTTCACCGGGGTGAAGCGCCAGTCCTCCTCGCGGCCGGTCGGCACGGGGAAGTCCGCGACCTCCCAGGACCGGGTGCGCTCGCCGCGGGAGGCGTCCGGGACCATCGTCTCGGCGGAGTGGGTGTGAGCCTCACGGCTCGAGGTGTCAGCCAGCAGGCTCATCAGCCAACGGCTCCTTCCATCTGGAGTTCGATGAGGCGGTTGAGCTCGAGGGCGTACTCCATCGGGAGCTCCTTGGCGATGGGCTCGACGAAGCCGCGCACGATCATCGCCATCGCCTCCTCCTCGTTCATCCCGCGGGACATCAGGTAGAAGAGCTGGTCCGCGGAGACCTTGGAGACCGTCGCCTCGTGGCCCATCTGGACCTCGTCCTCCCGCACGTCGACGTACGGGTAGGTGTCCGAGCGGCTGATCGTGTCGACGAGCAGCGCGTCGCAGACGACGTTGGACTTGGAGTTCGTCGCCCCCTCGAGGACCTGGACCAGGCCTCGGTAGGAGGTACGGCCACCGCCACGGGCGACCGACTTGGAGACGATCGAGCTCGAGGTGTTCGGGGCGGCGTGGACCATCTTGGCCCCCGCGTCCTGGTGCTGGTCCTCGCCGGCGAAGGCCACGGAGAGGGTCTCGCCCTTCGCGTGCTCGCCGAGCAGGAAGCAGGCCGGGTACTTCATCGTCACCTTGGAGCCGATGTTGCCGTCGACCCACTCCATC
>CAYLUX010000189.1:0-3704 GCA_964386935.1 uncultured Janibacter sp.
TTTGGTCGGGCCGCGTCCGCCGCTGCCGGAGGAGGTCTCCCGCTACGAGGAGGACGTGCGCCGCCGGCTGCTCGTCAAGCCGGGGATGACCGGCCTGTGGCAGATCAACGGCCGCAGCAACCTCTCCTGGGACGAGTCGGTGCGATTCGACCTGTACTACGTGGAGAACTGGTCGGTGGCGCAGGACCTGGTGATCCTGTGGCGGACGCTCCATGCCGTGGTGAGCAAGCAGGGGGCCTACTGACCGGTTCCTGTGGGGCGGGCTGCGTCGGCCCCGGAGTCCGGCCTGACACAATATCCGACATGACCAGCACTCCCCACCAGGCGCGCATCCTCTCCGGGATGCAGCCCACCAGTGACTCCCTCCACCTCGGCAACTACCTCGGGGCGCTGGTCAACTGGGTGCCGCTGCAGGAGGACTTCGACGCCTACTACTTCGTCGCCGACCTGCACGCGCTCACCGTCCCCACGGACCCGGCCGACATCACCCGCCGCACCCGCATCACCGCCGCGCAGTACATCGCGGCCGGGGTGGATCCGGAGCGCTCGGCCGTCTTCTGCCAGAGCCATGTGCCGGCGCACACCGAGCTGATGTGGATCCTCGCCTGCCAGATGGGCTTCGGCGAGGCGAGCCGGATGACGCAGTTCAAGGACAAGACGGCCAAGGGCTTCGGCGCCAACGTCGGCCTCTTCACCTACCCGGTCCTCATGGCCGCCGACATCCTCGTCTACGACGCCGAGCGGGTGCCCGTCGGCGACGACCAGCGCCAGCACCTGGAGATCACCCGTGACTTGGCGGAGCGGTTCAACGCCCGCTTCGGCGAGACCCTCGTGGTGCCGGACGCGCACATTCTCAGCAGCTCCGCGCGGATCATGGACCTGCAGGAGCCGGAGGGGAAGATGAGCAAGAGCTCCTCCTCCGACAAGGGCCTGATCTCGATGATGGACGACCCGAAGCGGATCGCGAAGAAGATCCGCTCGGCCGTCACCGACCTCGACGGCGAGATCCGCTACGACCCCGAGGGCAAGCCGGGCGTGTCCAACCTGCTCTCGATCCACTCCGCCCTCTCCGGCCGGTCCGCCGAGGACGTGGCGCAGGAGTTCTCCGGGCGCGGCTACGGCGACCTGAAGAAGGAGGTCGCCGAGGTGGTGCTCGGTGCCGTCGAGCCCTACCAGCAGCGGATGGCTGAGCTCATGGCCGACCCTGCCGAGCTCGATCGGATCCTGGCGAAGGGGGCGGCCCGCGCCTCCGAGGTGGCCACCGCCACCCGCGACCGGGTCTACGAGAGCGTCGGATTGCTGCCGACGGGGCGCTGACCCGTGCCCGTGCACGGTGTCTCGGTCGCGGTCCCCGAGCCCTGGGGGTCGCAGCTGCAGCAACACCGCGCGGCGGTGGGCGACCCGCTCGCCCACGCGATCCCGCCGCACGTGACGCTGCTGCCGCCTACGGACATCCCCTCGGGTGAGCTGACGCCCTTCATCGGGCACCTGAGGGCGGTGGCCTCGGCCCACAGGCCCTTCACCATGGTCCTCCGGGGGACCGGGACCTTCCGCCCGGTGAGCCCGGTGGTCTTCGTCCAGGTCGCCCGGGGGATCCCGGAGTGTGAACGGCTGGAACGGGCGGTGCGTAGCGGCCCGGTGACCAGGGCCCTCGAGTTCCCTTACCACCCGCACGTGACGATCGCCCACGCAATCGACACCCCGAGGCTGGACCGCGCCTTCGACGAGCTCGCGGGCTTCGAGGCCCTTTTCCGGGTCGACCGCTTCCATCTCTACGAGCACGGGAAGGACGAGGTCTGGCGACCCATGACGGAGTTCACCCTCGGGGAGTGCGTACCCGAAACGCCTACCGGACCCTGAAGCCTGCTGGCTCGGCCCTGCAGGTCGCCGACACAGCACGTCCGGGAGCGCTCGTCAGGCGCTGACCTGCTGGGCGAAGTCGGTGATGGTGCGCTCCAGCCCCTCGCGCAGGGCGGTCCGCGGCTGCCACCCGAGGGCCTCGCCGGCGCGTGTGATGTCCGGACGGCGCCTCGTCGGGTCGTCCTGCGGCAGCGGACGGTGCTCGATGGACGAGCGGCTGCCCGTCAGCTCGATGACCAGCTCGGCCAGCTCGAGCATGGTGAACTCCACGGGGTTGCCGATGTTGATCGGGCCGGTCACCTCGTGAGGGGTCCCCATGAGCGCCATGAGCCCGTCGACCATGTCCTCGACGAAGCAGAACGAGCGCGTCTGGCCACCGTCCCCGTAGATCGTCAACGGCTCACCGGCCAGAGCCTGCACGATGAAGTTGGACACCACCCGACCATCGTCGGGCTGCATCCGCGGACCGTAGGTGTTAAAGATCCGGGCGACCTTGATCCCCAGGTCGTGCTGGCGCCGGTAGTCGAAGAAGAGGGTCTCGGCGCAGCGCTTGCCCTCGTCGTAGCAGGAGCGGATGCCGATCGGGTTGACGTTGCCCCAGTAGTCCTCGGTCTGCGGGTGGACCTCGGGGTCGCCGTAGACCTCGGAGGTCGAGGAGAGCAGGATCTTGGCCTTGGTGCGCTTGGCCAGACCGAGCATGTTGATCGACCCGTGCACACTCGTCTTCGTCGTCTGCACCGGGTCGCGCTGGTAGAAGATCGGGCTGGCCGGGCACGCGAGGTGGTAGATCTCGTCGACCTCGACGTACAGCGGGAAGGTCACGTCGTGACGCATCAGCTCGAAGTTCGGGTGGTCCAGCAGGTGGGTGAGGTTGCGCCGGGTGCTGGAGTAGAAGTTGTCGACCACGAGCACCTCGTGCCCCTCGCCCAGGAGCCGCTCCGTCAGGTGCGATCCGATGAACCCGGCGCCACCCGTCACCATCACACGCCTCGGCGTCACGCCAGCTCCCTTCCTCGCACGGGCCTTCCCGCTGCAGGGTATAGGGCTACGCGGAGATCCCGGCGGGTGCCGTGACGACCCTCTCGTAGTGACCGACCAGCTGCTCGGTCAGGCTGCTCCACGACCGGTCCCGGATCGCCTCCCGACCGGCAGCACCCATGGCTGCGCGAAGGGAGGGCGAGGCCACCAGCTCACGCACGTGCCGGTGCAGGTCACCGGGTGCCTCCGGGTCGAAGAGAAAGCCGGTGCGCCCGTGCCCGACGAGGTCCACGGGACCACCGGCGGCCGGGGCCACGACCGGCAGGCCGGTCGCCGCCGCCTCCTGCAGGGTCTGGCCGAAGGTCTCCCGGGTCCCGGTGTGCACGAAGACGTCGAGGGCCGCGAAGGCACGGGCGAGGTCTGTGCCGGTCCGTGCGCCGAGGAAGACCGGGGGCCGGTTGGGGCGGCCGATCCGACGGGCCACCGCATCCGCCAGGCGGGCGCCGATCTCGTTTCGGGAGGGGCCCTCGCCGACGATCACCAGCCGGGTGCCCGGCAGGTGGGCCAGCTCCGCGAGGCGGTGCAGCTCCTTCTCGGGGGCGAGCCGGCCGACGTACCCCAGGAGCACCTCACCACCGGGGGCAAGCTCCCTTCGCAGTGCCACGGTGTCTGGGTCGTCCCGCCAGCCGGGGTTGAAGAGCCGGGTGTCCACGCCCCGACCCCACAGGTCCGTGCGGGGGATCCGGTGCGCCCGCAGGTCCTCGAGGGTCGGCCGGCTCGGGGCGAGGGTGAGGTCGACCTGCGAGTGCAGCCGGCGGATCCACTCCCAGGTCACCGACGAGGCGCCTCGACCGATGATGCCCGGC
>CAYLUX010000190.1:0-1573 GCA_964386935.1 uncultured Janibacter sp.
CCCGGGCCGGAGGTGGCCATGCAGACCCCGACCTTCCCGGTGGCCGAGGCGTAGCCCTCGGCGGCGTGCCCCGCGCCCTGCTCGTGGCGGACGAGGACGTGGCGGACCTTGGTCGAGTCCATCAGCGGGTCGTAGGCGGGAAGGATCGCACCGCCGGGGATGCCGAAGACGACCTCGGCACCCACGTGCTCGAGGGCGAGGACGAGACTCTGCGCCCCGGTCACCTCCCGAGTGCTGGGCCTGGAAGCCTCCACCCGGCGGGCAAACTCCGCCGGGTTCGGGGTGCCGCTGATCCTGTCAGTCACCGTCTGTCCTTCGGTTCGCTGTGCCATCGCTGCCTCCTGGTGTCCTCGCCTGCCCCGGTCATGAAAAAACCCTCCGGTCCGACACTGGACAGAAGGGCGCGCGCTGCGTCGTGCGACGGGGTCGCCTCAGGCAGCGCGCCGGGGAAGTACGAGGAGGTGGGCCACGTGGCCCACTCTCCCCCTCGCCCTCCCGCGTGTCAACGTTTGAGACAACCCCGTCCATCATGCGGGACGGGGCTTCGCTCCTAGCAGGGGCCGCCGATCATCCCGATCCCGCGCAGGACGTGGACGACCGCCAGGATCGCGAGGACCAGCGCGAAGGCCAGGAGCACCGCCGGGTGGACTGAGCGATCCTTCGGAGCCTTGCGGCCCTTCGTGAGGCCGGCGACCCCGAAGCCCACGCAGGCCGCCGCGGCGATGAAGGCGAAGTAGTCGGTGTACGAGCACTCCGTCATCACCCCGTTGACCGTCCTCGAGGAGCTGCTGCTGACGTGGATCACGAATGCCGCGATCCCGAAGCCGAGCCCCCACCAGAACGGTGTCGGGACGTTCTTCGGGTTGGTGCTGCTGGTCTGGTGCACGGCCTGGTCGGTCATGGGTCTCTCCCTGCGGTGTGGCGATCGGGAATCTCGTCCCGGTGGATGTTCCGCGTTTACGATAGCAAATGTTTTTGCGTTCGCAAACAGGGACAGAGCGGCGAGTCAGGGGGTTAGGCGTGGTCGAGCTCGGGCGACCAGAAGTCGGTCAGGTCCGCGGCGCCGAAGGCCAGGTCGGACCAGTGACCCGCGAAGCGCAGCACCGCCACACCTGCGGGAGGGAAACCCTGGCCGAAGGCCTCGTGGGCCCGCTCGGTGCCGTTGCCGTCAGCGAAGAGGCTGGCGGCCGCCGGCAGGCCGGGGGCGTGCCCGACGACGGCCAGCACGGTCGCATCGGGCGAAGCGGTCCTGGCCGCGGCGAGGACGTCCTCCGGGGTGGCGTTGTAGAGCTGGTGGACGATGTCGATCTCGGCCTCGGCGCAGCCGGCGGCCGCGACCTCCTCCATGGTCTCCCGGGTCCGCAGCGACGGCGAGCACATCACCTCGTCGCAGCCGAGCCCCTGCTCACGCAGCCAGCGGCCGAGCCGCTGTGCGTCCGCGCGGCCCCTCTCCGAGAGGGGGCGCTCACGGTCGTCCTGCCCGGCGCGCCCGGGGGCGGCCTTCGCGTGGCGGAGCAGGACCAGGGTCCGGTCCTCGGCTGACATCGTCATGGTTCGAGTGTGGCCCGCGCCA
>CAYLUX010000190.1:1673-3640 GCA_964386935.1 uncultured Janibacter sp.
CCGCGGCCGATGTTGACCACGAGCGCGTCGTCGTGCAGGGCCGCGAGGACGTCCTTGCCCAGGATGCCCTTCGTCGCGGCCGTGCCGGGCAGCACCGAGATGACGATGTCCTGCTCGGGCAGCAGGTCGGCGAGCTCGTCGATGCCGTGGACCTGGTCGACGAGGTCGTCGCCGGCGCGGGCGCGGGAGGCGACCGCCGTGACCGTCACCTCGAAGGGGGCCAGCCGCCGGGCGACGGCGGACCCCACCGAGCCGTACCCGAGGATGAGCACCCGCTTGTCCGCCAGCCCGGGGCGGAACTTCCGGGGGAGCCACTCCCCCTTCGGCTGGGCGGTGGCGAACTCGTCGAAGCCACGCTGCGAGGCGAGCACGAGGCCCACCCCCAGCTCGGCCGTGGCGGCGTCGTGCACGCCGTGGGCATTCGCCAGCGCCACGTGCTCGGGGACGACGGGCAGCGCCGCGTCGACACCGGCGGAGAGCAGCTGGACCAGCCGCACGGACGGCTTGTCCTTCACCGGCTCGATCTGCGCGGGCTTGGCCATGTACGGCGCGACGAAGACCTCGACGTCCTCCTCGGGCGGGGGCCCTGCGGGGTCCCACACGAGGGTCGTGACGCCGTCGACCTCACCGACGGCGTCGAGCCAGGACTGATCGGGCAGCGAGACGGTGACCATGGCCCGACCATATCGACGCCACGGCCGGGGTTCGACCCGTGCTCAGCCCTCGACGCCGAGCTTGTCCAGGATCAGCCCGCGCGCCTTGCCGGCGTCGGCCTGGCCCTTCATCTCCTTCATCACCTGGCCGATCAGCGCACCGGCGGCCTGCACCTTGCCGCCGCGGATCTTCTCGGCGATGTCGGGGTTGCCCTCGATGACCTTGTCGACGGCCGCCTCGAGCGCCCCGTCGTCCTGGACCAGCTCCAGCCCACGGGCGTCGGCCACCTCGGTGGGCGCGCCCTCGCCGTCGAGGACGCCGTCCAGCACCTGCCGGGCCATCTTGTCGTTGAGCCGGCCGGCCACGACCATCGACTCCAGCTCGGCGACGTGGGCAGGGGTCAGGCCGGATTCCTCGGCGTACCCGACGAGGTCGACCCCGGCGTCGTTGGCGCGGCGGGAGGGCTCCGCCAGCCACCACTTGCGGGCGGACTGCGGCTTCGCCCCGGCGGCCACGGTCTCCTCGATGAGGTCGAGCGCGCCGGCGTTGATGACGTCACGCATCTCCAGGTCGGAGTAGCCCCAGGCCTCCTGCAACCGGGCCCGGCGCTCGGCCGGCGGCTCCGGCAGCGTGGCGCGCAGCTGCTCGACCCACTCCGCGCTCGGCGCGACGGGCACGAGGTCCGGCTCGGGGAAGTAGCGGTAGTCCTCGGCATCGGACTTGGGCCGGCCCGAGGTCGTCATGCCGGTGTCCTCGTGCCAGTGCCGCGTCTCCTGCAGGATCGACCCGCCACCGGTGAGCACCGCGGCGTGGCGGCAAACCTCGAAGCGCACCGCCCGCTCCACGGAGCGAAGGGAGTTGACGTTCTTCGTCTCCGTGCGGGTGCCCATGGGCACGGCCAGCTGCTCCGGGCTGCTCGCCTCCCCCTCCTTCTTGCGCAGGGAGAGGTTGACGTCGCAGCGCATCGAGCCCTGCTCCATCTTCACGTCGGAGACGTCGAGGGCACGCAGCAGGTCCCGCAGCGCGGAGACGTAGGCGCGGGCGACCTCCGGGGCGCGCTCCCCCGCACCGACGATCGGCTTGGTGACGATCTCGATGAGCGGGATGCCGGCACGGTTGAAGTCGACGAGCGAGTACTCGGCGCCCTGGATGCGACCGGTCGAGCCGCCCACGTGCAGCGACTTGCCGGTGTCCTCCTCCATGTGCGCCCGCTCGATCTCCACGCGGAAGGTCTCGCTCCCTTCGCCCGAGGCGGCCGGGATCTGCACGTCGAGGTAGCCGTCGAAGGCGATCGGCTCGTCGTACTGGCTCGT
>CAYLUX010000191.1:0-3515 GCA_964386935.1 uncultured Janibacter sp.
TCCCGGAGTGGAACGACCTCGCCCGGCGCGGTGACTGGCACGACGCCATCGAGCGACTGCACGCGACGAACAACTTCCCGGAGTTCACCGGTCGGCTCTGCCCTGCCCCGTGCGAGACCGCGTGCGTGCTGGGCATCAACCAGCCCGCCGTGACGATCAAGCAGGTCGAGCTCACCACGATCGAGGAGGCCTTCGGCCGCGGAGACGTCCCGCCGCAGATCCCCGACCGCCTCACCGGCAAGACCGTCGCCGTCGTCGGCTCGGGGCCCGCAGGACTGGCAGCGGCCCAGCAGCTGACCCGGGCCGGCCACACCGTCGCGGTCTACGAGCGCGCGGACGCTCCGGGTGGCCTGCTGCGCTACGGGATCCCGGAGTTCAAGATGGAGAAGCGGATCCTCGACCGCCGCATCCAGCAGATGCGGGCCGAGGGCACGCGTTTCCGCTCCGGCGTCGACGTCGGGACCGAGCTCACGGGTCAGCAGCTGCGGGACCGGTACGACGCGATCGTCCTGGCCACGGGTGCCACCGTGCGCCGTGACCTGCCCGTCCCCGGGCGGGAGCTGGACGGCGTCGTCCAGGCGATGGACTTCCTGCCGCCGGCCAACCGGGTCGCGCTCGGCGAGGAGGTCGAGGACCAGGTGACGGCCGAGGGCAAGGACGTCATCATCATCGGTGGCGGCGACACCGGCGCGGACTGCCTGGGCACCTCGATCCGGCAGGGCGCGCGCTCGGTCACCAGCCTGGAGATCATGCCGCAGCCGGGGCCGGAGCGGCTGGAGAACCAGCCGTGGCCGACCTACCCGATGCTCTTCCGCGTGGCCGCCGCCCACGAGGAGGGTGGCGAGCGGGTCTACTCGGTCTCGACGACCGAGATCGTCGGGGACGACGAGGGGCGCGTGGCCGGTCTGCGGCTCACCGAGGTCCAGCGGACCGAGGGCGGGTTCGAACCCGTCGAGGGCACCGAGCAGGTCCTCCCGGCCCAGCTCGTGCTCCTGGCGATGGGCTTCCTCGGGCCGGAGCCGGACGGCGTCGTCGCCCAGCTCGGGCTGACGACGGACGCCCGCTCGAACATCGTGCGCGACGGGGACTACCAGACGGAGGTGCCCGGCGTGTTCGGCGCCGCCGACGCGGGTCGGGGCCCGCCGCTCATCGTCGGGGCGATCGCCGAGGGCCGCGCGGCGGCCCACGGCGTGGACGCCCACCTCATGGGCAGCTCCAACCTGCCCCGGCCGATCGACCCGACGGACCGACCCCTCACCGTCTGAACGATCCGTTCCGTGCGCATAGGGTGGAGCCATGCGCCGCGCGAAGATCGTCTCGACCCTCGGCCCCTCGACATCCACCCCGGAGGCGATCCGCGAGCTCGTGGACGCCGGCATGGACCTCGCCCGGCTGAACCTCTCCCACGGCGAGCACGCGGTCCACGAGCGCAACTACGCGCAGGTGCGCGCCGCGAGCGACGAGTCGGGCCGCGCCGTCGGGGTCCTCGTGGACCTGCAGGGTCCGAAGATCCGCGTCGGACGGTTCGCCGACGGCCCGATCGAGCTCGTCCCCGGGCAGCACTTCACCATCACCACCCGGGACGTGCCGGGGGACCGGGAGATCGTGGGCACCACCCACGCCGGGCTGGCCGGTGACGTGGCGGCCGGGGACACGATCCTCATCGATGACGGCAAGATCACCCTCGCCGTGCAGTCCGTCGACGAGACCGACGTCCGCTGCCTGGTCGTCTACGGCGGCCCGCTCTCGGACAACAAGGGGATCAACCTCCCCGGCGCCGCGGTCAGCGCCCCCGCCCTCACCGAGAAGGACGAGGAGGACCTGCGCTGGGCGCTGCGTCTGCGGGCCGACTACATCGCGCTGAGCTTCGTGCGCTCGCCCGAGGACATCCGCGCGGTCCACGAGGTCATGGACGAGGTCGGGGTGCGACTGCCCGTCATCGCCAAGATCGAGAAGCCCCAGGCGGTCGAGCACCTGGAGGAGGTCATCGACGCCTTCGACGGCATCATGGTCGCCCGCGGGGACCTCGGGGTGGAGATGCCGTTGGAGCGGGTCCCGCTCGTGCAGAAGCAGGCCGTCGAGCTGTGCCGGCGCCAGGCGAAGCCGGTCATCGTGGCCACCCAGGTGCTGGACTCGATGATGGAGAACTCCCGCCCCACCCGCGCCGAGGCCTCCGACGCCGCCAATGCGGTGCTCGACGGCGCCGACGCGCTCATGCTCTCCGGTGAGACCGCGGCCGGCAGGTTCCCCACCGAGGCAGTCCGGACGATGGCGAAGATCATCGAGGCAACCGAGGAGCGGGGGCTGGCGCGCATGCAGGAGCTCGGGGACCCCCCGACGACGCAGGGCGGGGTCGTCACCGCCCACGCGGCCGAGGTCGGGGAGGCCCTCGGTGTGAAATACCTCATCGCCTTCACCCAGACCGGTGCCTCGGCGCGACACCTCGCCCAGGCCAGACCCCGCCTGCCGATGCTCGCCTTCTCGCCGAAGCAGGACACCCGCTCCCAGCTGGCCCTCGTGTGGGGCATGCAGACCTTCCTCACCGGTGACGTCACGCACACCGACCAGTACGCGATGCAGGTCGACGAGGCGCTCCTCGCCCTGGGCTGGTGCGACGAAGGGGACCGCGTCGTCATCGTCGCCGGGTCGCCCCCCGGAGTACCCGGCTCGACGAATGCGCTGCGGGTGCACCGGATCGGCGACGCCCGGAACCAGCGGGCGACCGCCTACCGGGAGGGCGGGGAGCAGCCGGTCGGCGCACTGCCCGGTGGCATGGGCTGATTGGCGGTCCGCCCCCGACCGCTGGGTATGCTGGCGGCGCACTCCAGCCGGGGTGGTGGAACGGCAGACACGGAGCACTCAAAATGCTCTGCCCGCAAGGGCGTGCGGGTTCGAGTCCCGCTCCCGGCACCGGGACCAGCCAACGACGAAGGGTGAATGATGACGGCGGACAACGAGGCCCCCGGAGGCCACCGGGTACTGCTCGCCGAGGACGAGGCGCTGATCCGTCTCGACCTCGCCGAGATGCTCACCGACGCCGGGTACGAGGTCGTGGGGCAGGCCAGCAACGGTGAGGAAGCGGTCTCGTTGGCCGAGTCGCTGCGGCCGGACCTGATCATCATGGACGTCAAGATGCCGGTCATGGACGGACTGACGGCAGCCGAGACCATCGGCGAGCAGCGTATCTGCCCAGTGATCATGCTCACGGCCTTCTCGCAGAAGGAGCTCGTGGAGCGGGCCCGGGACGCGGGCGTCATGGCCTACATCGTCAAGCCCTTCACGGTCTCGGACGTGACCCCCGCGGTCGAGGTCGCCCTCTCCCGGTGGGCCGAGGTCAAGGCCCTGGAGTCCGAGGTCGCCGACCTCGGCGAGCGCCTCGAGACCCGCAAGGCCGTCGAGAAGGCCAAGGGCGTCCTGATGAAGAAGCTGAAGATCAGCGAGGCCGAGGCCTTCCGGTGGATCCAGAAGACGGCGATGGACCGGCGCATGGGCATGCGCGAGGTCGCCGACGCGGT
>CAYLUX010000192.1:0-3456 GCA_964386935.1 uncultured Janibacter sp.
CCATGCGACGTCGTTCCTTCCTCGCGGCCGTGCCGCTGGCCGTCATCGGCACCGCCGGCTGCTCCGCCTTCGAGGAGGCCACCCCGCCGAAGGAGGCGCTCGCCACGGCGCGCAAGCGCTTCACCAACGGCAAGTCGGTGGTCTTCGACCTCCAGCAGACCGCGATCCCCAAGGGGCACAACGGCGTCTCCGCCGCCGAGGGGTCCGGCATCATCGACGCGAAGACCCCGAGGTTCGAGGGCCAGGTCACCGGTGTCATCAAGGGCAACTCGGCCGGTGTGAAGATCATCGCCATCGGCAAGGACACGTGGATGTCCTTCTTCACCAAGGACTACAACCCCGTGAACATGGCCGACCTCGGCTCGCCGAACCCCGCGGAGTTCTTCCGCGCCGGCTCCGGCGTCGACCAGGTCCTCAAGAAGACGGCCGACGCCAAGGAGGGCGAGCAGGTGCGCTCCGGCGACACCGTGCTGCAGGAGTACACCGGCAAGGTGCCCGCCTCGGAGATCCAGCGGCTCTTCCTGCTCGGCAAGGGTGCCGACGACTTCGACGTCACGTATGGCATCGAGCCGGACAGCGGGGAGCTGCGCACCGTCGAGATCACGGGCAACTTCTACGAGGAGAAGAAGACCACCTTCACCCTGAAGATCTCCGACTACGGCAAGTCCGTCGAGATCGACCGCCCCACGTGAGCACCGTCGCGGCGCCCGGTGCCCGCCCCCGCGTCCTGCTCGCGGTGGCCTCCACCGCGGTCGCGCTCGCCGCCGCGGACACCTATGTCGTCGTCCTCGCGCTGACCGACATGATGAACGGGGTCGGCCTCGGGCTGGACAACCTGCAGCGCGCGGCGCCGATCATCTCCGGCTTCCTCCTCGGCTACGTCGCGGTGCTGCCCCTCATCGGCCGGCTCGCCGACGTCGTCTCCCGCTCCCGAATCCTCCTCGGCTGCCTCCTCGTCTTCGTCGTCGGCTCCGGAGTCACCGCGCTCGCCGTCGACCTCGACGTCCTCGTCGCCGGCCGCGTCGTCCAGGGCGTCGGCGGTGGCGGGCTGGTCCCCGCCACCCTGGCTCTGGTCGCCGACCTCTGGCCCCCCGGGCGAAGGGGGCTCCCGCTCGGCCTGGTCGGCGCGGTCCAGGAGCTCGGCTCCGTGCTCGGCCCGCTGCTGGGCGCAGCGGTCCTGCTCGTCGCGGACTGGCGGGCGATCTTCTGGCTCAACGCCGTCCTCGGTGTCGTCATGGCCCTGTGCGTCGCAGCCGTCGCCGGCGACGTCGGCCGCCCGCCCGCGCTGCTGACCACGGTCGGGGCGCTCACCGTCGGGTTGCTCTGGCTGACGCTGGCCGCACCGCCAGCGCTGGCCACGGACGTCTACCTCGGGATCCCCTTCGTCCCCTTCGGCGATGGCGACTCACGGGTGCTGACGCCGATCGGCCTCGTCACCGCTCTGCTCGCCCTCGGCCTCATCGTGGCCACCCACCGCCGGTGGTGGCCGCCGTTGCGCCGCAGCGACCTTCCCGGCGCGCTGCTGCTCGGTTCGGCGCTCGGGTGCGTCATCCTCACCTTCTCCAGCGCGGACCCGGAGACCGAGGTCGTCGGCCCGCTCGGGTACGCCCTGCTGCCGGTCGCGGTGGTCGCCGCGCTCGGCTACCTGTGGCGCCACCAGCGGGCCGAGCAGCCGCTCATCCCGCGAGGCACCGTCCGGGGCCGGACCCCCTGGGCGCTGCTCGTCTCCTTCCTCGTCGGCGTCGCACTCGTGGCCGTCGTCGTCGACGTGCCGCTCTTCTCCCGCCTCACCACGGACGGCAGCCAGACCGACGCCGCGATGGAGCTCGTGAAGTTCCTCGTCGCCGTCCCCGTCGGCGCCGTCGTCGGCGGCTGGATCCTGCGGTGGGTCGGCGACGGACTCTCCTCCGGTGTGGGCATGCTCATCGGCGGGGTCGGCCTCGTCCTCATGTCCGGCTGGGAGCGCGGGTCGCTGGAGCAGACCTCCGCCACCGTGCTGCTGGCCCTCGTCGGCTTCGGGCTCGGCATGGCGCTGGCCCCGGTCAACGACGCCGCCCTGGCCGACTCGCCGCAGGACGTGCACGGCAGCGCGAGCAGCCTCGTCGTCGTCGGTCGGATGGTCGGGATGGTCGTCGGGCTGGCCCTGCTGACCGGCGTCGGCCTGCACCGCTACTACGAGGCCGTCGAGGCGCTCCCGGAGGCGCAGCAGACCTCCGGCACGGCGCTGCTGGACGCCGCGCTGCTGCAGGTGCACACCGTCTTCATCGGTGCCGCCATCGCCGCCTTCGTCGGTGCGGCGATCTCCCTCGCGCTGCTGGGGATCCGGCGCCGCGAAGGGTCAGGCTCGCTGGCCCGCGGGTTCGGCGTCGAGGAGTAGCCCGAGCCGGCCGGCCACCGCGTCTGTGGCGTCGTAGGTGAGCATGTGCCCGACCCCCGGCAGCGACCAGAAGGTCGACCCGGGGATGGCCGCGGCGGTGCGCCGACCCGCGGAGACGGGGGTGAGCCGGTCCCGGGTGCCTGTGGCGAGCACCGTCGGGACGGAGGCGAAGGGGGCCAGCGCCCCCCGCAGGTCCATGCGCCCCATCGCGCCGAACCAGTCGGCGACGACATTCGCGCGGGTGCGGCGGGTCATCCGGCTCACCGCGCGGACCGCGGCGGTCTCGGGGTGGTCCCCGAAGAGGTTGCGGGCGGTGATGGCGGGCACGGTCGGCAGCCCCTTCGCCGTCGCGGGCAGGTGGGCGAGCAGGCCGATGACGAGCCGCTCGCCGGGCACACCGCGCCGGTGTCTCAGGTCGGCGGAGGTGCCGAAGAGCCCGACCCCGCGCACCCGCGAGGCGAGCAGCTCCGGGGCGACCAGCCCCAGGGACATGACGGTCATCCCGCCCATGGAGTGACCGGCGAGGACGAGCTCCCCGTCAGGGACACGGTCGGCGATGACGGCCTCGAGGGTCCGGCCGAGGTCGGTGATCTCGACACGGCGGGAGTCCGCGGAGGTGGACAGCCCGTGCCCGGGCTGGTCGTAGGAGAGGACCCGCGCGTCGGGTCGCCGGTGCTGCAGCTCGGTGATCACCGGGTCCCACGTCTCGTGGGTGAGGCACCAGCCGTGGGCGAGCACCACGGTCGGGGTGTCGGGGCCCGGCTCCGGCGCCGGGTGGTCGAAGACGGCGATGCGGGCGCCGCCCGGGACCTTGACGGTCACCCGGGGTGGTTGCTCGGGTGCCGCGGTGGCGCAGGTCACGCGTCGGTCCCCTTCGGTCCACCGTCCAGGTCGACGATGACCGGTGCGTGGTCGCTGGCGCCCTTGCCCTTCCGCTCCTCGCGGTCGATCTCGGCGCCCGTGACCCGCTCGGCGAAGGGCGCGGAGCCGAGGACGAAGTCGATGCGCATGCCCCGCTTCTTGGGGAAGGCGAGGCGCTGGTAGTCCCAGTAGGTGTAGGTGCCCGGCCCGGGGGCGTG
>CAYLUX010000193.1:0-3454 GCA_964386935.1 uncultured Janibacter sp.
CGGGACCTGCAGGGGGTGGGCCACTTCGCGGCCGTCGAGGATCCGGTCGGTCTGGTGGAGGCACTCCTCGCGACCCGTCGCTGACGGCCGGCACCGGGCGCCACGTCAGGCGCCGACCTGCAGGACCACCGCCCCGGCCGCGACCGCCAGCACGGCAGCCCGTTCCGCGGTGGTCAGCTTCTCCTTCAGGAGCAGCCCGCCGAGGAGGGCGCCCCAGACCACGCTCGTCTCGCGCAGCCCGGCGACCAGGGCCAGCGGCGCCCGGCTCTGGGCCCACACCGTGGTGCCGTAGGAGATCACCGAGAAGACGCCGCCGAGCAGCCCGAGGGGTGCGTGCGTCCGCATCCGGCTCCAGAAGGTCCTGCCTCCCTGCCAGCGGCACACGATCAGCAGGGTCGGGGCCTGCAGGGCGAACATCCAGCCGATGTACGCCCCCGTCCCGTCCGCGATCCGCACACCCACGCCGTCGCTCAGGCTGTAGCAGGCGATGACCAGGCCGGCGGACAGCGCGAGCACCAGTCCGGTGTCGGCGCGGGGGAGCCCCCGCGCGCAGGCGAGCAGCGCGATCCCGGCGACGAGCACGCCCAGACCGAGCCAGGAGAGCGGACTCAGGTGCTCGGCGAGGACCGTCACAGCGACGGCTGTCACCACCACGGGTGAGGTCCCGCGCAGGATCGGGTAGAGCCGCGAGAGGTCTCCGTGGGCGTAGCAGTGGGTGAGCAGGACGAGGTAGGTCGCCTGCAGCAGAGCGGAGGCCACCAGGTAGGGCCACGACGCGGCGGCGGGGATGCCGAAGAGGCCGACCAGCACGAGTCCGAAGCCCCCGTTGACCGTCCCGATCAGCGCGGAGGAGACCCATCGGTCGCCGATGGACTTGGCCATGGCGTTCCACGCCGCGTGCAGCACCGCGGTGCCGAGCACGAGCAGGAGGACCCCCTGGGTGCCGATGGCCACGTCAGCCGCGCACGGCCTTCTCCGCCGCCGGGTGCCTGGCCTGACTCATTCCGCGGGCAGCAGGTCGGTCCGCTCGAACATCGCGGCGGTCTCCCGGGCGTTCGGGTGGCCCGCGTCGAGGTCGGCACCGTGCTCGAGCAGCGCGGCGACGACCTCCGCCTCACCCTTGAAGACGGCGCCGGCGACCGGTGCCTGTCCGCGGTCGTTGAGCCGGTCCACGTCGGCTCCGCGCTGCGCGAGCTCGCGGACGAGGTCGGCGTGCCCGTGGTAGGCCGCGAGCATGAGCAGGGTGTTGCCGTCCGGGCCTGCGAGATCGACCGGCGCACCCGCGTCGACGTAGGCGGCCACCCGCTCGGCCTGCCCCTCTCGGGCCCAGTCGAAGAGCTGGTGGGCCAGCTCGAGGGTCTCCTCGGAGGGCCCGTCCACGGGAGGTTCGGAGTGCTCGGTCATGGCTCCAGTCTGGTCGACGGAGGCGCTCCGTGCGAAGGGAGCGGCGCCCCTTTCGGGGTCACCGCCCCGGCAGGCAGACCGCGCCCTCCGAGGCGGACCCGACGAGCGCGGCGTACTTGGCCAGGACGCCGGTGCTCGTGGTCGGCGGTCGCTGCCAGGCGGCGCGGCGCGACTCCAGCTCCGCCTCGTCCACCTCGAGGTCGAGGGTGTGGCTGGTCAGGTCGAGCGAGATCGTGTCGCCGTCGCGCACGAGTGCGATCGGGCCGCCGTCGACCGACTCCGGTGCGACGTGCGCGATGCAGTTGCCGGTCGTCCCGCCGGAGAAGCGACCGTCCGTGATGAGCAGGGTGGACTCCCCGATGCCGGCGCCCTTGACGGCTCCGGTGATGGCCAGCATCTCCCGCATGCCGGGGCCGCCGCGCGGTCCCTCCTGCCGGATGATGATGACGCACCCGGCGCTGATGTCACCGGCGGCGAGCGCGTCGAGGGCGGCGCGCTCCCCCTCGAAGACCCGGGCGGGCCCGCGGAAGGTCTGGTACGAGAAGCCGGGGGCCTTGGCCACCGCCCCCTCCGGGGAGAGGCTGCCGCGCAGCACCGCGAGCCCGCCCTCGGTCCGATACGGCTCGTCCGAGGTGTACAACACGTGCCCGTCCGGTAGCGGCGGGTCGATGTGGGCGAGGTTCTCGGCGACCGTGCGCCCGGTGACGGTCAGCGCGTCCCCGTGCAGCAGCCCGGCGTCCAGCAGCACCCGCATGACGACGGGGATGCCTCCGACGTGGTCCACGTCCCGCATCACGTGCTGCCCGAAGGGCTTGACGTCGGCCAGCAGCGGGGTGCGGGCGGAGATCTCGGCGAAGCGATCGAGGGTCAGCGGTACGCCGGCCTCGTTGGCGATGCCGAGCAGGTGCAGCACCGCGTTGGTCGAGCCGCCGAGCGACATGAGCACGGTGATGGCGTTCTCGAAGGCCTTCATGGTGAGGATGTCGCGGACCGTGATCCCCTCCCGCAGCATCTGCACCACGGCGGCCCCGGAGTCCCGGGCGATGACCGTGCGGCGCTTGTCCACCGAAGGGGGAGAGGCGCTCCCGGGCAGCGAGAGCCCGAGCGCCTCGCCCATGCTCGCCATCGTGTTGGCGGTGTACATCCCGGCGCAGGCACCCTCACCGGGGCAGAAGGAGCGCTCGACCTCCTCGACGTCGGCCTGCTCCATCCGCCCGGCCTGGCAGGCGCCGACCGCCTCGAAGGCGTCGATGATCGTGATCTCGCGGTCCGAGCCGTCGAGCATCCGGGCCAGCCCCGGCATCGCGGTGCCGGCGTAGACGAAGACCGAGGCCAGCCCGAGCCGGGCGGCGGCCATCATCATCCCGGGCAGGGACTTGTCGCAGCCGGCGAAGAGCACCGAGCCGTCGAGGCGCTCGGCCTGCATCACCGTCTCGACGGAGTCGGCGATGACCTCACGGGAGACGAGGGAGTAGTGCATCCCGTCGTGGCCCATGGAGATCCCGTCCGAGACCGAGATCGTGCCGAACTCCATCGGGACCCCCGAGGCCTCGCGGACCCCGTCCTTGGCCGCGGCCGCCAGGCGCTGGAGGGAGAGGTTGCAGGGGGTGATCTCGTTCCAGCTGGACCCGATGCCGATCTGCGGCTTGTCGAAGTCCTCCTCCCCGAACCCGACCGCCCGCAGCATCCCGCGGGCGGCGGTTCGCTCCAGGCCGTCGGTCACCTCCCACGAGCGGGGTTTCATCCGGTTGCGAAGGGAGGTGCTCGGGCCGGTCTGCGAGGACATGGGGGTCATCCTTCCGAGGGGTGGATCACGCCTCCTCGAGCGTAGCGCTCACGCTGATCTCGGCTCCGGCGAAGAGTCGGGAGACCGGGCAGAGGGCGGCGGCGCCATCGACGACCGAGGCGAAGCCCGCCTCGTCGATGCCCTCCACCACTGCCTTCACGGTGATCTTCGACGTGGTCACCGTCGGCTTGCCGTCGACCTCCTCGAGCGAGACCGTCGCGTCGACGTCGAGCTTCGTCGGGGGCGTCTTGTTCTCCCCGAGAC
>CAYLUX010000194.1:0-3440 GCA_964386935.1 uncultured Janibacter sp.
GCGGTGCCGATGACGGCCAGCGGCACGGCCGCGAGGAAGGAACGACGTCGCATGGGGTCAACCTAACCGCTGGCAGCCCTTGTGGCCGTGTGATCTTCAGCGATGTCGCCGCATCCAGTCCCGCAACTCGTCGTACGTGCCGTCCACGTTGGCGAACTCGACGACGTTGCGGGCGGAGGCGAACCACGGGCCGGTCGACGGGGTGATCTCTCGGAGCGCCCGCTTGAGCTCGTCCATGCCGATGTAGCGCATGGTCTGGGTGCGGACGCCCTCGAGGAGCGCGTACTCGGTGGCCGTCTCGCAGACGTGGGCGATGTCCGCGCCGGAGAAGCCGGGGGACTTGCGCGCCAACCACCCGACGTCGACGCCCTCCACGGGCCGCTCGGCCAGGTGGTGGCGGTAGATCGACCTCCGCGCGGCCTCGTCCGGCGGCGAGACGAAGATCGACCGGTCGAATCGCCCGGGGCGCCGCAGGGCGCCGTCGACGTCCCACGGCTGGTTGGTCGCCCCGACGATGAAGACGCCCTCGTTGTTCGTCTCGACGCCGTCCAGCTCCATGAGCAGCTGGTTGACCACGTTGCGCATCCCGCTGTTGCGCGTCGTGGCCCGCTTGGCCCCGATCGCGTCGAGCTCGTCGAGGAAGATCACCGTGGGGGCGGTGCTGCGGGCCACGGCGAAGAGCTCGGACAGGTTGCGTTCGGACTGGCCGATGTACATGTCGATGACGTCGCTGATTCCCACCGAGACGAAGCCCGCACCGAGCTCGCCGGCGAGTGCCCGCCCGATGTACGTCTTGCCGCATCCCGGTGGCCCGTAGAGCAGGATCCCGCCCTTGAGCGACTTGCCGTAGGCCCGGCGCAGCTCCGGGTTGCGAAGGGGGGCGAGGAAGCCGGCTTCGATCCGTGCCTTGACCGACTCCATGCCGGCCACGTCGGCGAGTGTGACGTCGGAGCGCTCGACGTCGTGGGCCCGTGCGTCGGAGGCGTCAGGGTCACCCTCGACGAACATCGGCCTGGGTGACACGTCGTCGACGTCGGCTTCAGCCGCCGACCAGTCGAATCCCGACGTCTCCGGCACTCCCGGTGCGGGCGCCTCCGGCGGGGCGGCCGGCTCGGCGGGAGCACCGCCCAGGGCACGGGTCATCAGGCGCCGGGCAGCCTCGTTGCCGGGGTCCTGCTGCAGTGCCGCAGCACAGTGCGACACGGCCTCGTCAGCGCGTCCGGCGTCGGCGAGCAGCTCAGCGAGGTGCACTCGCAGCGGCACGTCCTCGGGACTGGCACCGACGGCCCTGGTGAGCGAGTCGATCAATGTGTCCATGCACCCATCCTCCATCCGACAGCGTCCTGCACCGCGGTGGCGCTCACCACGTCACGAGTACCAACACGCGGATGACCGCCAGCGTAACCATGCTGGCGGACCACACGCCCAGCAGTGGCCCCGTCCACATGGGGAGCACCAGCAACGCGGCCGTCACGGTCCACAGCACGAGCGCACCCACCCACACCGCACCGAAGGGCCAGCTCCGCACGAGGGTCCGCACGTGGCCCCGTCGTGATGACGGCACCTGCCGCATCCACGTCCACACGCCGACCCCGAGGACAGTGGCCACCGCGGTGGCAAGGATGCCCGTCATGACGGGCCCCGGCCCCACCACACCGACGACCACGATCCAGACGAGGAAGGTGAGCAACGAGGCGTCGGACGTCCTCTTCACGTGCAACGCCATCAGGGCGAGCAGCCGGTTGCGGAACCCCTCGTTCATCGGGTCGTGGGACACTGCCCGCACCGAAGCGCCGAATGCGGCGAAGTGCCGGCCACGGAGGAACCGGATCTGCGCGAGCGCATCGACTGCCCACGCGTTACCGGGGTCCAGATCAAGAGCCTCGAGGACCAGTCGCTGGGCGCGGTCCAGGTCACGACGTGGCGGCTTCCGCCCGTCCGGGATCAGGACCTGGACGAGGAATAGGTGTCTCTCCGGGCTCTGCGCCTCCAGCTCGAGTGCCTTCTCCGCTGCCTCGATCGCCCGGTCCTGCAGCCCCACCGCGTCGTAGGCACGGGCCAGGAACTCGTGGGCGGTCGCCTCCTCGGGCCTCAGGGACGTGGCGGACGTGGCTGCTCTGAGCGCTTCCCAACCGTTCCCGAGCTCCAGGAGCGCGGCACAAGCAGCAATGTGCAAACCGCCGTGGTCGGGATCCTCACCGATGAGTGGGTTGAGCTCGCCGAGCGCCTCCTCGGGCCGCCCATGATCGAGCAGCAGAGCCGCGTGCAGGGCCCTCAGCCGTTCGTCGTCGGGGGCCCGGGACAGCGCGGCCTCTGCCTCGGTGAGCGCGGCCGCGCTCCGACCGCTCTGGTGCAGCGCGGTGACCCGGTCACCTGCCCTCGCCCGTTCGTCCTGGTCCACGGGAACGGACCTTATGCGAGGCGCAGGAGGCTGTCGCGTGCGGCGACGAACCGGTCACTGGTCGCCACGGCCATGACGGCCGAGGCGCCGGCCCGCAGGGCCTGGGTGCGCAGGTGGCGGCGCCGGGCGAAGGGGGCGGGCGCCCCCTTCGTCCCGTGGCGATGGACGGCGTCCGCCAGGGCGAGCGCGTCATGGATGGCCTCGTTGGCACCGCGGCCGATGTTGGGGGCCATGCCGTGGGCCGCGTCGCCGATGAGGACGAGCCCGTCGGCGGTGATCCGGCGCATGGGAGGGGCGAGCAGGATCCGCTGGACGTCGGCCTCCCCTCCGGCGGCCTGCAGGACCTCGGTGAGCCGCGGGTCCCAGTCGGCGAAGTGGGCGGCGGCCAGGGCGAGGACGGCGTCGTGCTCGACCACCGGGGTCGCCGGCCCCGGGTCGTGCACCGAGGCGAACCAGGCACTCCCCTGCGGCCCGGGCGTCATGCCGAAGAGCCCTCCGGGTCCCCACCACTCGGTCGGGTCGGAGGTGTCCTGCGTCAGGTGGCCCCGGAGGACAACCTGGTCGGTGACCACGGGGTCGGTGGCGGGGAATGCATCTTGTCGGCAGACCGATCGCACGCCGTCGGCGCCGACGAGGAGGTCGACGCCCAGCTCCGCGGCGAGGGCGCGGGGATCGGTCACCCCCTTCGTCACCCGGTCGACCCCGGCGGGGATCGCCGCCTCCAGGGCGGCCACGAGCTCGAGGCGAGGCACGAAGGTCAGCCGCGGCACCCGCCGGCTCGTGAGGACCTCGCCGCGCGAGTCGCGCAGGGTGCCGTGCATGCTCGCGCGGCCGGCGGCGGTGATCCGCTCGGCGAGGCCGATCCGCTCCAGTGCGGCGAGGGCCGGGCGCCACAGTGTGAGGACAGTGCCCGCCCCCGCCCGCTCGGGCCGCTCCTCGACGAGGGTGACCTCGACCCGGCGGGGGTCCAGCGCCGCCGCGAGGGTGAGGCCGGCGATGCCGCCACCGACGATGAGGACGCGTTCACGCACCCCTCGAC
>CAYLUX010000195.1:0-3438 GCA_964386935.1 uncultured Janibacter sp.
CCGGCCGTACTCCTGCATCTCCCCGTAGCTGGAGAGGATGCCCGCGCCGTAGGCCTGCAGGTCGCCGCCCTCGTAGATGACGCCGAACTCGATCGAGAACCAGAAGACGTCGGCGACGAACTGCATCGCCTCCTCGGTGTGGCACCGCAACGACGCCTGTCCTGCGGCCTCCACGATCGCCGCGAAGCGGGGCACGGCCAGCTGGTTCGCGTGCCCGATCACCTCGTGGATGATGTCCGGCTCGGGGGTGTAGAGCGGCTCCGAGGCATGGCGCAGGTACTGCGTGGAGTTGAAGGTCCGGGCCGCGAGGTCGGCGTAGAAGTCGCGCAGCGGGACCAGTCCCGGAGCTGCCACGTAGGTCCATCCGGTCAGGGGCACGAGCCGCTCGCTGACCTCGTGCAGCTGTGGCACGTGGTCCGTCGGCAGGCCGAGGCGCTCCTTGCCCGCGACGTAGGCGCTGTGGGCGTGCTGCTCGTGCAGCGGGCCGAGCTCGGCACTGACCCGCCGCCACACCTCGTGCTCGCTCTCGGTGTACTCGATCGTCGGCACCGGTGCTCCGCCGGCCCGGTCCCACGCCAGGGCGGCAGCGGCGATCGTCCCGCGCCGGTCCAGGTACTCCGGGTCGTCCTTGCCGGGGTGGGTGTCGGCGAGGTGGACCTGAACGGTCCCGTCCTCCTCGGTGGTCACCGGGGAGTAGAGCTGTCCCTCTGTGAACATCGTGAACCTCCTGGGGCCACGTCGTTGTGGCCGCTGTCACCTCAAGCGTGACACCACTGGACAGCCATGGCGAGCGTCTCCCCGATCGCTGGTCACCCTGCCCAGCCCAGGACGCAGGTCCTGTGCAATTCCCTGGTCAGGGTGACCACCACCGAGGCGAAGGGGGCTCCTCCCCCACGTCCGGCGGCTACCGCTGACCGCGGCCAGCGGCGCGTCCGGCGAGTCACCCTCAGCTGCGCTTGTGCGCCGCCGGCAGGCGGGGCAGGGTGAGACCTGAACCACGCGCCGGCCCCGGCGCGGCAGTCGACGAGGAGGACATGTGTCGGAATACAGCCCGAGTCCCGAGTTCGCGAAGCAGGCCGTCGGGAAGGCCGAGCTCTACGACGAAGCAGCCGCTGACCACGAGGCCTTCTGGGCCGCTCGGGCCAGGGAGTACGTCACCTGGAGCAAGGACTTCGAGACCACGCTCGACTGGAGCGACGCCCCCTTCGCCAAGTGGTTCGACGGCGGCGAGCTCAACGTCGCGTACAACTGCGTGGACCGGCACGTCGAGGCCGGCAACGGTGACCGGGTGGCGATCCACTTCGTCTCCGCGAACGGCGAGGACGACCGCGACATCACGTATGCCGAGATGCAGCGTGAGGTCGCCAAGGCCGCCAACGGTCTCGCCTCGCTCGGTGTCGAGAAGGGCGACCGGGTCGCGATCTACATGCAGATGATCCCCGAGACCATCTTCGCGATGCTCGCCTGCGCCCGCCTGGGAGCGCCGCACTCGCTGGTCTTCGCCGGCTTCTCCGCGGACGCCCTGCGCACCCGCATCAACGACGCCGAGGCCAAGATCGTCCTCACGAGCGACGGCCAGTTCCGCAAGGGCAAGGCGATGCCGCTGAAGAAGGCCGTCGACGAGGCGGTCGAGGGCAGCACCGCCGAGAAGGTGCTCGTCGTCAAGCGCACCGGGATCGAGGTCGACTGGCACGAGGGGCGCGACCAGTGGTGGGAGGACGTCGTCACCCCGGCGGCCGAGACCCATGAGGCCCAGCCCATGGACAGCGAGCACCCGCTGTTCCTGCTCTACACCTCCGGCACGACCGGAAAGCCGAAGGGCATCCTGCACACGTCCGGGGGCTACCTCACCCAGTGCGCCTACACCAATGCGGTCGTGCACGACGTGCACCCCGAGAGCGACGTCTACTGGTGCACCGCCGACATCGGCTGGGTCACCGGCCACAGCTACATCGTCTACGGGCCGATGGCGCTCGGCGCCTCGCAGATCGTCTTCGAGGGCACCCCCGACAGCCCGCACCAGGGGATCTTCTGGGAGATCGTGGAGAAGTACAAGGTCTCCATCCTCTACACGGCCCCCACCGCGATCCGCACCTTCATGAAGTGGGGCCCGGAGATCCCGGCGAAGTACGACCTCTCCTCGCTGCGCGTCCTCGGGTCCGTCGGTGAGCCGATCAACCCCGAGGCCTGGCGCTGGTACCAGGAGCACATCGGCGGCGGCACGGCCCCGATCGTCGACACCTGGTGGCAGACCGAGACCGGGGCCATCATGAACTCCCCGCTCCCCGGGGTCACCACCCTCGAGCCGGGCAGCTCCCAGGGGCCCATCCCGGGCATCCACGCCGAGGTCCTCGACGACGAGGGCAACCGACTCACCGACACGGACGCGGTGGGATACCTCGTCCTCACCAAGCCGTGGCCGGCCATGCTGCGTGGGGTGTGGAAGGACCCGCAGCGCTACAAGGACACGTACTGGAGCCGCTTCGGGCCCGACAAGTACTTCGCCGGCGACGGCGCCAAGTACGACGAGAAGGGCAACATCTGGATCCTCGGCCGCGTGGACGACGTCATGAACGTCTCCGGTCACCGGCTCTCCACGGCCGAGATCGAGTCCGCCCTCGTGCACCACTCCAAGGTGGCCGAGGCCGCCGTCGTCGGCGCGTCCGACGCGACCACCGGTCAGGCCGTCGAGGCCTTCGTCATCCTCCGGGAGGACGCGGCGAGCGAGGCGGACCAGGCCGACGAGGGCGGCTCGCTCGTCAAGGAACTGCGCGACCACGTCGCGAAGGAGATCGGCCCCATCGCCAAGCCGCGCTCGATCATGATCGTCTCCGAGCTGCCGAAGACCCGCTCCGGCAAGATCATGCGCCGGCTGCTCAAGGACGTGGCGGAGAACCGCGAGGTCGGGGACGTCACGACCCTCGCCGACTCCACCGTCATGGACATGATCCAGAAGGGCATGAAGGCACCCGCCGACGACTGATCGGCCACGACAAAAGGGCGGGCCCGGCTCCTGGTGGAGTCGGGCCCGCCCTTTGCTCTCGTGCGCGAAGGGGGTTTGCCCCCAGCACGCAAGAATGCCCCCATCGACACGATGGGGGCATTCTTGTGAATGGTTGTCCGGCTGCGTCCTACTCTCCCACACCGTCTCCGGTGCAGTACCATCGGCGCTGAAGGGCTTAGCTTCCGGGTTCGGAATGGGACCGGGCGTTTCCCCTTCGCTGTGACAGCCGTAACTCTATGGAGATATCCGGGCCGACCACACGGATTGTGTGGGTGTCCGTATCTCGGGAACTGCACAGTGGACGCGAGCACGAGCTTTACGTTCGTGATTTGTGGTGTCAAGTTGTCGGCGTATTAGTACCAGTCAGCTGCATGCATTACTGCACTTCCACATCTGGCCTATCAACCCAGTCGTCTACTGGGAGCCTCTCGAAC
>CAYLUX010000196.1:0-3425 GCA_964386935.1 uncultured Janibacter sp.
ACACCCTCGTGCACGGGCTGCCGCTCTTCCACACCCACGGGCTGATCCTCGGGGTGGTGGGTCCGCTGCGGATCGGAGCGCGGTTGCGGCACACCGGATCCCCGAAGCCGGAGCGGTACGCGGCGACCCCGGGGACGATGTACTTCGGCGTGCCGACCGTCTGGTCCCGACTGGTCCGGGACGGCGCGTCCGCGCGGGAGCTGCGCCGCGCCCGGCTGCTCGTGTCCGGGAGCGCGCCGCTGCCGGTGCCGGTGTTCGAGGGGGTGCGCGAGCTGACCGGTCAGGCGCCGATCGAGCGCTACGGCATGACGGAGACGATGATCACGCTGAGCACCCGCGCCGACGGTGAGCGGCGCCCCGGATGGGTGGGGCTGCCGGTCGGGGGCGCGCAGACGCGCATCCGTGGCGAGGACGGCGCAGAGGTCCCGGCCGACGGGGAGTCGATGGGGCGGCTCGAGGTGCGCGGTCCGATGCTCTTCTCCGGGTACCTCGGGCGACCGCAGACGACCGCGGACTCGTTCACGTCCGACGGGTGGTTCGTCACTGGTGACTTGGCGGCACGTGATGCGCAGGGCTTCCACCGGATCGTCGGGCGCGAGTCGGTGGACCTCATCAAGTCCGGGGGATACCGCATCGGGGCCGGCGAGATCGAGACCTCGCTGCTGGCCCGCCCGGAGGTCGCCGAGGTGGCCGTCGTCGGGGAGCCGGATCCCGATCTGGGACAACGGATCGTGGCCTGGGTCGTGCCCGACGGCCCCGGTGACGACGCGGTGGGTGAGCGGCTCGTCGCGCACGTCGCCGAGGAGCTGTCGTGGCACAAGCGCCCGCGTGAGGTGCGCTTCGTGGAGTCGTTGCCGCGCAATGCCATGGGGAAGGTGCAGAAGAAGCAGCTGGGGTAACCGACGTCGCGTCGGTTGCGGCACGAAGGGGGTGGCCGGAGCCACCCCCTTCGCTCCTCCCCCGGAAGGCCGGTCTCAGAGACCGACCTGGTCTGCGGCGTACTCCGCCTGCTCGCGGGTGAAGCCGTCGCCGGCATCGGAGCTGAGCTGGTCGATCAGCTCGTTCCGCGAGAAGGGCATGAGGTCCAGGTAGTTCTCGGCGGACTTCACGGCCTGCTCGTTCCAGTCCACGTCGTCCTCGATGTGCTCGACGGCGAAGACCGCCACGTCCTCCGGGTAGTCGTCGCCGGCGGGGGAGGAGAGCTGGTCGATCAGGCCCTGCTTGGAGAAGGCCATGAAGTCCAGGTAGTTCTGCGCGGAGTCGATCGCGTTCTGCTGCTCCGGGGAGAGGCTCTCCGAGGGCTCCTCGGCCGGCTCCTCCTTCGTGGTCTCCTCCTCGGCGGGCTCCTCCGACGTGGCCTTCTCGGAGGTGGCCTTCTCCTTCGGCTCCTCCGCGCTCGTGCCCTCCTCGGCCGGCTCGTCCTCCGGGTCCTCCTGCTCCGAGGTCTTGCTCTCCTGCGTCGCCGAGGTGCTCGTGCTTTCGCTCGCCGAGTCCTCCCCGCCGGAGACGGCGATGCCGAGCCCGCCGCAACACAGGAGGAGGAGCACGACGGCACCGATGATGATCGCGAGCATCTTGTGGCTGGAGAACCAGCTCGGCTGGGGCTGTTGCGGCACCGGCGGGTTGCTCGGCTGCCAGGGCTGCTGGGGCGGGGTGCTGGTCATGACGTCCTTCTCTCTGCGGTGTGGCTTCGAGAGGGATCACACCGCGAACGGCCCCTTCGCCGCCTCACCCGTTCGGTTGGACCCGACTGACCGAACGGAGGACCCCACCTGTCCGACCGTGGCGCTACCTTTCGGTCATGGACGTGATGGGTGGGCTGCGGGCCCTGGGTCGGGCGACGTGGTGGCGCTCGACGCTGTGGTACCTCGCCTGCCTGCTGAGCCTGACCCTCGCGGTCGCCTCCGCCGAGCAGCGCGCCCACCCTGTCGGCGACGAGGTCGTGGGCGGGCTCTGGCTGCTGCTCTGGTTCGCCGGCATGCTCCTCGCCGTCCCCGTCTTCTTCCGTTACCGGTGGCCCTGGCAGATCACCGTGGCCGCCTCCGTGGCGACGCTGGCGCTGCCGATCGACCCGTTGCTCCCGCTCATCGGCCTCATGCACGTCTGGCGGGCGTGCGCCTGGCGGACCGTCGCGCTCGTCACCCCTCTGGTCACGGCGGCCACCTTCGTCGCAACCTGGCGGGACACCCGGGGCAGCAACCAGGACGAGTCCTTGTGGCAGCTGGCCTTCGCCGCTCCCGGGACGCCCGGAACCGGCGCAGCGTTGGCGTGGTGGATCCCCATGGTCATCACGGTGGTGTGCGTCGCCGCCTTCGTGGGGATCGGTTGGCTGCGTCGGGAGCTGGCCAGCAGCGAGGCGAAGGGGGAGTCCCACCGCCGGAGGGCCGAGCAGCTGGGTGACGAGGTGGTCCGGCAGGCCGAGCGGGAGCGGATCGCCCGGGAGGTGCACGACGCCATCGGGCACCGCCTCTCCTTGCTGTCGGTGCACGCCGGCGCGCTCGAGGCCAACACCCGCGACCAGGACCCGCGGCTCGCCGGGTCGGCGAGCCTCGTGCGCGAGTCGGCCGCCCAGACGGCCCACGACCTGCGCTCCCTGCTCTCGGTCCTCCGGCGCCCCGACGACCCCGACCTGGCAGCGGCCGTCCCCGGGCTGGATGCGGTGCCGGGGCTTGTCGACGAGTCGATCGAGGCCGGCATGCCGCTCGTCGCCACGGTCCGGATCGAGGGCGAGTCCGAGCTGGACCCACTTGTGGGACAGGCGGCCCACCGGATCACCCAGGAGCTGCTGACCAATGCCCGCAGGCACGCCCCCGGTGCGGGCGTCCGACTGGCCTTCGCGGCCCGACCCGCCGACGGGATCACGATCGAGGTCGCGAACCGCCGGCGGGAGCAGGCCGCCCACGTCGAGGGTGGCGGTCTGACAGGGGTGCGCGAGCGGGCCGCCGCTGTTGGCGGCGAGGCCCACGTGGCGGTCGACGACGAGGGGAACTTCCGCGTCGCGGTCCGGTTGCCGTGGCGCCCGGCGCAACGGATGGAGCCACGATGACCGAACCCGACCGGGAGGTCCGCGTCCTGCTCGTGGACGACGACCCGCTGCTGCGCGCGGGCGTGGCGCTCATGCTGGAGCCGATCGAGGGGGTGCGCGTCGTCGCCGACGTCGGCTCCGGGGAGGAGGCGGTGCCGGCGGTGCTCGCCCACCGACCCGACGTCGTGCTGCTCGACTACCGGATGGGCGAGCTCGACGGGATCAGCACGACCCGCGAGATCGGCCGCCTGGACGACCCGCCCCGGGTAGTGCTGCTGACCACCTTCGACCTGGACGACCTGCCCGTGAAGGCCGTGCAGGCCGGGGCCGTCGGTTTCCTCCTCAAGTCCGACCTGGACCCGGCCGGCATCGGGCAGGCGATCCGTGACGCCGCAGCCGG
>CAYLUX010000197.1:0-3331 GCA_964386935.1 uncultured Janibacter sp.
CGAAGTAGCGCTCCGCGAGCTCGATCCCGCGTTCGGCGGTGACGTCCCCGACGATCGCCAGGACGGTGTTGTCGGGGGCGTAGTGGCGCCGGAAGAACTCGTGCACGTCCTCGACGGAGGCGGCGTCGAGGTCGGCCATGGACCCGATCGTCGGGTGGTGGTACGGGTGCCCCTCGGGGAAGAGCGTCTCGTAGACGATGGTCAGCGCCTGGCCGTAGGGCTGGTTGTCGTAGCGCTGGCGCTTCTCCTCCTTGACCACGTCGCGCTGGTTGTCCAGGTTCTCCTGGTTCACCGCCGCGAGCAGGTGGGCGTGCCGGTCGGCCTCGAGCCACAGTGCGAGCTCGAGCGCGCCGGATGGCACCGTCTCGAAGTAGGTCGTGCGGTCGAACCACGTCGTCGCGTTGAGCCGGCCGCCCACGCCCATCAGAGCCTGGAAGTGCTCACCGTTGGCGACGTGCTCGCTCCCCTGGAACATCAGGTGTTCGAAGAGGTGGGCGAAACCGGTGCGGCCCGCCTCCTCGTAGCGCGAGCCGACACCGACCCACATGTTGACGGTGACCGTCGGCGTCGTGTCGTCGGGCTGGACGATCACCCGCAGGCCGTTGGCCAGGGTGTGGTCCTCGTAGGCGAAGTCGAGCGGCATGCCCTCGAGCCTACGACGCGGCCCGTCCCTTGCCCTCGTCCTCCTCGCCGTTGGGGTCGCCGAGGTTCGGGAAGGCCGACGGACCGAGGTCCTCCATCGCCGTGCGCGCGAAGACCTGCTGGAAGGTCGAGACCCGCTCGTTGCGGTTGTCACCGATGAAGGTGATGACCCAGTTCAGCAGCGTGGAGATGCGGTTCTTGAAGCCGACCATCGCCATGAGGTGCACGACCAGCCAGGCCACCCAGGCGAAGAACCCGGTGAAGTTGATCTTGCCGATGCTGGCCACGGCCGAGTACTTCGAGATCGTGGCCATGCTGCCCTTGTCCCGGTACTTGAAGGGACCCTGCGGCGTGGTACCCGCGAGCTTGGCCTTGATCTGCCGGGCGGAGTAGCGGCCGGACTGGATCGCCAGCTGGGCCACGCCGGGGTAGCCCTTGAGGTTGAGCATGTCGCCCACGAAGAAGATCTCCGGGTGGCCGGCGACGGTCAGGTCGTCCTGGACGTGGACCCGACCGGCGCGGTCGACCTCGGCACCGGTCTGGTCGGCGATCATCCGCCCCAGCGGCGAGGCGGACACCCCGGCGGCCCAGACCTTGGTCATGGTCTCGATGGTCCGGTGGCTGCCGTCGCCGTCCTTGACGTCGATCTTGTACTGGTCGAGGTCGGTGACCATCGCGTTCAGCTGGACCTCGACACCCCGGTCCTGCAGGCTCTTGCGGGCCCGCTCGCTCAGCCGGTCACCGAAGCTCGGCAGCACCTTCGGGGCGGCGTCGAGCAGGATGACCCGGGCCTCGCTCGGGTCGATGTGGCGGAACTCGTCGGCCAGGGTGAGCTGGGCCAGCTCGGCGATCTGACCGGCCATCTCCACACCGGTGGGGCCGGCGCCGACGACGACGAAGGTGAGCAGCCGGCGACGCTGGTCCGGGTCGAGGGAGGTCTCGGCCAGCTCGAAGGAGCCGAAGATGCGACCGCGCAGCTCGAGGGCGTCGTCGATGCTCTTCATGCCGGGGGCGTAGCGCGAGAAGTGGTCGTTCCCGAAGTAGGACTGACCCGCACCGGCGGCGACGACGAGGCTGTCGTAGTGGGTGATCGTGTGCTGGTTCAGCGACTCCGAGCGCACGGTCTTCGCCTCGACGTCGACCTCCTGGACGTCGCCGAGGATGACCCGCACGTTGGCCTGGTTGCCGAGGATGTCGCGGGTCGTCGGGGCGATGTCGCCCTCGGAGAGGATCCCGGTGGCCACCTGGTACAGCAGCGGCTGGAAGAGGTGGTGGCTCGTCTTGGAGATCAGGGTGATGTCCACGTCCGCGTCGGCCAGCTCCTTGGCGGCGAAGAGCCCGCCGAAGCCGGATCCGATGATGACGACCTGGTGCTTGTTCGAGTTGGCGCTCACGTCTTGCCATTCTGCCCCGCGGGACCGTTGCAGGGCCAATCAGGTCGTCGTGATGTCCGCGACCCGGATGAGAACTCCCTCATGTCCACCTCATGACCACATCATGTCCGCGGCGAAAACTCTCCCCAACGGAAAACCGAGGTGAGGGAGAAGAATCATGACTGTCGCACTGCCGCTCGTGGTGGACCTGCTGGCCCTGACCGTGGTGGTCTCGGCCTACTTCCGCCGTCACCAGCGCCGCGATCTGGTGCTGGCCTACGTCGCGCTCAACATCGGGGTGCTGGCCGTGACGATGATGCTCTCGTCCGGGTCGGTCGGCGCCGGGCTCGGCCTCGGCCTCTTCGGTGTCCTCTCGATCATCCGGTTGCGCTCGGACCAGATCACCCAGGAGGAGATCGCGTACTACTTCGTGGCGCTGGCGCTCGGCCTGCTCGCCGGCCTGCACCCCGGACCGATCTGGGTCGCGCCCGCACTGTCCGCGCTCATCGTCGCCGCGATGCTCGTCGTCGACCACCCGCTCGTGCTGCCCCGGGCCCGCCGTCAGCTCCTGACCATGGACCGCGCGGTGCCGGTCGAGTCCGACCTGCAGGCGATGATCGAGGAGCGTCTCGACGTCGACGTCAAGCACCTCATCGTCCAGGAGATCGACTTCGTCCGGGACGTGACGGTCGTCGACGTCCGCTTCCGCACCCGCCCGGCGGCACAGGTCGAGAAGGGGCCGGTCCCGAGCGCCCGCCCGGTGTTGGAGGGGACCAGCCTGGCGGTTCAGCGATGAGCCCGCTCACCGCTCGCGGGTCCGTCGACCGGGCGGTCGGGGTGATGCCGACACTGGGACTGGAGGCGGTGCAGGCCGACGCCGACCTGCAGACCCGCACCGACCGCAAGTACCTCGTCCCCGCCGCCGACTTCCTGGCGATGACGCGCCGGTTGGACGGCGCGCTCGCGGCCCTGGAGATCGACGGGCTACGTCGCTTCGACTACGAGTCGGTGTACTTCGACACCCCCGAGCTGGAGGCCCACCACGCCCACGCCCACGGTCGAAGGCACCGGTGGAAGGTCCGCACCCGCAGCTACCTCGACTCCGGCCTGTGCACGCTCGAGGTCAAGAGCGAAGGGGGCCGCGGCGAGACGATCAAGGACCGCCACCCGTGGACGCTCCGGGACCGGCACTCCCTCGACCCCGGGGCGCGAGAGCTCATAGGCACCACGCTCGGGAGCCGTGCGCTGGCCGAGCGGCTGGAGGTCTCGTTGGTCACCCGCTACGACCGCACGACGGTGGTCGACCTGCAGACCCG
>CAYLUX010000198.1:0-3226 GCA_964386935.1 uncultured Janibacter sp.
CTGGTCCCGCATCGACTTGTCGTGGTCCACGCTGAAAATCACGTCAGGCATTGCTGTGTCTCCATCTCTGGTGCAACTCATCAGGTCCGTGTGGGGCGGGATCGAGCGCTGCTCAGGCGACCACCTCCTGCGCGGGGCTGATCCGCGCGGCGAGCGGCCCCATGGCCGCCAGGGCGATGAGGCCGACGGCGGCGACGAGGCCGGCCGTGACCCAGTCACCTCTCCAGAGGCCCGTGAGGGAGAGGAAGGCGACGATCCCCGTGACGACCCCGGTGACCGCGGTGAAGACGCCGGTCGGTCGGGTGAGGGACTCACGCTCGAGCCCGAGGACGACGAAGAAGAGGAACCACAGCACGCCCCAGAGGAGCCAGACCATGCCGAAGGCGGCGTCACCGGCCCGCACGAAGCTCTCCCCGGCGTAGACGGTCGTGCACAGCGCGACGAGCAGGCAGTACCAACCGAAGCCGCGCAGGCTCTGCCCCGTGAAGCCGGCGATCCCCACCCACAGGTAGGTGAAGCCGAAGAGGTAGATCCCCGAGGCGGCGAAGACCCCGGCGGGGTCGGGTGCGGTGGCGATGAGGTAGGTCGGGATCGCCACCTGGATGACGCCGACGAAGACGTTCAGCGGCGCCGCCTCCAGTGACGTGACCCGACCGAGCAGCAGCAGGCCGTTGATGACCAGGACCGCGCCCACGTAGATCAGGCCGACGGAGGACATCGGTCAGAGCCTGGGCAGCGGCGGCAGGTCGGGCCGCCGCGGTGGTGGCGAAGGGGGTCCGGCCGCGGCCGGGATGCTCCGCGTGACCCCGGGGCTCTCCGAGCTGCGACCGGCACTGGTCACCGCCCGGTCCAGCGCCGGGTCCAACCGCCCGAGGTGCGGCGCGGTGAAGACCCGCCGCCCGGCCTGCTCACAGCTCGGGCAGGAGGCGGGCTCGTCACGACGGGCCATCGGGCGCATCAGGTCGAAGCTGCCGCAGTCGGAACATGCATACGTGTAGATCTGCATCGTGACCTCCGTGTATGAAGTGACTTGAAACATACCCAAATGAAAATACTTGTCAATGGGGCGGCCATTGAGATGCGCGTCTAAGCGGCGTCAGAGGGAGGTGAGGATGTCGAAGTCGGTCGTCTCGGCCCGCGCGAGGTAGACCGACTGGCGCAGGTGGCCGTCGCGCAGCTGCACGGTCCCCCGCGGGCTGTCGTAGGTCAGCCCCTCGGCGACCCGCAGCACCTCGCGAAGGGAGGTGCTCCCCGCCGCGTCGAAGAGCCGGGTGAGCAGTCGAAGGCCCTCGTAGCAGGACTCGCCCTGATTGTTCAGCGGTGGCGCCTCGGGCCCGAACTCGGCGCCGTAGTCGCCAACGAGGTCCATCGATCCGCCGGTCGGCAGCGAGCGGAAGTAGCCGGCGGCGACGTAGAGGTCGCGCACGGCGTCCGGGCCCGAGGCGAGGAGCATGTTCTCCTCCATGAGCGGGCTGAGGCGCACGAGCTGGCGGTCCAGACCGCGCGCGGCGAACTGCCGGTTGAAGTGGACCGCGTCCTGCCCGACGAGGAACATCAGGACCCCGTCGGCCGGGCCCGCCTGCTCGATCCCGTCAAGCACGTCCTCGAAGTGCTCGGAGTCGAAGCGGATGAAGCTCGTGCTCACGAGGTCCAGGCCGAGGTCACGCAGGTAGCCGCCGGCGACGGCCGCGGAGCGGCGGGGCCAGACGTAGTCGGAGCCGACGATGTGCCACCGGGTGAGCCCGAGCTCCTCGCGCAGCCAGGTCAGGGCGGGTGCGATCTGCCGGTCGGGGGTCTCCCCCGCGCAGAAGACGCCGGGGCGGGCCTCGCCCCCTTCGTACAGCGAGGTGTAGGCGTAGGGGATCCGGTCGGCGGTGACCGGCGCCAGACCGTTGCGGACCGAGGAGATGTGCCAGCCGGTGAGGGCGTCGATACGGCCGCGGTCGATGAGGCCGCGGACCTCAGCAGCGACGTCGGTCACCGGCTGGCCGGCGTCGATGACCTCGAGCTCGATGGGCCGCCCGAGCACGCCGGAGTGCTTGTTGAGGCGGCGGCGCAGGAGCTCGGACACAGCTTCGCAGGACGGACCGAAGATGCCCCCGGGGCCCTGCAGCGGGATGGCCAGACCGATGCGGATCGCATCATGACGGGCCCGGTGCAGTTGCCGAGGGGCCGTCGCCAGCTCCACGGGATCCCTCACACGTCATTGGGTAGTGTTTCCACCTGAAAAGGCTCCATCCAATGTAGATTGTCCGGAGCGGATGCGGAAGAGGGAAGGCGCAGTGGGTACGACGACTCGGGGGACGACGCGGGAGGTCACGACGGGTGGCCACGCGTGGCTACTCGCGCTCATCAGCCAGGACCTCGACCAGCGGATCGGTGCCGCGCTGACTCCCTCCGGGCTGTCCGTGGAGCAGTGGCGCGCCCTGGAGCACCTCGCCGGCGCCGGGCCCTGCACGATGTCGGCACTAGGCACCACGAGCACCGTCGCAGGCGCCTCGCTGACCCGCCTCGTGGACCACCTCGTCGAGCAGTCCCTCGTCTACCGGGCAGCAGACACCGCCGATCGCCGCCGGGTGCTCGTGCACCTCTCCAGCCGGGGCCGGCGAAGGGTGCGTGCGCTCCGCCCGAAGGTCCGCGCCGCCGAGGCGGAGGCGATGGCTGCGCTCACCGAGGAGGAGCAGGCCGACCTCTCCCGGCTGCTGCGCCAACTGGCGCCGGAGTCGGCGCCGTCCCTCGCTCCCTGAGGAGCTTGCTCAGCAAGCGTCTCGAAGGGCAGGGACCGGGTTTCAGAGAGCGGGCTCGATGACCACCTTGCCGGCGGCGTGCCCGGCCTCGACGGCAGCCATCGCCTCGGCCGCCTGAGCGAGCGGGTAGGTGGCGCTGATGTGCGGGGCCACGGCCCCCTTCGCGGCAAGATCGGTGATGTTCGCCAGCACGCCGTCGGAGCGATCCCGGCCCGCGCCGCCCAGCTCGGCCGCGGTGTCACCGTCGGCTGCCGAGACGATCCCCGCGGGGTCCTTGACCAGCGGAGCCAGCTCGCGCAGCGGGTCACCGCCGACGAGGTCGGCGAGCAGGTCGACACCCTCCGGCGCGACCTCACGTACCCGCCCTGCGACACCCTCACCCGAGGGGACGAAGGTCGCGCCGGTGGACTCCACCAGCTCCCGCTTGCCCTCCGAGGCGACACCGATGACGGTCAACTGCTTGGCCACGGCGATCTGCA
>CAYLUX010000199.1:0-3217 GCA_964386935.1 uncultured Janibacter sp.
GGCTCCAACGTGGCGGTCGTCCTCGCAGCGGTCATCGGCACCTGCCGGGTGCTGGGTGCGCCGCGGCGGGCACGCCCCTGGCTCGCCGGTGCCGGTCTGGCCTTCTTCGTCGTCCTCGCCCGTCCGGAGCCGAGCGTCATGCGGGCCGCGACGATGGGAGCGATCGGGCTCATCGGCCTGAGTACCTCCCGCAGGGGTGCCGGGGCACCGGCCCTCAGCGCTGCCGTGCTGGTGCTGCTGGCCTTCGACCCGTGGCTGGCGCGCTCCTACGGCTTCGCCCTCTCCACGCTCGCGACGCTGGGGCTGCTGCTCTTCGTCGGCCCCTGGTCCGCGGCCATCAACGCCCATCTGCCCAGGCGTCTGCACCTGCTCGGTCCGGCCATCGCGATCCCGCTCGCCGCGCAGGTGGTGTGTGCGCCGGTCATCGTGCTGCTGCAGGGCGACGTCAGTCTGATCGCGGTGCTGGCCAACCTGGCCTCGGCCCCCTTCGTCGCGCCGGCCACGGTGCTCGGCGTGGTCGCCGCCCTCGTCGGTGCCTTGAGCACGCTCGCGGCGACGGGCGTGGCCTGGCTCGGGGCCCCCTTCGCCCTCGGCATCGCGTGGGTCGCGCGGATCGCCGCCGACGTCCCCGGCGGCAGCCTGCCCTGGCCGGACGGCGCGCCGGGTGCGCTGCTGCTGACCGCGGTCAGCGTGCTGGCGCTGCTCGGCGGGCCGTGGTTGCTCGGGCGCTCCCGGGCCAGCCCGTTGCTCGCCTGCGTGCTCGTGGCCGTGGTGACGGTGGGGGCCGTGCCCGACCGGGTGCTCGTGTGGCCGCCCGAGGGCTGGCGCCTCATCGCCTGCGACGTCGGTCAGGGAGATGCGCTGGTGCTCGCCTCCGGCCCCGGCCGGGCCGTCCTCGTCGACGTCGGCCCACCGGACGGTGGTGTCGGCTCCTGCCTGCGCCGCCTCGGGGTGCGCACCCTCGACGCGGTCGTACTCACGCACTTCCACGCCGACCACGTCGGTGGACTGGACGACGCGATCGAGGGTCGCGAGGTCGGCCGCATCCTCGTCACTCCAGTGGCGGAGCCGGCGGACGGGGCGGAGTGGGTCCGCGCCGTGGCGGACGAGCGGGGGATCCCGGTGCAGACCCTCACGGCGGGGGACCGGCTGGGCACGGGCGAGCTGAGCGCCCGTGCGTGGTGGCCCTCCCGGGAGATCGCGGGTGGCTCGGCGGCGAACAACGCCAGCATCGTGCTCCGCGTGCGGATCGGGACGGTCGATGCCCTGCTCCTCGGCGACGTCGAGCACGAGGCCGCCCACGCGATGCTGCTCTGGCTGCGCCGCGATCCGGAGGCGGCCACGGCGATCGAGGGCCTGGACGTGGTCAAGATGCCCCACCACGGGTCGAGCAACCTCGACGAGGACTTCATGGACGAGCTGGCCGCGCCGGTCTCGATCATCAGCGTCGGTGAGGACAACGACTACGGCCACCCGACGTCCGCGGCGATCTCCTGGGCGCACTCGCACACCGACCGTCTCGCCCGCACCGACCGTGATGGTGATGTCGCGGTGCTCGACGGACCGGTCGTGGTGACCTCGGGGTGAGCCCGTCGGTCAGCTCGTGGCTCAGTGCTGCTGGCGGGCGACCTCGTCCAGCGCGTCGATGGTCGCCGCGACCGCGGGGACCTTGAGGAGGTCATCGGTCGTCACGACGTGGATACGGCGATGGGTGCTCGGGGCGAGCGGGCGGATGACGACATCGGGGTTGGACGTGGCCTCCTTGATGAGGTCGGGGATGAGCGCGACCCCGAGGCCTGCGGCGACGAAACCCTGCACCGCGACGTAGTCCTCGGTCTCGAAGGCGACCTTCGGCGCGAAACCCGCGTCGTGGGCGATCTTGAGCAGGTGGCCCCGACAGCGGGCGCACCCGGCGATCCAGTCCTCGTCGGTGAGGTCGGTCATGGCGACGGTCTCGGAGCCGGCCAGCGGGTGGTCCTTCGGCAGCGCGACCCCGACCTCCTCCTCGAGGAGCGGGTGCACGGCGAAGCCGTCGAGGTCCTCCCCGCGGGCCAGGTCCTCCCCGTCGTAGGCGAAGGCGACCGCCAGGTCGACCTCCCCGGAGCGCAGCGCCGCGATGGACTCCGGCGGCTCGGCCTCGGCGAACTGGACGGACAGGTGAGGGTGCTCCCTTCGCACCGCCGCCAGGGCCCGGGGGACGAGGGTGACCGAGGAGGAGGGGAAGGCCATGAGGCGCACCCGCCCGGCCCGCAGTCCGGCGATGGCGGCGACCTCGTCCTCGGCGGCGTCCAGGGCCGCGAGCACCGGTGCGGCGTGCCGGGCCAGCACGGCGCCGGCCTCGGTGAGGCGCACGCTGCGCCCGGCCTTCTCGACGAGCACGGTGCCGGTGCGCTGCTCCAGACGCTTGACCATCTGGGACACGGCCGGCTGAGAGTACCCGAGGGAGAGGGCAGCGGCCGTGAAGCTGCCCTCCTCGGCGATGGCCCGCATCACGCGCAGCCCAGCGGCGTCGATCATGGGGCCATGGTATGGCCCGTTCGTCGCATACTGGTGCGGTGATCGAGGAACTTGCCCGGATGCTCTCCGACGGGCCGGCGCTCGTGCTGACCGGCGCCGGGATCTCCACGGATTCCGGCATCCCCGACTACCGCGGCCCGGACGGCACCCGCAAGGTCACGCCGATGCACCTCTCGGAGTTCGTCGCCTCAAGCGGGGCGCGGCAGCGGTACTGGGCGCGCAGCTTCGTCGGCTGGCGCCGCTTCCACGCCGCCCGCCCCAACGAGGCCCACCACCTCGTGACGCGGTTGCAGGAGCGCGGCGCCGTGGGGCCGGTGATCACCCAGAACGTCGACGGGCTGCACCAGGCCGCCGGCACCCGGGACGTGGTCGAGCTGCACGGGAGCCTGGTCGACGTCGTCTGCCTCACGTGCGGGTCGCGGGTGGACCGTCCGAGCCTGGATGCCCGGATGGCCGCGGAGAACCCCGGCTTCGACGCCGACAGCGACGAGATCCGGCCCGACGGCGACGTGCGGCTCGATGACGTGGACGTCGAGCGGTTCGTCGCGCCGGTGTGCACGGCCTGCGGCGCGGACACCCTCAAGCCCGACGTCGTCTTCTTCGGGGGAGCGGTGGCCAAGCCGCTCGTGCGCCACTGCTTCGACCTCGTCGATGCCGCCCCGAGCCTGCTCGTGCTCGGGTCCTCGCTGCAGGTGATGTC
>CAYLUX010000200.1:0-3205 GCA_964386935.1 uncultured Janibacter sp.
CCGGCCGTACTCCTGCATCTCCCCGTAGCTGGAGAGGATGCCCGCGCCGTAGGCCCGCAGGTCACCGCCTTCGTACATGACACCGAACTCGATGGAGAACCAGAAGACGTCGGCGACGAACTGCATCGCCTCCTCGGTGCGGCACCGCAGCGAGGCCTGCCCTGCGGCCTCCACGATCGCCGCGAAGCGGGGGGCGGCGAGCTGGTTCGCGTGACCGATCACCTCGTGGATGATGTCCGGCTCGGGCGTGTAGAGCGGCTCCGAGGCGTGGCGCAGGTACTGGGTGGAGTTGAAGGTCCGGGCGGCGAGGTCGGCGTAGAAGTCACGCAGCGGGACCAGTCCTGGTGCGGCCACGTAGGTCCACCCGGTGAGCGGCACGAGACGCTCGCTGACCTCGTGCAGCTGCGGGACGTGGTCGGTCGGCAGGCCGAGACGCTCCTTGCCGGCGACGTAGGCACTGTGGGCGTGCTGCTCGTGCAAGGGGCCCAGCTCGGCGCTGACGCGACGCCACACCTCGTGCTCGCTCTCGGTGTACTCGATCGTCGGCACGGGTGCTCCGCCGGCCCGGTCCCACGCCAGGGCCGCGGCGGCGATCGCCGCGCGGCGCTCCAGGTACTCCGGGTCGTCCTTGCCGGGGTGGGTGTCGGCAAGGTGGACCTGGACGGTCCCGTCCTCCCGGGTGGTCACCGGGGAGTAGAGCTGTCCCTCTGTGAACATCGTGAACCTCCTGGGGCCACGTCGTTGTGGCCGCTGTCACCTCAAGCGTGACACCACTGGACAGCCATGGCGAGCGTCTCCCCGATCGCTGGTCACCCTGCCCAGCCCAGGACGCAGGTCCTGTGCAATTCCCTGGTCAGGGTGACCACCACCGAGGCGAAGGGGGCTCCTCCCCCACGTCCGGCGGCTACCGCTGACCGCGGCCAGCGGCGCGTCCGGCGAGTCACCCTCAGCTGCGCTTGTGCGCCGCCGGCAGGCGGGGCAGGGTGAGACCTGAACCACGCGCCGGCCCCGGCGCGGCAGTCGACGAGGAGGACATGTGTCGGAATACAGCCCGAGTCCCGAGTTCGCGAAGCAGGCCGTCGGGAAGGCCGAGCTCTACGACGAAGCAGCCGCTGACCACGAGGCCTTCTGGGCCGCTCGGGCCAGGGAGTACGTCACCTGGAGCAAGGACTTCGAGACCACGCTCGACTGGAGCGACGCCCCCTTCGCCAAGTGGTTCGACGGCGGCGAGCTCAACGTCGCGTACAACTGCGTGGACCGGCACGTCGAGGCCGGCAACGGTGACCGGGTGGCGATCCACTTCGTCTCCGCGAACGGCGAGGACGACCGCGACATCACGTATGCCGAGATGCAGCGTGAGGTCGCCAAGGCCGCCAACGGTCTCGCCTCGCTCGGTGTCGAGAAGGGCGACCGGGTCGCGATCTACATGCAGATGATCCCCGAGACCATCTTCGCGATGCTCGCCTGCGCCCGCCTGGGAGCGCCGCACTCGCTGGTCTTCGCCGGCTTCTCCGCGGACGCCCTGCGCACCCGCATCAACGACGCCGAGGCCAAGATCGTCCTCACGAGCGACGGCCAGTTCCGCAAGGGCAAGGCGATGCCGCTGAAGAAGGCCGTCGACGAGGCGGTCGAGGGCAGCACCGCCGAGAAGGTGCTCGTCGTCAAGCGCACCGGGATCGAGGTCGACTGGCACGAGGGGCGCGACCAGTGGTGGGAGGACGTCGTCACCCCGGCGGCCGAGACCCATGAGGCCCAGCCCATGGACAGCGAGCACCCGCTGTTCCTGCTCTACACCTCCGGCACGACCGGAAAGCCGAAGGGCATCCTGCACACGTCCGGGGGCTACCTCACCCAGTGCGCCTACACCAATGCGGTCGTGCACGACGTGCACCCCGAGAGCGACGTCTACTGGTGCACCGCCGACATCGGCTGGGTCACCGGCCACAGCTACATCGTCTACGGGCCGATGGCGCTCGGCGCCTCGCAGATCGTCTTCGAGGGCACCCCCGACAGCCCGCACCAGGGGATCTTCTGGGAGATCGTGGAGAAGTACAAGGTCTCCATCCTCTACACGGCCCCCACCGCGATCCGCACCTTCATGAAGTGGGGCCCGGAGATCCCGGCGAAGTACGACCTCTCCTCGCTGCGCGTCCTCGGGTCCGTCGGTGAGCCGATCAACCCCGAGGCCTGGCGCTGGTACCAGGAGCACATCGGCGGCGGCACGGCCCCGATCGTCGACACCTGGTGGCAGACCGAGACCGGGGCCATCATGAACTCCCCGCTCCCCGGGGTCACCACCCTCGAGCCGGGCAGCTCCCAGGGGCCCATCCCGGGCATCCACGCCGAGGTCCTCGACGACGAGGGCAACCGACTCACCGACACGGACGCGGTGGGATACCTCGTCCTCACCAAGCCGTGGCCGGCCATGCTGCGTGGGGTGTGGAAGGACCCGCAGCGCTACAAGGACACGTACTGGAGCCGCTTCGGGCCCGACAAGTACTTCGCCGGCGACGGCGCCAAGTACGACGAGAAGGGCAACATCTGGATCCTCGGCCGCGTGGACGACGTCATGAACGTCTCCGGCCACCGGCTCTCCACCGCCGAGATCGAATCCGCCCTCGTGCACCACTCCAAGGTGGCGGAGGCGGCCGTCGTCGGCGCCACGGACGAGACGACCGGCCAGGCCGTCGAGGCCTTCGTCATCCTGCGGGAGGACGCCTCGACCGCGGCGGACCAGACCGCCGAGGGCGACGCCCTCGTCCAGGAGCTGCGTGACCACGTCGCGAAGGAGATCGGCCCGATCGCCAAGCCGCGCTCGATCATGATCGTCTCCGAGCTGCCCAAGACGCGCTCCGGCAAGATCATGCGCCGACTGCTCAAGGACGTCGCCGAGAACCGTGAGGTCGGGGACGTGACCACCCTCGCCGACTCGAGCGTCATGGACATGATCCAGAAGGGGGCGAACGCACCCGCCGACGACTGATCAACAACACAGCAGGGCGGGCCCGGCTCCTGGTGGAGTCGGGCCCGCCCTTCTCTACTGCGGCGCGAAGGGGGTTTGCCCCCAGCACGCAACTAGGCCCCCGTCGACACGACGGGGGCCTAGTTGTGAATGGTTGTCCGGCTGCGTCCTACTCTCCCACACCGTCCCCGGTGCAGTACCATCGGCGCTGAAGGGCTTAGCTTCCGGGTTCGGAATGGGACC
>CAYLUX010000201.1:0-3151 GCA_964386935.1 uncultured Janibacter sp.
CTCCTCGAACTGCTTCACGAACTCGGAGAGCTCGATCAGGGTCATCTCCTTGAAGACCTCAAGGAGCTCGTCGTTGCTGAGCTTCGCCATGATGGGCGTCCTTTCTTGCTGTGCCGTGAGTGGCGTGTTTGGGATGTGGCCGAACCCGATGGGCTCAGGCCTCGTCGCCACCCTCGGGGGTGGTCTCGGTGGCCGCCTCGGGAGCCTCGGTCGCGACCGGGCCCTCCTCCTCGACCTTGGTACGCAGCGCGTCGACGACCCGAGCGGTCTGCGACAGCGGAGCGTTGAACAGCTGGGCGGCCTGCGTGAGCTGCGCCTTCATGGCGCCGGCAAGCTTGCCCAGGAGAACCTCGCGCGACTCGAGCTTCGCGAGCTTCTCGATGTCCTCCGGCGAGAGCGGGTTCCCGTCGAGGATCCCACCCTTGATCACCAGGAGGGGGTGGTCCTTGGCGAAGTCGCGCAGGCCCTTGGCGGTCTCGACCGGGTCGCCCTCGTCCTCGACGAAGACGAGCGCGTTCGGCCCGACGAACTGCCCCTCGAAGGCGGACTCGACGCCCGCCTCCTTCGCGGCACGCTGGGTCAGCGTGTTCTTCACCACGGAGTAGGTGGCGTTGCCACGGAGGTTCTTGCGCAGCTCGGCGAGCTGGGCCACGGTCAGGCCGCGGTACTCCGTGAGAACGGCCGCGCTGGAGCTGCGGAACTTCTCCGTCAGCTCGGCGATGACGGCGTCCTTCTCGGCAGTCGCCATGCGGGCCTCCCTTCTCGTGTGGTCCGCCGGGCCCCGGCCCACGAAAAAGGAGCCCCGGCGCAGGCACGGGACTCCAGGGCACGCCACAGGGGCGGGCACGATCTCGAAGGCCTGCGCTGGTCGCCCGCATCTCGCGGAACCTTCGGTCGTCCTCGATGGTGAGCACGACAACCGGCGGTCAATGGTCGTGGGCAACGATACGGGCCGCCGCCCCCGCTGGTCAAAACGGGGGCGGCGGCCCGTGGCCGTCACTGCGAGGAGCTCGAGCCCCCCTGCGGGGCAGCGCCTCCGGTCGGCTGCTTCGGGACCTTGAGCGTCCCGACCTTGTCCTTCGGCGGGGCCTTGACGGAGACGTCGTCGCCCCACCCGGAGTAGGTGACGTCCAGCGAGGCCTTGCCGGCCTTGGTCGTGGCCTTCACCGGGCGCTGGTCGTCGTCGACCACGAGCGTCGTCGTGGTCTTCTGCGCCTGCTGGGCGGCCATCGCCGCACCCTGCTCGTTGCCGGACTCCTTGGCCTGGTGCTGCAGCGCCTTGCCCATCTGCTTCTTGGACAGCTTGATCTCGTAGGTCGTCTTGCCGTCCTCGACCTTGGTCACCTCGGCGTCCACGTCGCCGGCGCCCTGGATCGAGGCGAGCGGGTCGCGCAGGTCGATCATGGCCTGCATCGAGGTGGCCAGCTGCTTCTCCTGCGGGTCCTTGGCCTCGGTGTCGGCCTTGATCCAGGACTTGCCCTTCTGGGTGACCTGGGGCGAGGGCGCCTTGAGGTATTGGGTGCCGTCGACCATCCGGATGTCGAGGTCCTGGCCGCCGGTCTTGCCGGAGATGCTGGCGGCCTCCTTCTTGCCGAGCTCGAAGTCCCCGTCGAGCTGGACACCGGTGGACTTGACCTTCATCGTCCCGCTGCCGGCGTCCTTCATCGCGGAGTTGACGTCCTTGCTCAGCGAGTTCAGCTTCACGGTGTCGCCCTCGCTGGCACCGCCGGAGCTGCACGCTGCGAGCGCGATGGCCGTCGCCGCGCCGATGATGGTCGCGGTCGTCGTCCTCTTCATCGTCGAAATCGTCCTTTTCGTCGTGGATGGCCGCTGGGCAGCCGTACCCGGTCAGTCTGGCGATCGTGTCTGGGCGGTTCCTGACCGTCGCGTCGACACCGGCTGGGTCGGCGCCGGGGACGGGCGAAGGGGGCACCGGCCCCCTTCGGGACCGGCACCCCCTTCGTGGGCGGCCGCTGGCGGCTCACCCGTGGTGGTTCACTCCGCCGCGACGGCCTCGACCGGCGCGGACTCCTCGAGGAGGTTCTTCGTGCGGGAGGTGTCGAGCGGGATGCCCGGGCCCATCGTCGTGCTCAGGGTGCCCTTGGTGATGTAGGCGCCCTTGGCGGCGGAGGGCTTGAGCCGCAGGATCTCGTCGAGGGCGGCCTGGTAGTTCTCCACCAGCGCCTTCTCGTCGAAGCTCGCCTTGCCGATGATGAAGTGCAGGTTGGCGTGCTTGTCGTTGCGGAACTCGATCTTGCCGCCCTTGATGTCGGAGACGGCCTTGGCCGTGTCCATCGTGACGGTGCCGGTCTTCGGGTTCGGCATCAGGCCGCGGGGACCCAGCACCTTGCCGAGGCGACCGACCTTGCCCATCAGGTCGGGGGTGGCCACGACGGCGTCGAAGTCGAGCCAGCCGCCCTGGACCTTCTCGAGCATGTCGTCGGACCCGACGAAGTCGGCCCCGGCCGCGACGGCGGCGTCGGCCTTGTCGCCGTTGGCGAAGACGAGGACGCGGGCGGTCTTACCGGTGCCGTGGGGCAGGTTGACCGTGCCACGGACCATCTGGTCGGCCTTGCGCGGGTCGATGCCGAGGCGGAAGACGACCTCGACGGTCTCGTCGTAGGTGGTGCGGGCGGACTGCTTGCCGAGGCGGACGGCCTCGAGCGGCGCGTAGCTGAGGTCCTCGTTGATCTTCTCTGCCGCGTTGCGGTAGGTCTTGCTGCGCTTCATGGTGCTCCTTGGTGTGGTGGAGTCGTGGTGCGGGCCAGCGCTGGCCCTCCCACGGTCGTCGCCGGGCTGCTCAGAGCTCGGTCTCGATACCCATCTGACGTGCGGTGCCGGCGATGGTCTTCATCGCGGCATCGAGGTCGTGGGAGTTCAGGTCGGGCATCTTGGTCTCGGCGATCTCGCGGATCTGGTCCTTGGAGATCTTGCCGACCTTGGTCTTGTGCGGCTCGCCGGAGGCCTTCTTCACACCAGCAGCCTTCTTGATCAGCTGCGCGGCCGGCGGGGTCTTCGTGATGAAGGTGAAGGAGCGGTCCTCGTAGACCGTGATCTCCACGGGGACGACGTTGCCGCGCATGTCCGCCGTGGCGTCGTTGTACGCCTTGACGAACTCCATGATGTTGACGCCGTGCTGACCCAGCGCCGG
>CAYLUX010000202.1:0-3132 GCA_964386935.1 uncultured Janibacter sp.
CCTCGAGGAGCTCCATCGACCGGCCACCGCGCACGGTGCGGACCTCGATGTCGAGCGGGGCGAGCGGGATCGGGCCGAGGATGTCCAGCCGGAAGTCGGACAGGCGCATCTCCGGGCGGTGCTCGTGCGCCATGATCGCGCGGGCGAGCAGCGCGGAAGGGGGTCCGGCGTGCTGGGCGTGCGGGCTCCACGGGCCGGCGGTCGGAGGAAGGGACTCGAAGCGGTGCTCCCCCAGCTGCCGGTAGAAGGGCTCCTGCACTCAGTCCTCCCCGTCCTGCGGGTCGCGGAGTCCGTCGTAGATCTCCTTGCAGATGGGGCAGACCGGGAACTTCTCCGGGTCCCGCCCGGGCACCCAGATCTTGCCGCAGAGCGCCCGCACCGGGTCACCGGACATCGCGCTCTCGAGGATCTTCTCCTTGCGCACGTAGTGGCTGAAGCGCTCGTGGTCCCCCGGCTCGACCTCCTGGGTCTCCGGTTCGGTGCGCTCGAGGACCGCCGTAGAGGTGCCCGGCCCGTCGGGCATCGGCAGCGGTGCGTTGGGGTCGTTCGGGTCGGCCGGCGTGGTCATGGGCCCATCCTAGGTCTCGAGAGGTCAGTTCAGATCCGGGTCCGAGGGGTAGGTCGAGACCCAGCGAAGGGGGCCGTCCTGCCGGCGCAGCACCCGCCGCCAGAGCGTGGCCGGCTCCCCGTCGAAGACGTCCCCGAGCTCGGCCTCCACGACGTACCAGCCGCCGGCACGGCGCTCGTCGGCGAGCTGCTCGGCGCTCCAGCCGGAGTAGCCGGCGAAGATGCGCAGCGCGCTCACCTCGGGCCGGATGATCTCCTGCGGCGCGTCCAGGTCCACGAGCGCGATGGCGCCGAACAGCCGCTTGACCCCCGGCGGCGGCGAGGTGTCCCCGGGCATGCCGACCAGCCCGATCGCCGAGTCCAGCTGCACCGGGCCGCCCTGGAAGACGCGGGCAGGCTGGGTCGCCCCCTCCTGCCACCCGGGCAGCACGTCGTCGATCGAGGCGTCGAGGGGGCGGTTGAGCACCACACCCTCGGCGGTCTCCTCGTCGTGCTGGAGCACGAGGATCACGCTGCGCGCGAAGAGGTCATCGGTCAGCTCAGGCGTCGCGACGAGCAGCTTGCCCGCAAGGGATGACTCCATACCCCTGAGCCTAGTTCGCGGACGGGCTCAGTCCCGCTGCGCACCCTGACGGGGTCGTCCCCCGCGGAGGGGTGCCTGGCCCTTGCGCCGGCGGTCACCACCGCGATCCCGGGGTCCCCGGCCACCGTTTCGGCCACCGTGCGCTCGCCTGGCGGGCTTGGGGTCGACGAGCGACTTGAACTCGCGCTCGTCGACCGGCTCACCACTCGGCTCCCGGGCGCCGAGGTCCTGCAGCACGGGGTCACCGGGGGCGGCCTTGCTCGGGCGTGCCTCGATGCCCGCCAACTCGGCCATCCGGGTGACCTCCCTGCGCTGGTGCGGCAGCACGAGGGTGACCACGGCCCCTTCGTGGCCCGCCCGGGCGGTGCGGCCGGCCCGGTGCAGGTAGTCCTTGTGGTCCGCGGGCGGGTCGATCTGCAGGACGAGCGAGACGTCGTCGACGTGGATGCCGCGCGCGGCGACGTCCGTGGCCACGAGGACCGGGATCCGGCCGGTGCGGAAGGCGCCGATCACCTTGTTGCGCACCGACTGGGTCAGCCCGCCGTGCAGCGCGGCGGCGTGCACGCCGGACTCGCGCAGCTGGCGGGCGATCCGCTCGGAGCCGAGCTTGGTGCGCGCGAAGAGCACCGTGCGGCCGGGCCGGGAGGCGATCCGCGCGGTGAGCTCCTTCTTGTGCTGCGGGTCGATGAGGAGCAGGTGGTGCTCCATCGTCGTCACGCTCGCGGTCGCGTCGTCGGTGCTGTGGGTGACCGGATCGCTCAGGTAGGTCTCGACGAGGTCGCCGACGCCGCGGTCCAGGGTCGCGGAGAAGAGCAGCCGCTGCCCGCCCGGCGCGCACTCGTCGAGGATGCGCGTGACGGAGGGGAGGAAGCCCATGTCGGCCATGTGGTCGGCCTCGTCGAGGACCGCCACCTCGATGTCACCGAGGGTGAGGGCCCCGCGGTCCAGCAGGTCCACGAGGCGTCCCGGGGTCGCGACGAGCAGGTCGACGCCCTTGTCCAGGGCACCGATCTGGCCGGTGTAGGACAGCCCACCGGCGATGAGCTTGTGCCGGATCCCGCTGACGTGGGCCAGCGGCTCCAGGGCGTCGCTGACCTGCATGGCCAGCTCCCGGGTGGGCACGAGCACGAGCGCCCGCGGTGCGCGGCGTGCCGAGCGGCCACCGGTCAGGCGCGCCAGCACCGGCAGCCCGAAGGCGAGGGTCTTGCCCGATCCGGTCCGGCCGCGGCCGAGCACGTCCTTGCCGGCCAGGGCGTCCGGGATCGCCGCCTCCTGGATGGCGAAGGGGGCGGTGATCCCGTCCCGCGCGAGACGCTCGACGAGCACCGGCGGGACGCCCAGGGCGGCGAAACCGTTGTCCGCGGTCACGGTGACCGGCTCGGCGGGGCGGCGTCGTTCGGCCTTGGTCCAGGTGTCGGCGGCCTTGCGCTGCTCCTCGGGATCCGGTGCCACCGGTGCGCGCCGGGGGGCGCGCTCCTCCCGGCGGGGACCACGCTCGTCGCGGCGGGGACGACGCTGCTCCCCATCGCGGCGGGGTCCACGCTCGTCGGCGCGGGGACGACGCTGCTCCCCGTCACGGCGGGGACCGCGCTCGTCGGCGCGGGGACGACGCTGCTGGGAACGGCGGCGGTCCTCACGCTCGGGACGCGGGGTGGATCGCTTCCCCTTGGGAGCGGAGGCGGCACGCGCGCGACGCTTGCGGGCCTCCGCCTTCTGGGCAGCGGTCCAACGGGATTTCTTCTTCTTGGGCGGCACGGGGCAGCTCGTCTCTCTCGCGGGGAAGGCAAGCCCACACGGGGTCTGCGCGGGCGACACGGAGGGTCGAGCGGTCAGTGCGAGCTTCTCGGGTGGCGACGTCGTGGTCGCCGAACGAACCATTCTACCCAGAGGACCGCGACCCCGACGCCCACGAGGTCGGCGAGGACGTCGAGCGGGTCGCCGGAGCGTCGCGGCAGCACCGTGTGCTGGACCAGCTCGCTCAC
>CAYLUX010000203.1:0-3122 GCA_964386935.1 uncultured Janibacter sp.
CTGTCGATGGACCCGGACATGATGCTCTTCGACGAGCCGACGTCCGCCCTGGACCCCGAGCTCGTCGGCGACGTCCTCGATGTCATGCGCACCCTCGCCAACGAGGGCATGACGATGATGGTCGTCACCCACGAGATGGGCTTCGCCCGCGAGGTCGGCGACCGTCTCGTCTTCATGGACGGAGGCGTCGTCGTCGAGCAGGGTGACCCGCGCGAGGTCCTCGCGAACCCGCAGGAGTCGCGCACCCGAGACTTCCTCTCCAAGGTGCTCTGAGGCCCCCTTCGCCACCCGAGGCGAAGGGGTCGCCCGGCCTCAGCGCGTGAGCCGGGCGAGCGCCGAGGGCAGGTCGGCCATGTCGGTGATGACCGCGTCGGCTTCATCCAGCCAGCCCTCCGGGGTGAGCTCGCTGTGGTAGCCGACCACCGTCATGCCGGCGGCGCGGGCGGCATCGACTCCCGCGCGGCTGTCCTCGACGACGAGGCACTGATCGGGGGCGTACCCGAGGCGATCCGCGGCGAGCAGGAAGACATCGGGCGCGGGCTTGCCCCGGTCGACCTGCTCGGCGCTGAAGCGCACCTCCTCCGGGAAGAGGTCGAGCAGCCCGGTGCGGTCCAGCTTCGTACCGATGACCTGCCACAGCGAGCCGGAGGCGACCGCGATCTCGTGCCCGAGGTCCTGGACGGCCAGCACTGCCTCCCGGGCCCCGGGGATCGGCTCCAGCTGCTCGTGGCTGCGGGCGAACTCCCTTCGCCAGGTCCGCTCCCACTCCGGGTCCGGGACCGCCCCGGTGAGCTCGGTGATCGTGGCCCGGCCGTCGGCGTAGGCCCGGCCGACGAAGTGGTCCACGGCGTCCTGCTCGGTGAAGTCCACCCCGGCGTCACGCATCATCGCCGTCCACGTGCGCACATTGAGGCTCTCGCTGTCGACGAGCACTCCGTCGCAGTCGAAGAGCACCAGCCGGCCGGAGGCCCCCATCAGCCGAAGTACCGACGCATGGTGCCGCCGTGGGCCTCCCGCATGTCCGCCAGCTCGACCTCGAGGGCGTCGCCCACCCGCAGCGCGGTGCCGTCGGTGCGGCCGAGCTTCGCCAGCGGCACGCCGTGGCTCTCCGCGACCCCGACCAGTGTCGGCAGGTCCTCGTCGTGGACGGTGACGACCGCCCGGGCGGTGGACTCGGAGTACAGCGCGGTGAAGACGTCGACCCCGTCGCGGTCCAGCACCGGCTGCAGGTCGATCGCCGCACCCGTGCCGCCCTGCAGCACCGACTCGGCCAGCGCGATCGCCAGGCCACCGTCGGACAGGTCGTGGGAGCTGGTGAGCAGACCGCGTCGGGCCGCCTCGACGAAGAGCTCGGCGAGCGCCTTCTCCGCGGCCAGGTCGACCTGCGGCGGGGTGCCGCCGAGGTGACCGTGCAGCGCGTGCGCCCACTCGCCGCCGTCGAGCTCCTCCCGGGTCTGCCCGAGCAGGACGATCGTCTCGCCGGGGTGCTCGAAGCCGGAGGCGACCGAGGCGGCGACGTCGTCGAGAACCCCGAGGACCCCGACGACGGGCGTCGGGTGGATCGGGGTCTGCCCGGTCTGGTTGTAGAAGGAGACGTTGCCGCCCGTGACGGGGATGCCCAGCTCGAGGCAGGCGTCGAAGAGCCCGGCGACGGCGCGCTCGAACTGCCACGTGACGCCCGGGTCCTCCGGCGAGCCGAAGTTCAGGCAGTCGGTCACGGCCAGCGGCAGCGCCCCCGAGGTGGCGACGTTGCGGTAGGACTCGGCCAGGGCCAGCTGCGCACCCGCGTACGGGTCGAGGGTGCCGAAGCGGCCGTTGCAGTCGGTGGCGAGCGCGACGCCGAGGCCGGTCTCCTCGTCGATCCGCACGACACCGGAGTCGTGCGGCATCGCGCGCCGGGTGTTGCCACGCACGTAGCGGTCGTACTGGTTCGTCACCCAGGACTTGTCGCACAGGTTGGGCGAGGCGAGCAGATCCAGCAGCGTGGTGCGCAGGTCCTGCGGCCGCGGCAGGCCGACGGTGGTGTCGGCCTGCATGGCGTCGAGCCACTCCGGCCGGGCGTAGGGCCGCTCGTAGACGGGGCCGTCGTGGGCGACGGTGCCCGGCTCGACGTCGACGATCGTCTCGCCGTGCCAGGTGATGACGAGGTTGTCACCGTCGGTGACCTCGCCGAGCACGGCGGCCTCGACGTCCCACCGGTCGGTGATCGCGAGGAAGTCATCCAGCTTCTCGGGCGCGACGACCGCCATCATCCGCTCCTGGGACTCCGACATGAGGATCTCCTCGGGGGAGAGAGTGGAGTCGCGCAGCGGGACGCGGTCGAGCTCGACGTGCATGCCGCCGTCGCCGGCGGAGGCGAGCTCCGAGGTGGCGCACGAGAGGCCACCGCCACCGAGGTCCTGGATGCCCTCGACGACACCGGCGCCATAGAGGTCGAGGCAGCACTCGATGAGGACCTTCTCAGCGAAGGGGTCGCCGACCTGCACGGCGGGGCGCTTCGTCGGTCCCCCTTCGTCGAAGGTCTCGGAGGCGAGCACGGAGACGCCGCCGATGCCGTCGCCGCCGGTCTTGGCGCCGAAGAGGATCACCTTGTTGCCGGTGCCGGAGGCGTTGGCCAGGTGCAGGTCCCCGTGGCGAAGGGAGCCGACGCACAGTGCGTTGACCAGCGGGTTGCCCTGGTAGCAGTCGTCGAAGACGACCTCGCCGCCGATGTTGGGCAGGCCCAGGGAGTTGCCGTAGCCGCCGATGCCCGAGACGACGCCGGGCAGCACGCGGGCGGTGTCCGGGTGGTCGATGGCACCGAAGCGAAGGGGATCCATCACCGCGACCGGGCGGGCGCCCATCGCCATGATGTCGCGGACGATCCCGCCGATGCCGGTGGCCGCACCCTGGTAGGGCTCGACGTAGCTGGGGTGGTTGTGGGACTCGACCTTGAAGGTCACCGCCCAGCCCTGACCGATGTCGATGACGCCGGCGTTCTCACCGATGCCGGCGAGGGTCTTGCCGAGCGGGGTCTCGCTCGGGAGGTCGCCGAAGCGCTTCAGGTGGACCTTGCTCGACTTGTAGGAGCAGTGCTCGGACCACATGACCGAGTACATCGCCAGCTCGGCGCTCGTGGGGCG
>CAYLUX010000204.1:0-3116 GCA_964386935.1 uncultured Janibacter sp.
CGCTCGGTGTTCCAGGACCGGAAGACCGCCTCGATGGCCATGTCGACCTGCTTGCGCGGGGTCTGCGGGAAGGGGGAGCCGGTCTCCTTGAGCACGAGCTCCTTGAACTCGGCGACGACCTTCTTGAGGTCGTCCGCGTCCAGGCCCACCTCGGTCCTCGCGCCGGCGGCCTCCTCGGCCCGGTCCAGGATCGCCGAGAAGAGCTCGCCGTCGATGTCGAGCACGGTCTTGCCGAACATCTGGATCAGCCGCCGGTAGGAGTCCCACGCGAAGCGCTCGTCGCTGGCGAAGCGCGCCAGTGCCTCGACGCTGTCGTCGTTGAGGCCGACGTTGAGCACCGTGTCCATCATCCCGGGCATGGAGAACTTCGCCCCGGAGCGCACCGAGAGCAGCAGCGGCTCCTCGTAGTCACCGAGCTGGCGTCCGATGAGGTCCTCGACGTCCCGCAGCCGCTGGGTGACCTCGACCCGGACCTCCGGCGGCACCTGGCCCTCGCTGAGGTAGGCCCGGCAGGCGTCGGTGGTGATGGTGAACCCCGGCGGCACGGGCAGGCCCAGCTTCACCATCTCGGCGAGGTTGGCCCCCTTCCCGCCGAGGAGGTCCTTCTGGTCGCGATCGCCCTCGCTGAACATGTGGACGTACTGGATCACCGGAGGTCCTCCTAGCTGCGGTAACGGTGGGCCCATCATGGCACCGGACGCGCAGTGCGTGAGAAGTGGTTCCGCACCATGATCGCGTCAGTTGCCGGGCGGGTGGAGTGCGCGGGCGCGTTCAGCCCGTCTCGAGCTCGCTCCTGAGCCGGGCGAGAGTGCGCCGGATGTTCTTCTCCTGGAAGCGCGCGAAGGTCTGCCCGCCGGTGACGACCGCGTCGAAGGTGCGGGCCACGACGTCCGGCCACGGGCGGTCGTCCGTCCACGTCTCGGTGACCCGGGTGCCCTTCGAGGCGCCCACGCGGCGCGTGGGACCCGCTCCGTCGCACCGCCCACGCGGAGCGTGGGACCCGAGGACACGGCCCTCGACGGGCTCGAAGCGGTACTCCCACGAGGCATTGCGCGCAGTCAGTCGCGGGGTGCGCACGCCGATGCGGTCGACGCGGAAGGCGAAGCGCTCGCCGGGGTCGGCAGCGGTCACGGTCGCCCGGGTGACCCACGTGGCCTTCCCCCGCCGGTTGCGGCCGACGAAGGACGTGCCGACCGTGACCGGCCCGCTCACCTCGAGGGTGGCGCCGAGGTTCTCCGGGCTCCACCGGCCCATCTGGGTGACGTCGCTAACGGCGTCGTACGCCACCCGGGGGTCGACCTCGATGACGATGCTGTCGGAGACGCTGCGCTGCCGGGTCATCGGGCCACCGTAGGTGCCGGGGCGCCGAGGTCGGCCAGCGCGGCGCCGTCGAGGCGGTAGGTCTCCCACTCCTCCTGCGGGGTCGCGCCGAGCGACTCGTAGAAGGCGATCGACGGCTCGTTCCACCGCAGGACCGTCCACTCGACGCGGCGGTACCCGCGCTCGACGGCGATCTGGGCGAGGTGCGTCAGCAGGGCCTTGCCCAGGCCGGAGCCGCGGTGCTCCGGCTCGACGTAGAGGTCCTCGAGGTGGATCCCCTGCTGACCGGTCCAGGTGGAGAAGGTGAGGAACCACAGCGCCATCCCGACGACGCGTCCCTTCGAGGCGCCTCGCCGGCTCCCTTCGCGGGTCTCGACCACGTGGCAGAAGGCCGTCGGCTCGCCTCCCGCGGGGAACAGGACCTTCGCGAAGTCGGCCTCGGTCGCCTCGACGGCGTCCGGCTCTCGCTCGTAGGTCGCGAGGTCGTGGACGAGCCGGAGGATCTCGGGGAGGTCTGCGGGTGTGGCGGGTCGGATGTCGGGGTGCACGGGCACCATTGTGCTCAGTCCAGGGTCCCCCGGAGTCGGTGGACCCGGAGAGAGAGGAGGAGCAGCACCAGTCCGCCCACGGCCAGCCCCGCGCCGACGAGGGAGGGCGCCCGCCAGCCCCAGCCGGCGGAGAGGACCACACCGCCGAGCCAGGCGCCCAGGGCATTGGCCAGGTTGAGCGCGGCGTGGTTGCCGGCGGCGCCGAGGGTCCGCGCGGGCCCTGCGACCTCCATGAGGCGCAGCTGCAGGGCGAGGACGAAGGCGGAGACGGCCACCGAGATCGCGAGCAGCACGAGGCCCGCGGGGATGGCCCAGTCCGCGGCCCACGCGAAGAGCGCGAGCGCCAGGCCGGACGCGATGGTCGACCCGAAGAGGGTGCGCAGCACGGAGAGGTCGACGAGCCGGCCGGCGATCATCGTGCCGAGGACCCCGCCGATGCCGTAGATGAAGAGGTAGATCGGCACCGCATCCGGCGGCAGGCCGGTCTGGTTGCGCAGGATCGGGCTGATGTAGGAGTACATCGCGAAGACCCCGCCGAAACCCACCGAGCCGACGAGCATGGTCAGCCACACCTGCTTCTCGCGGAAGGCGGCGACCTCGTGCCGCACGCTCGCCGAGGTGTCCCTCGGCTGGTGCGGCACCGCCAGATGGACCAGGACGGCGGTGAGCAGCCCGATCCCGGCGACGAGGAAGTAGGCCCACCTCCAGCCGGCGAGCTGCCCCAGCCAGGTCGCGAGCGGCACGCCCGCGACGTTGGCGATCGGGATGCCGAGCATGATGTGGCCGACCGCCCGGCCGCCCCGGCCCTGCTCCGCCATGTCGAAGGCGACGATCGAGGCGACGCCGAAGAAGGCACCGTGCGGGATCCCCGCGGCGAAGCGGGCGAGGAGGAGCGGCAGGTAGCTCTCGGACAGGCCGCTGGCGGCGTTCGCGACGGCGAAGACAGCCATGAGCGCGATGAGCAGCCCGCGGCGGGGCAGCTTGGAGCCGAGGATCGCGATGGTCGGGGCCCCGATGACGACGCCGAGCGCGTACGCGGAGATGGTGTGACCGGCGGTGGGGATGGACACCCCGATGCCCGCGGCGATCTCGGGGAGCAGCCCCATCGTGACGAACTCGGTGGTCCCGATCCCGACGCCGCCGAGGACGAGTGCGCTGATGGCGGCGGCCAGGCGTGGCCTCGAGGGCGAAGGGAGAGGCACGTACCTCATCCTCCCCCACGGTTGACCGATGTGCCCAATGGTCGTA
>CAYLUX010000205.1:0-3102 GCA_964386935.1 uncultured Janibacter sp.
TCCTGATCTACGCCATGGTCTTTGCCATGCCTGGGGACCCCACGGCCGGCAAGTGTGGTGAACGTCCCTGCCCGCCCGCCTACGTGGCGGCCTTCAACGAGAAGTACAACCTCGACGACCCGCTCCTGGTCCAGTACGGCAAGTACATGGGCAACGTGGTCCAGGGTGACTTCGGCGAGAACCAGTACGGCATCCCCGTCTCCGAGGACCTGAAGGACCGGTTCACCGTCACCGGTCAGCTCGCGATCATGGCCCTGGTCATCGAGGCGGTCATCGGCATCGCCGCAGGCGTGCTCGCCGGTCTACGACGGGGCGGGTTCATCGACAACCTCGTGCTCGTCAGCACCCTCTTCGTCATCTCCGTGCCCGTCTTCGTCACCGGCTTCGTGCTGCAGTACGTCCTCGGGCTCAATCTCGAGATCGTGCCGGCACTGGTGGGGGCGGATCCCACCTTCTTCAGCCTGCTGCTGCCCGGAGTCGTGCTCGGCTCGCTGTCGATGGCCTACATCGCCCGCCTGATGCGCAGCAACATCGGTGAGAACAGCAAGTCCGACTACGTGCGCACCGCCAAGGCCAAGGGCCTGAGTCGAGGACGCATCATCGGGGTGCACACGCTGCGCAACTCGATGATCCCCGTCATCACCTTCATGGGGTACGACTTCGGGGCCCTCCTCGGCGGCGCCATCGTCACCGAGGGCATCTTCAACATCCACGGCGTCGGCGGCTACATCTTCGAGGGGATCCACAACCGGGACGGCATGGCCGTCGTGGGTGCAGTGACCGCGCTGGTCATCGTGTACCTCATCGTCAACCTCATCGTCGACCTGCTCTACGGCGTACTCGACCCCAGGATCAGCCATGACTGAGAAGAACGTGCAGGATCTCGAGACCGAGGCGCCCGGACCCGAGCGGGAGACCCCGGGGGAGGCACGGGTGAGTCCGGCCGACGACGCCGTGGCCGCCCGCTCACTGACGGCGGACGCGCTGCGTGCGCTGCGGAAGAACCCGCTCTTCTGGGTCTCCAGCGTGCTCGTCCTCATCTTCCTCCTGATGGCAGTCTGGCCCTCCCTCTTCACCAACCAGGACCCGCACTACGGCGTCCTCAGCCGCGCGGTGCAGGACCCGAGCGGCGCGCACTGGTTCGGGACCGACCGGCAGGGCTACGACATCTACAGCCGGGTGATCTACGGTGCCCGCGCCTCGATCCTCGTCGGCGTCCTCGCGGCGCTCGGGACGCTGATCCTCGGCAGCTTCCTCGGCCTGCTCGCCGGGTACCTCGGCGGCTGGGCCGACACCCTCATCAGCCGGATCGGCGACATCTTCTTCGCCATCCCGCTGCTGCTCGCCGGCATCATCTTCCTCGCCGCGCTGCAGGAGGAGGAGACCTTCTTCGGGATCCCGATCCAGGGCTACTTCGGGGTGATCTTCCAGGTCGTCCTCGTGCTGTGGATCTTCGGCTGGCCGAGCATCATGCGACTGATGCGCTCCTCGGTGCTGCAGGTCAAGCCCAACGACTACGTCTCGGCGGCGCGTGCCCTCGGGGCCTCCCCGCTACGGATCACGAGGCGGCACATCCTGCCCAACGCGATGGCCCCGGTCATCGCGGTCAGCACGATCAACCTCGGGGTCTTCATCAGCGTCGAGGCGACCCTGTCCTACCTGGGCATCGGGCTGCGCCCGCCGACCGTCTCCTGGGGCGTGATGATCACGGACGCCCAGATCGCGCTGCGGACCGAGCCCTACATCCTCTTCTTCCCCGCCCTCTTCCTCTCGTTGGCCGTCCTGGCGTTCATCATGTTCGGTGATGCCATCAGCGACGCCTTCGACCCGAAGCGGCGGTGAGACACGTGAGTGAGTACATGAGCACAGATACGACCGACGGCGAGCACCTGCTCCAGGTCGATGACCTGCACGTCGAGTTCCGCACCGGCGAGGGCGTGGCCAAGGCCATCAACGGCGTCGACTTCTCCCTCGACGAAGGAGAGACCCTGGCCATCCTCGGAGAGTCGGGCTCGGGCAAGTCCGTGACCGCGCAGGCGATCATGGGCATCCTCGACACGCCCCCGGCGCACCTGACGGGCGGGCGCGTCCTCTTCCAGGGTCGCGACCTGCTGACGATGCCGGACGAGGAGCGCCGCAAGGGCCGGGGCCCAGGGGTCTCGATGATCTTCCAGGACGCACTCTCCTCGCTGAACCCGGTCTTCCCGGTCGGGTGGCAGATCGGTGAGATGTTCCGCATCCACCGGGGGATGAACCGCTCGGACTCCTACGACCAGGCCATCCGCCTCATGGAGCGGGTGAACATTCCTGCCGCCCGGGAGCGGGTCAAGGCCTACCCGCACCAGTTCTCCGGCGGTATGCGCCAGCGGATCATGATCGCGATGGCGATCGCCCTCGACCCGAAGGTGCTCATCGCCGACGAGCCGACGACCGCTCTGGACGTGACGGTCCAGGCCCAGATCATGTCCCTCCTGCAGGAGCTGCAGGAGGAGCACAACATGGGCCTGATCCTCATCACCCACGACCTGGGTGTCGTCGCCGACGTCGCGGACCGGATCGCGGTCATGTACGCCGGGCGGATCGTCGAGCGCGCCGATGTCGAGGACATCTACGCCAAGCCGGCCCACCCCTACACCAAGGGCCTGCTGGAGTCGATCCCGCGGCTGGACCAGAAGGGCCAGACGCTCTCGGCGATCGGCGGCCTCCCACCGAACCTGACCCGCATCCCGGAGGGCTGCGCCTTCAACCCGCGGTGCGTGCTGGCGCGGGACGTCTGCCGCACGGACGACCCGGAGCTGCTGGACGTGGGGCCGAACCGGCAGTCCGCCTGCCACTTCAGCAAGGAGGTGCTCGATGCCTGAGAACGAGGTCATCCTCAAGGCCACCGGCCTGAAGAAGCACTACCCGATCAAGGGCGGCGTGCTGCGCCGCACGGTCGGCCACGTCCGCGCGGTCGACGGCGTCGACTTCGAGCTCTACAAGGGCGAGACCCTCGGCATCGTCGGCGAGTCCGGCTGCGGCAAGTCGACGCTGGGCCGGCTGCTCATGCGGCTGGAGGAGCCGACGGAGGGCAGCGTCGAGTTCGACGGCGTGGACATGCAC
>CAYLUX010000206.1:0-1757 GCA_964386935.1 uncultured Janibacter sp.
AGATGCCCGCCTTCCTCACCGGTGGCTCGATGATCGAGATCGTGCGGATGGAGGGCAGCACCTACGCCCCGCCGCCCACGAAGTTCGAGGCCGGTGTGCCGATGACCAGTCAGGCCATCGGCCTGGGCCGGGCGGTGCGGTGGATGCAGGAGATCGGCGTCGAGCGGATCGCCGCCCACGAGCAGGCCCTCACCGCCAAGTTGCTCGAGCAGATCGAGCAGCGCCCGTGGCTGCGCCTCATCGGTCCCGCGACCATGGACCACCGCGGCTCGGCCGTGAGCTTCGTCGTCGACGGAGTCCACGCCCACGACGTGGGCCAGGTGCTCGACGACCACGGCGTGGCCGTGCGCGTGGGGCACCACTGCGCCTGGCCGCTGCACCGCGTCTTCAAGGTCGCCGCGACCACGCGGGCCTCGCTGGCCGTGTACAACACCCCCGCCGAGATCGACGTCCTCGTGGACGCCCTGGACTCCGTGCCCGCGATCTTCGGCGTCGAGAAGGGAGTCGCCTGATGGATCTGTACCAGGAACTCATCCTCGACCACTCCAAGCGGCAGGTCGGCTCCGGGCTGCGCGACGGCTACGACGCCGAGGTGCACCACGTGAACCCCACGTGTGGTGACGAGCTGACGCTGCGCGTGCACGTCGAGGGCGAGGGCGAGAACGCCCGCATCGCCGACATCTCCTACGAGGCGCTCGGCTGCTCGATCTCGACCGCCAGCGCCTCGATCCTCGCCGAGGAGGTCACCGGCGAGAGCGTCGAGGAGGCCATGGCGGTGCGCGCGGCGATGAAGCACATGCTCACCAGCCGCGGCTCCGACTCCGGCGACGAGGAGGAGATCGGCGACGGCGTCGCCCTGGCCGGTGTCGCCCAGTACCCGGCGCGGGTAAAATGTGCCCTGTTGTCCTGGATGGCCCTGACCGATGCGCTGGCCCGCGCTGGCGTCGACATCGCCACCACCGAAGGAGAGACCGTATGACTGCCCAGGCACCGACCCCGAGCAATGTTGCGGACGTGGAGGAGGCCCTGCGCGACGTCGTCGACCCGGAGCTCGGCATCAACGTCGTCGACCTCGGTCTCGTCTACGGCATCACCGTCGACCCGCAGAACCACGCGCTCATCGACATGACCCTGACCTCCGCGGCCTGCCCGCTGCAGGACGTCATCCAGGACCAGGTCGACTCGGTCCTCGTGGACATCGTCGCCGACGCCCGGATCAACTGGGTCTGGATGCCGCCGTGGGGCCCGGACAAGATCACCGAGGACGGCCGCGAGCAGCTGCGCGCCCTCGGCTTCAACATCTGATCGCGCGACCCACCCGGTGAGCGGCGCGATCGAGGTCGACCCCGCGCGGCTCGACCGCTGGATCGACGGCTTCTCGGCCCGGCACGGCGACGCCACGCGCGTCCGCCGGCCGGGCTGTGTCGTGCTGACGGCGACCGACGGCACGCGCGTCGTCGGGGAGACCTTCGAGCACGACCGGATCGGGATCGTCCTCGTGCGCCGTGGTGGCCACGCCGTCGGCCGTGATGTCGGGGGAGAGCTGGTCTCCCACACGTGCGGCACCGGGTACGTCCAGGGCCGCACGAAGGCCGGTGGCTGGAGCCAGCAGCGCTACGCCAGACGGCGCGGCAACCAAACGGACTCGGTCGTGGCGAAGGTGGCCGGCCTCGCCCTCCGGCACCTGCCGAAGGGTGCCGTGGACGCCCTCGTCCTCGGCGGCGACCGACGGTTGGCCGAGCAGGTCCTGAAGGACC
>CAYLUX010000206.1:1857-3100 GCA_964386935.1 uncultured Janibacter sp.
GACGCCCTCGTCCTCGGCGGCGACCGACGGTTGGCCGAGCAGGTCCTGAAGGACCCGGCGCTGGCCCACCTGGAGTCGCTGCCGCGACGCACCCTGTGGGACCTGCCCGATCCCCGGTTCCGGGTGCTGCAGGGGGCCGCCCGCCGTGCCCGGGCGGTGCGGCTGCGCTTCGAGCGGGACTGAGTCGGGGGGGATCCGGCGACTCGGGAGCACCCCTGCGCGGGACATAGACTTGACCGCCGCACACCCACTGCACGCAAGGAGAAGTCACCCAAGTGATCACAGCCACCGGGATCGAGCTGCGCATCGGCTCGCGGGTCCTGCTCGAGGACACGACCTTCCGGGTGGCCCCCGGGGACCGGGTCGGCCTCGTGGGCCGCAACGGCGCCGGCAAGACCACCCTGACCAAGGTCCTCGCCGGCCAGGGGCAGGCCGCCGCGGGCTCGGTGACCTCCTCCGGCGGCATCGGGTACCTGCCCCAGGACCCCCGCACCGGTGACCTGAGCGTCACCGCGCGGCAACGCATCCTCTCCGCCCGCGGGCTCGACACCATCGTCACCGAGCGACGCACCGCGGAGCAGCGGATGGCCAGCGCCGACGACGCGACGCGGGAGCGGGCCATGGCCCGCTTCGCCCGGTTGCAGGAGGAGTTCGAGGCCGCCGGAGGCTATGCCGCCGAGGCCGAGGCGGCCTCCATCGCCGCGGCGCTCGGCATAGAGGAGGAGCGCCTCGACCAGACCCTGGAGACCCTCTCCGGTGGTCAGCGGCGGCGTATCGAGCTCTCGCGGATCCTCTTCTCCGGGAACGACACGCTGTTGCTGGACGAGCCGACCAACCACCTGGACGCGGACTCCATCGCCTGGCTGCGCGATCACCTGCGGGCCTACAAGGGCGGGCTCATCATCATCAGCCACGACGTCGACCTGCTCGGGGTCGTCGTCAACCGCGTCTTCCACCTGGACGCCAACCGCGCGACGATCGACCAGTACAACATGAGCTGGAAGAACTACCTGACCCAGCGGGAGACCGACGAGCGGCGCCGCAAGCGGGAGCTGGCCAACGCGCAGAAGAAGGCCGGGGCCCTGCTGGAGCAGGCCGACAAGATGCGGGCGAAGGCGACGAAGGCGACCGCCGCCCAGCAGATGATCAAGCGGGCCGAGCGGATGCTCTCCGGTGTGGAGGGGGAGCGGGCCACCGACCGGGTGGCCAAGCTGCGCTTCCCGGACCCGGCGCCCTGCGGGCG
>CAYLUX010000207.1:0-3051 GCA_964386935.1 uncultured Janibacter sp.
GCGAGCCACCAGGCCATGGCGAGGGCGAGCAGCCCCAGCAGCAGGCTGCTCACGTCGCCGGTGTAGCCGATCCACAGCAGGATGGCCGCGGCCGGGAGCAGCAGGATCGTCGGCAGCCAGCCCCAGCGGCCTCGCATCGCGGGGCTCAGACTCGTCGCAGGACGGCGGTGACCTTGCCCAGGATCGTCGCGTGGTCGCCGTCGATGGGGTCGAAGGCCGGGTTGTGGGGGAGCAGCCAGGTGTGTCCGCCGGTCTGCTTGAAGGTCTTCACGGTCGCCTCGTCATCCAGCAGGGCCGCGACGATGTCGCCGTTGTCAGCAGTCGGCTGCTGGCGCACGACGACCCAGTCCCCGTCGCAGATGGCCGCCTCGATCATCGAATCACCGACGACCTTGAGCAGGAAGAGGGAGCCCTCGCCCACGACCTGCCGGGGCAGCGGGAAGACCTCCTCGACGCTCTCCTCGGCGGTGATCGGGACGCCGGCCGCGATCTGGCCCAGGACCGGCACGTAGCTGGCTTCCGGGCGCAGGTCGCCGGAGGCGGTCGGGTCGACTTCCGCATCGCCCTCCGAGGCACCCCCGCGAAGGGAGTCGATGGCCGCCGTGGCGGCGTCCGGGCTGTCGGGGGAGACGACCTCGATCGCCCGGGGCCGGTTCGGGTCGCGTCGCAGGTAGCCCTTGCGCTCGAGCGAGGAGAGCTGGTGGGCGACCGAGCTGGGGCTCGTCAGGCCGACGGCGCTGCCGATCTCGCGCAGGCTCGGCGGGTAGCCCCGCGTGGCGACGGCGCTGCGGATGACCTCAAGGACGCGGCGCTGCCGCTCGGTGAGGCCGTCCCCCGTGTCGCGCTCGGGGAGCCGGTGGATGTTGTCGCTGTCCTTGCCGCTCATCTCGACCCTTCGTTCCCATGTCGTCAGGGGGCCTCTGCCTGCCTCCGACCCGGTGGTCGGAGTGCGTTGTCGGTGGTCCCTGATCGACTTGTCGGTGACATCGACAGTAGGGCCAACGATCGAGCATTTCAAACACCTGTTCGAGTGAGTTGTTGATTTTGTTCGAACGCCCGTGCTAGACATCGTACAGACGTTCTATCGAACACGGGTTCGAGGGACCGCCACGAGGAGGATCACCATGACTGCACTGACCGCCACTCCGGGTCACGTCGCCACCCCCTGGGGGCCGCGCCGCCCTGCGCCGCGCCGGTCGCGGCATCTCGTCTCCGTCCCGACCGGGCCGGACGTCCTCGCCCGGCCCGCCTCGCGCGTGCGGCTGACCCGCCGCGGGCGCCTGGCGATCACCACCACGACGGCCGTGGCCGCGGGCGTCGTGGGCGCTTCGCTCGCCTTCGCCGGGGGAGGCTCCGGCCAGCAGGTCACCGTCGAGCCCGGTCAGACCCTCGGCCAGATCGCGGAGGCGGAGATGTCCGACGTGCCCACCCGCGAGGCCGTGAACCGGATCCAGCTGGCCAACGACCTGCCGTCCACCCACGTGCACGCGGGCCAGGAGCTGCTCGTCCCCGCCTCCTGACAGCGCCCCACAAGTCCTCCCGGGCTACCGACCCGGCCCGGGAGCCGTCGGCCGCCCCGCCACTAGATGTGGTGTGGGTGGCCGACGTGCGTCCGCCCATGATGTGTTCCGGTGGGTCTTTCGAGCGTGTCGCTGAGCGTGTCGGGGCGCTGACCTGCACAAACGCGCCCGCCACGAAATTCATCCGCGCCACGGCTTGCGTCAGGTCCGCCGGAGGCGTCTAATGGTCCCTACATCTAGTGGTTACACCGATGTCATTCGTCCACATATTGTGCACAGGATGAGGCCGGTTCTCCACAAGCGAAGGGGAGTTGTCCCCCCTTCGTCCACCGAAGCGTCCACAGGCGAAGGGAGAGGCCCGTGCACTGCCCGTTCTGCCGGCACACCGACTCCCGCGTCATCGACAGCCGCACCACCGAGGACGGCAGCGCCATCCGGCGTCGCCGCCAGTGCCCGTCGTGCGAGCGGCGCTTCACCACCCTGGAGAGCGCGAGCCTGTCGGTGATGAAGCGCTCCGGCGTGACCGAGCCCTTCAGCCGGGCCAAGGTGCTCGTCGGGGTGCGCAAGGCCTGCCAGGGCCGCCCGGTCACCGAGGACCAGCTCGCGCTGCTCGCCCAGCGGGTCGAGGAGAGCATCCGGGCCCTCGGCACCGCGGAGATCGACGCCCACGAGGTGGGGATGGCAGTCCTGCCGCCGCTGCGCGAGCTCGACGAGGTCGCCTACCTGCGCTTCGCGAGCGTCTACCAGTCCTTCGACTCGCTCGCGGACTTCGAGGCCGCGATCGCGCTGCTGCGGGCCGAGCAGTCCGCCGGCGCGGAGAGTCCCTAGACCACCTCAGGCGCCGACATCGAACGTTGTCGGTGCCTGCTGACAGCATCAAGAACCAGATCGTCGTACAGCACGGATCGAAATCGAGGAGAGGCAGCATGACCGAGACCGCCGGCAAGCCCAGCACCCGCCGCGGGACCCGCAAGAAGGGTCTGAAGATCGAGCGCATCCACACCACGGAGGGTGTGCACCCCTATGACGAGGTGACCTGGGAGAAGCGGGACGTCGTCCAGCAGAACTGGCGCACCGGCGAGACGATCTTCGAGCAGCGGGGCGTCGAGTTCCCCGACTTCTGGTCCCTGAACGCCTCGACGATCGTGACGACCAAGTACTTCCGCGGGGCCGTCGGGTCCCCGGAGCGCGAGGCCGGCCTGAAGCAGCTCATCGACCGCGTCGTCCTCACCTACGTCAAGGCCGGCAAGGACAACGGCTACTTCGCCACCGACACCGACGCCGAGATCTTCGAGCACGAGCTGACCTACGCGCTGCTGCACCAGATCTTCAGCTTCAACTCCCCGGTCTGGTTCAACGTCGGCACGAAGAGCCCGCAGCAGGTCAGCGCCTGCTTCATCCTCTCCGTCGACGACTCCATGGACTCGATCCTGAACTGGTACAAGGAGGAGGGCTTCATCTTCAAGGGCGGCTCCGGTGCCGGCCTGAACCTCTCCCGGATCCGCTCCTCCAAGGAGCTGCTCTCCTCCGG